>CAKZJE010000032.1 GCA_936941155.1 uncultured Methylomonas sp. | reverse complement strand
TTTTTTCAGCATTTTTCTAATTTTTCAGTGTTTTTTTTCTCTAAGATACCGCTGGTTTTGAATACTTTCACTGTCTCGTTAGTTTTTGAACCGAATGAAATAGAAATGATTTTGGCAAGGCTTGTGCTGGTTGCACAGGAATCACGCATCACATTTTTATGGCGACCTAATTTGCACGATGAGGGAGATAATTATCTGGTGGAAATTGCAGTCGCTATGCAGCCGTGTACGCTTGTCACACATAACATTAAAGACTTTCAGCAGGCAGAATTACTTTTTCCTCACGTTATTGTTAAACGCCCACAACAGGTTTTACAGGAGAGAATCCATGAATAAACAAAAGGCTTTTTTATTGCGTTTGCCCGAAGAAGAACGCTGTTTGGCAAAACAACTGGCGAGTCAACTGGGTTATTCTGAAAATCGCTTGTATAACGAATTAATTCACGACGGTTTATTGATGCGGGAACAAATGCTTTATATCCGGCAACTTAAAAATACTTATCAGAAAGTCACCGCCGCGCAGGTTTTAGAATTGTTAGATAAAGTTCCCGATGTTCCGCCTGAATTGATAGATGAAATTCTGACTTTAGAATAAACAAAACCGCCAACGGCAAAACCAAAGGCGGTTTTTTATTGTCTGTTATCCAGTCTTGAAAGTGCGACTTCATAAACTTCGTTTCTATCGCGTTTGCCCACTGCAATCACAGTCACTGTCACAATCTCATCAGCGACAGAATAAACCAAACGATAACCCTGCTGCCGCAACTTGATTTTGTAAAGATTTTGCCCACCCGACACAGCCGCCGCCGGAACATGCGGACTTTCTAATCGCTCTTTCAGCTTTTTTTTGAACTGTTCTTTAATCGTATGTCCTAATTTATCCCATTCTTTTAGCGCGGATTTTTTAAATTCCAGCTTATAAGTCATCTAACGAAACCGCGATAGATTCTTCATTTTGTCGTTCTTTCACCATTTTCAACAACGCCATATCATCAATCAATTCCATCATAGCTTGATACGCTGCCGCTGGCACGCAATAAAAAGCGGGTTGATTTCTATTTAAAACTGCAACAGGCATTCCATCGCCACTTGCAACTACTTTCATGGGATTGGCTTTTAACTCTGAAATACTCGCTACTATTTCCGTTAGTACAGGATGAGTCATCGCATTCTCCAAAAAATATAAAGACTTCAGTATAGGTCGCTTAACTGGTTTTATAAAGCAAAAAACCGCATCCAGTCGAAACCAAAAGCGGTTTTTATTGCCTAACTTATTCCCATTCAATCGTTGCAGGTGGTTTTCCTGAAATGTCATAAGTGACGCGCGAAATGCCTGACACTTCATTAATAATGCGGCGCGAAATCAAATCTAAAAACTCATACGGCAAATGCGCCCACCGTGCGGTCATAAAATCAATGGTTTCTACCGCGCGAATCGCAATTACATAGTCATAACGGCGACCATCGCCCATCACGCCCACCGATTTTACGGGTAAAAATACCGCAAAGGCTTGGCTGACTTTATGATACAAATCATGCCGATACAATTCTTCAATAAAAATTGCATCCGCTTGTCGCAGTAAATCCGCATATTGTTTTTTCACCTCACCTAAAATCCGCACGCCCAAACCAGGGCCTGGAAACGGATGACGATTAATCATATCCGCAGGTAATCCCAACTCTAAACCAAGTTTGCGCACTTCGTCTTTAAACAATTCGCGTAACGGCTCGACCAGTTTTAACTTCATATCTTTCGGTAAACCGCCCACGTTATGATGCGATTTAATCAAATGCGCTTTGCCGCTTTTCGCGCCAGCCGATTCAATCACGTCAGGATAAATCGTGCCTTGCGCCAACCATTTTGCATCGGTGAGTTTATTGGCTTCTTCGTCAAAAATTTCCACGAACAAATTGCCAATCACTTTGCGTTTGGTTTCAGGATCGCTCACACCAGCCAACGCAGTTAAATAACGTTGTTCCGCATTCACGCGAATCACTTTTACGCCCATGTGTTCAGCAAAGGTTGCCATCACTTGGTCGCCTTCGTGCAGACGCAACAAGCCGGTATCGACAAAAACGCAAGTCAGTTGCCCGCCAATCGCTTTGTGCAATAACGCCGCGACGACGGAAGAATCTACGCCGCCAGACAAACCTAACACCACGCTATCTGTGCCAACTTTTTCCCGCACCGCGTTAATGCTTTCTTCAATAATATTACTGGAAGTCCACAAAGTTTCACAGCCGCAAATTTCAGTCACAAAACGCGACAAAATCCGTCCACCTTGTTTGGTGTGCGTGACTTCAGGGTGAAATTGCAATCCGTAAAACGATTTTTCTTCGTTGGCAATGCCCGCAATCGGCGCACCGTCAGAACTTGCGCATAATATAAAACCTGCGGGTAATTCCACTACGCGGTCGCCGTGACTCATCCATACATCTAATAAGCCAAAACCTTCCGGTGAGAGATGGTCTTCGATATTGCTCAGCAGTTTTGAATGCCCACGCGCCCGAATTTGTGCATAGCCGAATTCGCGCTCATGCCCGCTTTCGACTTTTCCGCCGAGTTGCTCTGCCATCGTTTGCATTCCGTAGCAGATGCCTAACACTGGAATGCCGATTTCAAACACAGTTTGTGGAGCGCGGGGCGTATTGCCTTCGGTCACGCTTTCAGGGCCACCGGATAAAATAATGCCGTTGGGATTGAAGTTTTTGATTTCTTCATCGCTGCAATCGCAGGAATAAATTTCGCAATACACGCCGATTTCGCGGATTCTGCGGGCGATGAGCTGGGTGTATTGTGAGCCGAAATCGAGGATTAAGATTTTGTGGTGGTGGATGTTGCTGTGGGGTTGATTCACTTTGTGACTCTGTATTGAAATGATAGTTAATTGATTTATAAGTCATTAAATATAAATTTTCAGGTATAAAAACCTTCCAGATCTCAGAGAACTGGAAGGTTTGGGCGATAAAAATTTTGTTTGATGACCTAAGTATAAAAATGCAGGCGATTTTCTGCGGTACGCAAAACAGAAAAACTTTATTGGATTTTACAGGAAAATGCTTGCATTTATGAGAAGTGATTTTTTAAGTTTGATTCGCAAGCTTTGCGCCCTGCTGACTTTTGCCCTACTAACGCCTGATTTTTCAGGCAGTTCAGTTTTGTGATAAGCGAGATTAAGGTATTCTACCCGCAGAATAAGTATCTGAACAAAAGTTTTAAAGAATGTGTAGGTTCGGATTTATCCGAACAATGCGAATTTGCCGCACCGACAAAAAATGGCAATACCTTGAAACTGATGACGAATTACTTATGGAAGTGTCACTACGACGGCTAGTCCTTCAAGGCATAGCTATCTACACATCTTTAGTTTAAAAAGTATTTATATATCAATTGGATATTGAAATATGTAGGTTGGGTTAGCTACTTTTTTCGTCAGAAAAAAGAGCGTAACCCAACAAAGTTCGTTTATTTTAAGGCTGCATGTTGGGTTACGCTTATCTCGCTTCGCTCAATAACGCTAACCCAACCTACAAAAACCTCTTTATTATCAATGGTTTTATTATAAAAACTGTCAAGCTATCTTGTGTAGATACCTATGCCTTCAAGGACTGGCCGTCGTTTTCTGTGCTAAAACGTACTAATTATTGCTGATGCGTAACCTCAGCTGATTTTCATCAACACTTAATTTATTTTGCGTAACATCCTGAATAAAAGAAAAATTGCAGAACGCGCAAGCATTTTTGTTTGCGCAGTACGCCTTTACTCATGCAAAATTAAATTACATTACTCCTGTTTTAAAATTTCGCTGGCAAAAGTTTTGCTTAATAACGTATAACAATCTAAATTATTCTTTTCAATCATCCATAAATCGTTAGTGATTATATGAATCTGAATGTTAAATCTGTTTTAACTATTTGCAGCCTTTTAAGTGTTTTTCTCACCAGCACGGCACGCGCCGAAGTTGTGATGAATGGCTTGGAAGGAAAAACCAAAGAAAATGCCTTAGCTTTGCTGGCATTAACTGAGCAGCCGTGCACCGCACCAAACTGGAAAATTCAGCGATTATTTGCCCAAGCGGATGCAGAAATTGATCGTAGTTTGCGGGCGTTGGGGTATTACCAATTTAAGTTGAAAAAAAACTTAACCGTTAAAGACGACTGCTGGTTGGCAGAATTTACAGTGGAATTGGGACAACAAACCACTGTGAAAACCATCTCGATTGCAATTGAAGGCGATGCAAAAAACGATGCCGAGTTTTTAAAATTGGTGCAGAAATATCAGGCAAAAATCGGCTCGCCTTTGCAACATAGTTTTTATGAAAGCATTAAAGCACGATTTAACGCTTTAGCTCAGGAGCATGGTTATTTGCAGGGAAAATGGAAACAAAAACAATTGCTGATTGATAAAGCGCGGGCGCAAGCAGAATTTAAGCTGGTTTTTGACAGCGGTAAACAACATCGTTTTGGAAAAGTTGAGATTAAACAACAAGTTTTAGATCCAGAATTGGCAAAAAAATATTCCGCGTTGGTTGCTGACAAGCCTTATAACGCCAGTAAATTGGTGGAAACTTACGATGCGTTATCGAAAAGTGGCTATTTTGAACAAGTGGAAATTCGCCCAGATTTTCAACGTGCTGAAAGCCAACGTGTGCCGATTGCGATTAGTTTATACCCAAAAGACAAGCATCATTATAGTTTTGGTTTAGGTTACGGCACTGATGTGGGCGTGTTGGTGAATGCGTTTTATGAAAATCGCCGTTTGAATACCGATGGCGATACGTTTAGTGCAAACTTGGATGCTTCTTTGGTGTTATCGACTTTGGAAACCCAATACAACATTCCGTTGGATAATCCGTTGAGCGATTCTTACACCTTCGGCGCGGGTTTAAAAAGGGAGAAAACCGATAACTTTACCTCGCAATCTGCCACGCTTTCTAACCGTTTAAAATATGGCTTGGCGGATGGCTGGAAACAAACCTTGTTTGCCGATTTTAGTTATGAAAAATTCACGATTCAGCAGGAAAAAAAGCAGTCATTGTTGTTCATTCTGGGCGGAAATTGGTTGAATAGTTTTTCTAATAATATGATGCACCCGACCGAAGGCAGACGTTTGCGCGTTGATTTAGGCGGCAGTTATGAAACGCCGCTGTCGAATGTGAGTTTTCTCCGCGCGAATCTCGATGGCGTGTGGATGACTCCTTTGCCTTGGTCTGGCGTTTTCACTGGCAGAATGAATTTAGGCGCGATGACCGTGAATAAATTTAATAACTTGCCGACCAGTTATCGGTTTTATGCAGGGGGCATCAACAGTGTGCGTGGTTATGATTACAAAGAATTAGCCCCAAAAGATGGACTCGGAAATGTAGCAGGCGGCAAGTTTTCAGCCCTGCTCAGTGCGGAATATGAACAAACATTGTTTGGCGATTATGGCGTTGCGGCGTTTATCGACACTGGCAATGCGTTTAACTTGGACAACATCAGCATCAAAACAGGAGCGGGCATTGGTTTGCGCTGGTATTCACCGATAGGCCCAATTCGGCTTGATTTTGCGATTCCGTTGAATGATGCCAATTCCAGTTATCAAATTTATTTCGCCGCAGGCACACGCTTATGAAAATCACGATTCGGCGTAGTTTAAAAATCACTTTGTTTTGCTTTGTTTTACTCGGTTGCGTGCCGCTGGCAGTTTTGGCGATTATTAACAGCGTTTCTGCCAGCGAATGGGTCTTGCAACAAGTTTTCGCGCTGTTTCCTGAACAAATTTCTGCCAGCGCAACAGAAGGTCGTTTGCGTGATGGAATCAAAATAGAGAACTTTAAATTACACACAGAAAGCCAAACAATTGAATTAAAACATGGGCTTATTCAATGGAAATTAGAAGATTTATTGTCAGGCGTGTTGAAAATCAAGCAAATAAAACTGGATGATTTATCGGTTGTGTTGAAAAAAACCGACGAAAAAAGTGATTTTGATCCGCTGGCAAAAATAGAATTACCTGTGCAAATCGCGCTGGATGATTTTTCGCTGTCTAATTTAAAAATTAAGCAAGAAGAGCAAAGTTATCACATTGATAAAATTCAGTTTTCTGCACAAACTATTGAAAATCAACTGCAATTGCCAGCTTTAACCGTGCAAGGTGAAGGCGGCAGCGCGACCGTAAAAGGCAAAACCAAATTGGGCGAAGGTTTTCCATTTTCTGTGAATATCGCGTGGCAATTTAATCATCCTGAACACGGACAATGGCGCGGGGCTATTCAAGCCAGCGGCGATAGCAATAAAGTAAGTTTTAATAATCAACTGCTTGCGCCATTTATTTTTCAGCAACAAGGGTTGGTGGAAAATGTCATGAAAGAGCCTACGCTCGTGACAAACGGCAGTTGGCAAAATCTGCGCTGGCCTTTGACTGGGAAAACCGTGCAAATTTCTAGCAAAACGGGTGATTTTAAAGTTTCAGGTTCAGCAAAAAAATACCAATTGCAATTGCAAGCAGCTTTAACGCAAACGCAATTGGAAGAAGCGCGGCTACAATTTATCGGTGCGGGTGATGCTGAAAACTTGCAGATTAGCCAATTCAACTTGACTGCAAAGCTTGGGCAGTTGCAAGTTCAAGGGCGAGTTGGTTGGCACGACGCGCCGCAGTTTGATTTAGTAGCCACCGGAGCGCATTTTAATCCTGCGATTGTGAAGCCTGATTTGCCGGGCGATTTGAATTTTAAAACCGCGCTGAAAGGGCATTTATTAGCAGATAAACTCAGTTTGTCAGTCAATATTGATTATTTAAGCGGAAAATTACGCAATTATCCGTTGTTGGCAACAGGGCAACTCGATTTAGTCGATAAAAATCTGACGGTTAAAGCATTTTCGTTGGTTTCTGGGGCAAATAAAATTGGCGTGCAAGGTGCGCTGGGTGAAAAAAATGCCGCTTTGGATATTGCGATTACCGCGCCGCACTTGAATAGTTTATGGGCGACTTTAAGTGGTGAATTGAATGCGAATGCGCATTTAGAAGGTGCGTTGACAAATCCCAATGTGTTGTTAAAAGCAAAGGGAAAACAACTGCGTTTTGAACAACATGCCTTGCAAGATTTGGCGATTGATTTGAATTATGCAGCGGATGAACAGAAAAAATCGCAGCTACAATTTAATGCAAACGGCATCAGCTCAGGTGCAAACCAAGTTTCTACGCTGGCTTTCTCTGCGGTTGGCACAAAACCAAATCACCTTCTGACTTTACTTGCCAATTCTAATCAGGGCGATATTGATTTGGCTGTTGCGGGCGCATTCAAAAACAACGATTGGCAAGCGCAATTAACCAAGTTAAGCCTGAAACAAGCCCAAGCCGGACAATGGCAGATAAGCAAAGCGATTGCTTTAGCGATTCACAAACACAGTGCCGGTTTTGATGTTGCGCTAGGCGAAAGCTGTTTTACGCAAGCGGCGGCAAAAGTTTGTGTGGAAGGCAGTTATCCTGCAACCGGCGATTTTCAAGGAGCTTTTCACGCCCTGTTACCTTCCGAATTAGCGCAAAAGTATTTGCCAGAAACGTTAAAACTGAGCGGACAATTAACCGCATCCGGCGCGGTGCAAAAAATACGCGGTGGGCTGTCCGGCAATTATCAACTGAATATGTCAAAAAATACGCAGGTTACGATGCTGGTGGATAAGCAGCAAACCACGCTGGCATTGAATCAAGTTTCTTTAGCCGGCACATTGCAAGGTTCACAAATCAGCAACGATGTAAATCTGGTGTTCGCTGATAAAAATTATGTGCGTGGGCAATTGCGTTTAGATACCGGAGCGAATCAAGCCATCTCAGGGCATTTATCGGCAGCGGTGATGAATTTTGATTTACTCAAACCTTATATTGAACCTTTATCTGAGTTAAAAGGCTCTGTTTCAGCGGCGGTAGACATTGCTGGCAGTGTCAAAAAGCCTGAATTAAAAGGCGAACTTGCTATCAATAACAGCTCGGTGACTGTGGAGCAGGCGGGAATTCATTTGCAAAATATCACGCTGAAATTGCAAAGTTTAACCGGTGAGCAAGTTTTGATTTCAGGCCATGCCAAATCCGGTGACGGGCAATTGAATTTATCCGGCAAAGTGCAGTTAAATCCTGAGGCGGGTTATCCTGCGGAGCTGTTGATTACGGGCAATCAGTTTGAAGTGGTGAAGCTGCCTATCGCACAAGTGTTGATTTCACCAGAATTGAAATGCGTTTATAGCAAAAATAATAGCTTGATTTCAGGAAAATTATCGTTGGCAAAAGCGCAAATTCAATTACAAGAATTGCCTAAAAATGCGGTGTTGCCGAGTGAAGATGAAGAAATTATCGGCGAGGAGAAAAAAAATAAAGATAAAGCAGCGGCGCAGTCGGATTTTGGCGTTGATATAACCATTGATTTAGGTAAACAAACTCATTTTTCAGGTTTAGGATTAAATACGGATTTAGTCGGCTCATTAAAGTTGACCCAAAAAGCTGACAAATTGCTGACATTTGGATCTGTTGACATGCAGAAGGCGCGTTATAAAAGTTATGGGCAAGATTTAACTGTGCGGCGTGGACGCTTTGTGTTTAATGGCGATCCCGGTAATCCGCTGCTGGATGTGGAGGCAATTCGGCTGTCGAAATCGAAAAAAGTCACGGCTATTTTAAAATTAACCGGCGTAACTCAAACGCCACAGGCGCAAATCTCCTCAGAACCGCCGCTGCCAGAATCGGACGCGCTGGCTTATTTAGTGACGGGGCGCGGGTTAAATCAATTGACCAAAAGTGATGGCAATATGCTGGCAAGTGCGGCGTTGTCTTATGGAGCAGGACAAATAGCGTGGTTGGCTGAAAAGTTTGGGATTGATGAAATGGAGTTGCAGGAGGGCGAAAGCATGAAAGATAGTTTAATGGCGGTGGGGCAATATTTAACGCCGGATTTTTATGTTGGGGCGAAAGTGGGTTTGTTTAGTAAGCAAACAATTTTGACGTTAAAGTATAAAATTCTTGAGGGATTGAGTATAAGTACGCAGGCGGGAGAGTCACAACGTGCGTATATCAATTATGAGTTTTCGCATGAGTAGTGGTTTAAGTTATTGTTTTTTAGTGAGAATTTAGGTGTTAGAATCGATTGGTTTAGTTGCAATGCCATTTTCAATTATTTTTTCGAGTAACTTATAAAAAGTTGTTGATGGATTTCCAGAAGAATTACCTGTTGCAGCATGATTTGCGAATTGTTTTTCGGCTCTGGTTTTGGCTGAAACATACTGATCTTTTATTCTTTCATAATCAATGAGTTTGCTGCCATCTGATTGATAGCTTGCCATATATTTTGCCAATTCACGCTGAAGGTCGTGTCGGTGAATGTGCGATTGATGAAAGGTAAAATGCCATAAAAACCAAATTTCTATGCACGGATTTGATATGGCAGTATGCACCTGATTTGCTTTTGCCATATCCAGTGCTTGTGGGATATTGGGATGTTCGTCTATGTCGAATACCGCCCAAACTTCATATAACTCATCAAAACTATTGGTTTTTTTCTTAGCATCTTCCTGTTTTTTGCGAGCAACAGCAGATTGCACAATTGTGAATGGTGCACCTGCTGGCGCGATGGTTTGAACTTCGACTAAGTTATTACCGTGATGTCTGGCGAAACTTTTAAGATATTCTGGCTCAGTATTTTTTCCTTCACAAAACGCAATAATCAAAAACTTGGGCGATTTTTTACCTAATTTTCGACTAATTGGTTTTGATTGCGGAATTCTTCTTGCCATTATTGTTTTTCAACTTGAAACAGTTTTTGAATATCGCCTAAAAAGGGAATTGCGCCAAATCGTCCTTCTAAATAACCTTTTTGAAAATTATCGGTTGCGCGTAATTCATAATCTGTTAAAGGTGCGATAACGGTTTCACCCGCATAGTTTTTTTCTGAAAACCAAATTTGGTCGCGTCTTAAAATGTCACTGCACAAAATATGCGTTTCATGTGTAGTAAACAATAATTGCGCACCTTTGGGATTAGTTTCTTTTCGACTGAATAATTTAACGATTTCTAAGGTTAATAAAATATGTAAACTCGATTCAATTTCATCAACAATAAAAATGCCGCCTTCATTTAACACTTTAAATATTGGAGCTAATAAAGCAATCATAGCTTTTGTGCCTAAGCTTTCCTCTTCTAATTCAAAAGAGATAAAGTTACCGTTTTTATCTTTATGAGTCAGTTCTATTAAATCAAGTTCTTTTGCTAGATCAAGGTCTTTTGCGTTTTCTAATAAAGAATCTTTAAGAAATGATTGGAGTTTATTTCTAATAATTAAATCTTCGCCTTCAAGTGTTTTTAATTTTAATTGAATTGTTTCTATTCCTGTTCCTGAATTCATTAAAAAATTGCTTACTTGTTTGATTGTTCCATATTTTTTAACGTGATGAGCAACGATAGTGGGGTTTAATAAATTGTCAAATCTAAATGAAAAAATTGATTTGAAATAATTGTACGTTTCACCAAGAAGAGCATGATTGTTTTGTGCAGCGGTACTTAAATATAAACTATTATCCCTTGTCAATTTAGAAATTACTTTATTTTCACCTTTTAAATATTTGCTAAATTTATATTCGTTTTCTTCTTCACTACTGCGATGAAATAAAATGGTTCTGGATTTTCGATTTTCATAAGCGTAAGAAAATAGCCATTCTTCAATTACTGCTTCATTATTAATTTTGTAGCCATAATGATAATGTTTGTTATCTAAAATAAAATCAATATCAAATTCGCTAGCTTGATTTTTTGCCTCTGAATTCAGTTTAAAAATGGGTCTATTAATTCCAGTCGTTTGTCCTTCTCTGTAAGAACTTTTAATAAAGCCTATGAAAAACTGCAAAGCTTCAATCATATTTGTTTTTCCAGACGCATTTGCACCATAAAGCGCGATGCTCGGTAAAATTTTTTCTGGAACGGCTGTAGTTTCAATCAGGTCAGATTGCGTGTCTTTTAGGCTCGATGCTGTAAAAAACAATTCTTGATAACTAAAAATTGATTTGTAATTTGAGCATCCGAAACGAATAAGCATGATAGTAAAAATAATAAAAAATGACTTCTATTGCTGATTTTTACATTATTTTTGCTAAAAGTCGAATTACAAGTAATAAGAAATCACTTAGCAACTGATTTGAATAAACCTGACAGGTTTTAAAAATCTGTCAGGTTTAGAGGAAATTAATCCATCCGATAATTCGGAGCTTCCTTAGTAATTGTCACATCATGGACATGACTTTCGCGCATTCCGGCACTGGTTACACGCACAAATTGCGCTTTATCGTGCAAAGCATCAATCGTTGGACTACCTGTATAGCCCATGCTGGAACGAATCCCGCCTAATAACTGATGAATCACGGCAAACAAACTACCTTTATACGGAACGCGCCCTTCAATCCCTTCCGGCACTAATTTTTCTACCGTATCTGCATCTTGAAAATAACGGTCGCTTGAACCTTGTTGCTGCGACATCGCGCCTAATGAACCCATGCCACGATAAGATTTATAAGAACGACCTTGGAATAATTCCACTTCGCCGGGCGCTTCTTCTGTGCCAGCAAACAAGCCGCCTAACATCACACAATATGCGCCCGCTGCTAACGCTTTTGCCACATCACCTGAATAACGAATCCCACCATCTGCAATTAAAGGTACGCCCGTGCCTTTTAACGCATCTGCCACATTACTAATCGCGGTGATTTGTGGTACACCAACGCCTGCGACAATCCGCGTAGTACAAATTGAACCGGGGCCAATGCCCACTTTCACTGCATCTGCGCCAGCTTCAACCAACGCTAACGCCGCTGCTGCGGTTGCAATATTGCCGCCAATCACTTGCACTTGTGGATAATTTTGTTTCACCCAGCGCACTCTGTCTAAAACACCTTGCGAATGACCATGCGCGGTATCGACAATAATCACATCCACACCGGCTTCAACCAATGCTGCCACGCGCTCTTCTGTACCTGCGCCTGTGCCCACTGCTGCTCCAACACGCAATCTTTCCTGCTCATCTTTGCAAGCTTGCGGATAATCTTTGGCTTTTTGAATATCTTTGACCGTAATCATGCCACACAGATGAAACTGGTCATTCACCACCAAAACTTTTTCAATCCGATGTTTGTGCAATAAGGCAATTGCTTCTTTGTGACTTGCTGCTTCGTTGACTGTAACCAAACGCTCTTTTGTAGTCATCACTTGTGAGACTGGCACGTCTAAACGAGTTTCAAAACGTAAATCGCGGCTGGTGACAATCCCTACCAATTCATCACCATCCACCACAGGTACGCCAGAAATATTTTTTGCACGAGTCAGTTGAATCACGTCACGCACAGTCACATGGGGCGAAACAGTAATTGGATCTTTAATCACGCCGCTTTCGTATTTTTTCACGCTCCGCACTTCACGCGCTTGTTCCTCAACGGTCATATTTTTGTGAATGATGCCGATGCCGCCTTCTTGTGCGATTGCGATGGCTAATCGCGCTTCTGTCACTGTGTCCATCGCAGCAGAAACCAACGGAATATTGAGGCTAATTGTCCGTGTTAATTGCGTTTTCAATTCTACATCGCGTGGCAGTACAGTGGAGTGCGCAGGCACTAATAAAACATCATCAAACGTGAGTGCTTCTTGAATAATTTGCATGACCACACCTAATCTTAACTGAATAAAAAATAACCGAGTATTGTACTATAAATTGCTGTTGAGTTTAACGGCTGTCAACAAAACGTTGCTGGATGTTCGTGTTGTTTTATTTGCGAAGCTGCTATTTTAGTCAATGAATGTGACATTTAAATGTGGAACTTTACCGCGTGTTTTGTTTGCAATTATTCTTGATGTGCTTTGGGGATTCTTAGAGATTGTCTTTTGTTTATGGCGATTTATCTAAAAGATGTTGCAATTGCGCAATAATTTTATCTTTTTCTTCCAAAGCCTGATTTTTTTCTTCTAAAGCGCGGTTTTGTTGTTCCAACGCGCGGTTTTGTTCTTCTATCAACCGTTCCATGTTTTGCAAATCCTCCAGAATTTCATCTTCGCCATCCATCGTTTTTCTAATTTCAGGTTCTGCTATCGCCTGCTGCAAACGGCGGATGATGCTTCGATATTTAGCAGGATAAATTTTTTCATCAATTTCTAAAATATGTTCATCACTGGGCAAATGTTTGTGTTGGTCGAAAATGGCTAGTAACTGTTCAATTTCAGATTGGCATGGTTCTTGGAGTTGTGAAACTTGAATCACATAACTGTCATGGGTCAGACTTTCAATAAAGTCTTCTTTGGTATGAATTTCTTGATTCTGCACCGCATCATAATAGTGGCGTTTGACTTTGATCACTGGAGCTTTCAGGTGTTCAAGTGGATAGCCGAGAAAATAAATTGTGAGAATAGGCAACGATTTGTAGTGAGGTTTATTTTGCGAATCAAGCATTTGATAGCGATTGCTTTTTTTGCTGTACTGTTCACCTAAATAACGCCTAAAACGCATAATGTCAGAAGGCAGTTTTGCTTTTTGAATTTCGATTAAAACCTGTTTGTCGCCTTGTGATGTTTTTATTTTGGCGCAAAAATCCAGTCTGTAAACAGTCAAAGAGCGGTTGCTCAACTGCAAAATATTTTCTTGCGGCAGAAAATCTAAACTGACGATGGTTTCTTCAATAATGGTAGAAAGCAGCAAAATAGCACTGGGCGTGTCTTCCATTAAAAATTTAAACACACTGTCATAAATGGGATTGGCGATTTGCATGGTGATGTTTTATAGCTTGTCATACGGTTCGGCTTCAATGTCTGCGACTTTGGCGAGTGCATTTAAAAACTTTTCTCGACTCGCTTGTTCCCCGCGTTGTATTAAATAATCACGGGTTAAAAAAGCGGCGGTTTTTTCTGAAATGGCACTGACAATAAACTGATTAATGGAGACTTTGTCTTTTTTGCTCAGTTGACGCAGTTGTTGATGTAATGATTCGGAAAGTCTAATACTTAAGGTGTTCATTGAAAATATCCAAAAAATCTTTGTTTGCGAGGCTGCGTGATTATAACAACTCCAACTTGTTGTTGTGAAAGATTAACTCTGTCAGATTTTGGGCAAAAGAAATTGTTTTTTGTTTTCAAATGATAAGGTAGTGATTATCGCTTTAGTAGCACAAGCCTTAGAACAAACCCAAACCTCGCAGGTTTTTAAAACCTGCGAGGTTTTTTCTCCTAAACCAGCAACATTGCTTCCAACGCTTTCAACTCATCACGCACCTGCGCGGCGGCTTCAAACTCCAAATTCTGCGCATGTTTATACATTTTCTCTTCCAACTCTTTGATTTTTTTCGCTTGTTGTTTCGCAGGTAAAGCCCGATATTCCGCCGCCGTTTCTGCCACCTGCAATTTTGCCAAATGTTTACTGCTACCCGCCCCCGGAATACTGATTTCTAAAATATCTTTTACCGCTTTAAAAATCGTTTTCGGCGTAATCGCATGTTCTGTGTTAAACAAAGTTTGTTTTTCGCGCCGCCGCTGGGTTTCATCTATTGCCAACTGCATAGAATTTGTGATTTTATCGCCATATAAAATTGCCTTACCGCTAGAATTTCGCGCCGCGCGTCCAATGGTTTGCACTAACGACACTAACGAACGCAAAAAACCTTCTTTATCCGCATCCAAAATCGCCACCAAGGAGACTTCAGGAATATCCAAGCCTTCACGCAACAAATTAATCCCAACCAATACATCAAATATTCCTAAACGCAAATCACGAATAATTTCCACCCGCTCCACCGTGTCCACATCCGAATGCAAATAGCGCACTTTAATATGATGCTCCAGCAAATAATCGGTTAAATCCTCCGCCATGCGTTTGGTTAAAGTCGTCACCAACACCCGCTCTTTTAAGGGCAGGCGTTTGTTAATTTCCGATAATAAATCATCAATTTGCGTCAATGCAGGGCGCACTTCTACCAGCGGGTCGAGCAAACCGGTCGGACGCACCACTTGTTCTATAAACGCTCCGCAATGTTCTTTTTCATAATGACTCGGCGTGGCAGAAACATAAATCCGCTGCCGTGCTTTCGCTTCAAATTCTTCAAAACGCAACGGGCGATTATCTAACGCGGAAGGTAGGCGAAAACCGTATTCGACCAGCGTTTCTTTGCGTGACCTGTCGCCTTTATACATTGCACCGATTTGCGGCACGGTGACATGACTTTCATCAATAATCACCATCGCATTTTCCGGTAAATAATCAAACATAGTCGGCGGCGACTCGCCTTGGCCGCGCCCCGATAAATAACGGGAATAATTTTCTATCCCTGAGCAATAACCGACTTCCATAATCATTTCAATATCGAAAATAGTGCGCTGTTCCAAACGTTGCGCTTCGACCAATTTATGATTGTTGCGCAAAGTTTCGAGTCGTTCTTTCAGTTCGATTTTGATTTTTTCCACCGCGTCTAATAATTGTTCGCGCGGAGTCACATAATGGCTTTTCGGATAAATCGTATAACGGGCAATCCGCTGGAGAATTTCTCCGGTCAGCGGGTCAAACAATGATAATCGCTCGACTTCATTATCAAACAATTCAATCCGCAACGCTTCCTGTTCGGACTCAGCAGGAAAAACGTCAATCACTTCCCCCCGCACCCGATAAGTGCCGCGCCGCAGTTCCGTGTCATTGCGGGTATATTGCATTTCTGCCAACCGCCGCAAAATATCGCGCTCCTTAATTACATCGCCTCGCACCAAATGCAGCACCATTTGAAAATACGATTCTGGTTCGCCCAAACCATAAATCGCGGAAACGGTCGCGACCACAATCGTGTCGTGGCGTTCAATCAATGCTTTCGTCGCTGACAAACGCATTTGCTCAATATGTTCATTTAGCGAAGCATCTTTATCAATAAAAGTATCGGACGCGGGAACGTAAGCTTCGGGCTGATAATAATCGTAATAGGAAACGAAATATTCGACGCTGTTTTCAGGAAAAAAACTTTTCATTTCGCCATACAGCTGCGCGGCAAGGGTTTTATTCGGGGCTAAAATCATCGCCGGACGCTGGGTTTGCGCAATCACATTCGCAATCGTGAAGGTTTTTCCCGAACCTGTTACGCCCAATAAAGTTTGATGCACTTCGCCATCACACAGACCTTCCACTAATTTGGTGATAGCTTGCGGCTGGTCGCCTGCGGGTTGATACGAGCTTTGTAGATTAAATTGTTTTTTCACGGCGTTTTTGTCTGAATCAGGATTTACAGGATTTTAGAATGAACAGGATATTATGAATGGCTGGAAGTGGGTAGGTGAAATTTTTGAGATGTTATGGAATTACATGGTTTTTAATATTTTAACCGCCAACAGCTAAAGCTGTTGTACTCCATTTTAATTTTATGTTGTAAAACTTTAGCTTGATGTAGGGGCGAATTAATTCGCCCGCAGAAGCAATAATAAAAGATTCAAGGACGTTATTATTAACCGAATCCTGAGCAGAAAACATTATCCTGCTAATCCTAAAATCCTGAAAATCTTGATTCAGACAATTTTTTAAAAACGACCAGTCGTCTTTAAAAATAATTCAAATCAGGTTTTGCTTAGTCGACTTAAATTCGCCCTTGAAAAAAACAAACTCACCCCCACTTTCAACGCAACAACTTTATTTTTAACACAGGAAAAAATACACGATGACTGTTGAAGCAAAAAAAGAAACCTTAGGTTTTGAAACCGAAGTTAAACATTTATTGCATTTGATGATTCACTCTTTATATAGCAATAAAGAAGTGTTTCTGCGTGAACTGATTTCTAACGCCTCAGACGCGGCTGATAAATTGCGCTTTGAAGCCTTGTCGAATGGCAGTTTGTACGAACATGACAGTGATTTAAAAATCCGTCTGGAATTTAATAAAGAAGCCCGCACCATCAGCGTGATTGATAACGGTATCGGCATGACCCGCGAAGAAGTGCAAGAACACATCGGCACGATCGCAAAATCAGGCACGAAACAGTTTTTTGAATCTTTAACCGGAAACCAAGCCAAAGACAGCGAGTTAATTGGTCAATTCGGGGTTGGTTTTTACTCTGCCTTTATCGTTGCAGATAAAGTGACCTTGATTACTCGCAAAGCTGGTGCAAACAGCGAACAAGGCGTGCGTTGGGAATCGGCTGGCGAAGGCGAATACACCTTAGAATCAGTTGAAAAAGCGACTCGCGGCACCGAAATCATCCTGCATTTAAAAGAAGATGAAGACGAATTTTTAGACGAATGGCGCATCCGTTCTATCGTGAAAAAATTCTCAGACCATATCTCATTGCCAATTGTGATGGACAAAACTATTCCTGAGCAAAAAGACGACGAAGGCAATGTCACCGAAGCCGAGCATGTCACAGAAGAAACCATTAATAATGCCTCCGCGTTGTGGACAAAATCGAAAGATGATATTTCTGAGGAATCGTATAACGAATTTTACAAACACGTTTCGCACGATTATCAAGAGCCGCTCGCACACGTTCACAGCAAAGTCGAAGGCTCAAACGAATACACTATGTTGCTGTACGTTCCAGCCCGCGCCCCGTTTGATATGTGGGACAGAGATGCCAAGCACGGCGTAAAACTGTATGTGCGCAAAGTGTTTATCACTGACGATGCAGAACAATTGATGCCACGTTATTTGCGATTTATTCGCGGTGTGATTGATGCTGATGCTTTGCCGCTGAACGTGTCGCGCGAAATTTTGCAACAAAGCAAACAAATCAGCGCGATTAAAGCCGGTGCGGTGAAAAAAGTTTTAGGCTTGTTAGAATCATTGGCAAGTGAAGAAGACGGCAGCAAATATTCTACTTTCTGGTCAATTTTCGGTAACGTGTTGAAAGAAGGCGTGATTGAAGATGCGAAAAACAAAGACCGCATCGCGAAATTACTGCGTTTCTCTTCCACACACAGCAACGCGCAAGCGCAAAATGTGTCGCTGGAAATGTATGTCAGTCGGATGAAAGAAGGTCAGGAAAAAATTTATTATGTGACTGCTGATAGTTTTGCCGCAGCGAAAAACAGCCCACATTTGGAAATTTTCCGCAAAAAAGGCATTGAAGTCTTATTATTATCAGACCGCGTGGATGAATGGTTGTTGTCTAGCTTGACTGACTTTGAAGATAAACATTTACAGTCTGTGGCAAAAGGCGAGTTGGATTTAGATAAACTCGATTCTGAAGAAGAGAAAAAAGAGCTGGAAGAAGCGAATAAAGATTTTGAATCGGTGCTGAAACAAGTCAAAGACGTGTTAGGCGACAAAATCAGCGAAGTGCGTTTAAGTCATCGTTTGACCGATTCCCCAGCGTGTTTGGTGACGGATGTGTATGACATGAGTTTGAACATGCAGCGAATTATGAAAGAAGCCGGACAAGATTTCAGCATGTTTGGCGGTGGCAGTTCTAAACCGATTTTTGAAATCAATCCAACTCATCCGTTAGTGACTAAAATCAAAGAAGAACAAGATGATGAGCGTTTTGCCGACATCACTAACATCTTGTTTGACCAAGCCATTTTAAGCGAAGGCGGTCATTTGGATGATCCTGCGGCTTTCGTGCATAAATTAAATGGTTTGTTACAAAGTTTGTTGCGTTAAATTGTAAGTCCCCTGTTAAACCTGTCAGGTTGAAAAAAATCTGGCAGGTTTTTTTTTGCCTCGCATTTGTATAATGGTTAAAAAAATGGTAGCTGTTAGCGACAAAATGGCATTTTTTAAAACTGGTAATATAGCTGTCATTACGGTTAAACTTTTATCAGATAATATGTGTTTTCTTTAAATTCGTGTTTTTTGTGTGTTTCGTGGATATTTTTTACTTGTGCGTAACATCAATTTATAAAAAAACACCTCAACAAAATACAACTTAACTCATTGACTTTAATCAGTAAAAATAAAAGAGCATAAGCATGATTAAAAAAGAACTGCTAATTCTTCGACACGGCAAATCCGATTGGAACGTTGAATGTGATGATTTTCACCGCCCGCTAGTGGAACGCGGCAAACGAGGTGCAGAATTATTAGGGGTATGGTTACAACAACAACATTTATTTCCTGATTTTATTCTCAGTTCTCCTGCGGTGCGTGCGATTGAAACAGCGCGAAAATGCGCTAAAGCAATGGGATTAAGTGATCGCCATATTTATCAAGAGCCGCGTATTTATGAAGCCAATGCTGCAACTCTGAAAGCAATTCTCAATGAATGTCCGCACCAAGCACAACGGGTGATGATCGTTGGACATAATCCAGGCTTGGAGCATTTGTTAGCAGATTTAGTCGATCACTCTCTGCCTGAAACAGAGGATGGAAAAATTTTACCCACAGCGACAGTGGCGCATTTAACCCTTTCTCAACATTGGTCGCAAACCCACACCTCCTGCGCACAATTGCATCACCTCACCCGCGCGAGTTTATTGCCACAAGCTTTTCCGTTTGTGACTCTGACAGGAACAGAACAACGAGAACGTCCTGCTTATTATTATGTGCAATCGGGCGTAATCCCGTATTGCATGATTAATGGCGAATTAAAATTATTGCTGATTTCTGCGGGCAGCAAACAAAAGTGGGGATTTCCTAAAGGTGTGATTGAACCCGGCTTTAGCCCACAAGCCTCAGCAGCGAAGGAAGCATGGGAAGAGGCAGGTTTAAAAGGCGTTGTGATGGATCAAGCCTTAGGCTGCTATAGTCGCGAAAAATGGCACGGACAATGTACGATTGAAGTGTTTCCAATGGCTGTAACAGAAATGGTTGATTCCCATGAATGGGAGGAAAGTCACAGACTGCGGCAATGGTTCTCGCCAAAACAGGCAATGGAGGAATTGAATAACCCTGCGTTATCCAAAATGATTAAGCACTTATTGGCTGAATTGGAAAAAAAAGAGTGTGCCGTTGAAAAATTAGATTTAGATAGCTGAGGTTACGACTGCCAGTCCTTCAATGCATAGTTATCTACACATCTTTAGTTTAAAAAAATATTTATATATCAATGGGATATTGAAATATGTAGGTTGGGTTAGCTGCTTTTTTCGTCAGAAAAAAGAGCGTAACCCAACAAAGTACATTTATTTTAACGCTGCATGTTGGGTTACGCTTATCTCGCTTCGCTCAATAATGCTAACCCAACCTACAAAAACTCTTTATTATCAATGATTTCATTATAAAAACTGTCAAGCTATTTTGTGTAGATACCTATGCCTTCAAGGACTGGCAGTCGTGGTGACACTTCCATAACTAACCCATCATCAGTTTCAAGGTATTGCCGTTTTTTGTAGGCGCAACAAATTCACATTGTTCCGATAAATCCGAACCTACCTATTCTTTAAAACGATTTAAAAACTCCTATCAAGATTTGCCTGCCTTTGTAAAAATAATCCGAAAATTTTTCAAGACAACCAGTCGTCTTAAAAAATTCTGCAACGTGTTTTTGTAAGTTTCAAGGCATAAAAAAACCTACCAGCTTTTTGAAAACTGGCAGGTTTCATTGTTTATAAAAACTTAAGTTTTAATCTTTAGAAACTTTGGTGTGGCGAATATCTTCACCTTTCATCATATACACAATGTACTCACCAATATTGCAAGAATGGTCGCCAATGCGCTCCAACGCTTTCGCAGCCCATAATACGTCTAAAGAACGACCAATGCAGCGTGGGTCTTCCATCATTCGTGTAATCAATTGCCGAACAATGCCTTTGTATTCACGATTGACATCATCATCTGCCTCATCCATCTCCGCCAAGCCGTCAATATCCATTCTGGCAAAAGCGTCTAAAGCATGGTGCAACATGGCTTTGGTCATTTCACTAATGTGATGTAATTCATAGAAAGAATCCACCGAGTCAGAATCAACGGCTAAATGAATTGCCATTTGTGCAATTTTTTTCGCGTGATCGCCCACTCTTTCAATTTCAGTCAGAATTTTTATGACAGCAATTAACAATCGTAAATCAAACGCAGTAGGCTGACGTAACGCAATGATTTGCATACATTCTTGATCAATAGTCGATTCCATTGCATTGACTTGCGAATCATTTTTAATCACTTGTTCAGCTAATGCAGTATCGCTAGTTGAGAATGCTTTAATCGCCAAATCCATTTGTTGTTCGACCAATCCCCCCATCACCAAAACTTTATTGCGTATATCTTCCAGTTCTCTGTCAAATTGTTGCGAAATGTGATGACCGACTTTATTTGTATCCATGATTTGCCTCGTATTAACCGTAGCGTCCGGTAATATAATCTTCTGTTTGTTTTTTAGTTGGATTGGTAAACAGCTCGTTAGTACTGCCAAACTCAATCAACTCGCCCATATACATGAAAGCAGTATAGTCAGAAACTCGCGCTGCTTGTTGCATATTATGCGTCACAATCACAATGGTATAGGTTTCTTTCAACTCATTAATTAATTCTTCAATTTTTAGAGTTGAAATTGGATCAAGTGCCGAGGCTGGCTCGTCTAATAAAATCACTTCCGGTTCAATCGCAATTGCTCTGGCAATCACCAACCGTTGTTGCTGACCGCCCGACATGCCTAAAGCGTTATCTTGCAAACGGTCTTTCATTTCGTCCCACAATGCTGCACCGCGCAAAGACTTTTCAACTACCTCATCCAAAATAGCACGGTCGTTGATGCCTTGAATTCTCAAGCCATAAGCGACATTTTCATAAATTGATTTTGGAAATGGATTCGGCTTTTGAAATACCATTCCTACGCGACGGCGCAAATCAGCAACGTTCACTGATTTTGCATAAATATTTTCGCCATCCAGTAATATTTGGCCATCAATTCTGACGTTATCAACCAAATCATTCATTCGGTTAATGCAGCGCAATAAAGTAGACTTGCCACAGCCGCTAGGCCCAATATAAGCAGTCACTTTTTTCTTTGGCATTTTCATGTTTACGCCGTACAACGCCTGCTTATTGCTGTAAAAAAGATTTAAATCTTTTACTTCGATACAGGTTTCTTCTTTTTCGGATGTATTTTTTTGTTCATCACGCCCTAATGAACTCATATTAATAGCGTGGGTGCGTGTTTGCTCTGTAGTCATAAATTTAAGCTCAAGGTTTAAGATTTAAGGCTCATGCCTTATCATCTAGGCAATAATATTAATTATCCAATGCACGATATTTTTCGCGCAGATGATTTCTAATGCTAATAGCGGTCATATTTAGTCCAATAATTACTAACACCAGCAATAATGCAGTGGAATAAACTAGAGGACGCGCAGCTTCCACGTTTGGACTTTGAAAACCTACGTCATAAATATGAAACCCTAAGTGCATGAATTTTCTGTCAAAGTGCATATAGGGAAAGTTACCGTCCAATGGCAAAGTTGGAGCTAGTTTTACCACGCCAACCAACATTAACGGAGCAACTTCACCCGCAGCACGCGCTACCGCTAAAATCAAACCGGTCATAATCGCAGGACTTGCCATCGGTAATATGGTGCGCCATAACGTTTCTGCTTTAGTTGCGCCCAACGCTAAACTACCTTCGCGAATTGCTTTTGGAATTCGTGATAACCCTTCTTCAGTAGAAACAATCACCACAGGCAAGGTCAATAAAGCTAAAGTTAGCGATGACCATAACAAACCCGGCGTTCCAAAAACAGGTGCGGGTAACGATTCTGGGAAAAACAGCCGGTCAATATTGCCACCTAGAATATATACAAAAAATCCTAAGCCGAACACACCATAAACAATGGAAGGCACACCCGCTAAGTTATTCACCGCAATCCGAATTAAGCGCGTTAAAAAACCTTGTTTCGCATATTCACGCATATAAACAGCAGCAACAACGCCCAGTGGAGTCACAATTACCGCCATCACCATCACCATCATCACTGTACCGAAAATAGCTGGGAAAATCCCACCTTCGGTATTGGCTTCTCTAGGATCGTCACTGACAAACTCAACCACTTTTTCGCCATAGTGCAAGATTTTCGCAAACACATTCATTTCGTTAGGTTGATAAATTCTGACTGTTTTAGACATCGGAATTTCAACTTCTTTACCGCTGGCTTCTTTTACCACAATGCTGTCTAAGGCAATTTTTTCATTCAGCTTGGCTAACTCACCTTGCAGGCTTTGATACTGTTGCTTATATTCAGCTTCTTGTGCGGCTAACTCTTGCTTAGCATTATCATCCCATTGATTTTTAAGTTGCAGTTTTTTCTGTTTCAGCCTTAACCGCTCTAAAGCATAGTTAATTGCGCCGACATCTTTTTGCTGCATCTTATCTATTTCTTCAAACAGCTCTAACGCTGTTTGCAATTTTTGCTCTGCAATTGGCCATGCTTGTGCACCGCTCGCAATGGTTTTGCCTTGTTCTTTGACAGCCACTAAGCGACCGTAAAAATTCCCCCACTCGCGCCGCTCCACAACCAACATATCCGCAGGATAGGTTTCACCGCTAATGCGTTGTTGTTCTATCCAATGAAAATCCATGCCGGTGGTATCACGGTTGCCTGTTTTAATCAGTCGTTGCTCTAATGAATCACCACCCGCTAGGATTTCGTAATTAGCATCTTTTGCTTGTTGAGCAGAGAGCACGACAGTGTCGACAACCTCCCCAACAATCACAGTTGCAATGCCGTCTTTGTCTTTATAGCCATACTCAACCACTTGTGCTGGCCAAAAATGCCCTAAACCACGCACGGCAATCAATGTAAACAAGCCAACTACTAAAATCAAATTGGCACTCACCGCCGCAGCGTTAAGCCATACCCAAGGCTCACCGCTTTTAAACCATTGCTTAATCATAATGAACTATATTTTTGACGTAAACGTTGACGAATAACTTCTGCCAGTGTGTTAAAAACAAAGGTAAACATAAACAAAACCAATGCCGCTAAAAACAACACGCGGTAATGCGTGCTATCAACTTCCGATTCTGGCATTTCTACCCCAATATTCGCGGATAATGTGCGCATTCCTTGAAATACACTTAAGTCCATTACAGGGGTGTTGCCTGTTGCCATTAATACAATCATGGTTTCGCCAATCGCACGCCCTAAACCAATCATAATGGCAGAAAAAATTCCAGGACTCGCAGTTAGCAGTACCACTCTAACCATGGTTTGCCAAGGTGTTGCCCCCAATGCCAATGAGCCGATGGTTAAATGTTTAGGAACACTGAAAATCGCATCTTCTGCAATTGAGAAAATCGTTGGAATTACTGCAAATCCCATTGCTAAGCCCACGATTAACGCATTGCGTTGGTCATAACCAATTCCCAATTCATGACTAAACCAACTGCGCATATTGCCATTGAAAAATAGATTTTCTAACGGAATACTCAGTTGCACCGATAACCAAGCACCTAATAACAGCACAGGAACTAGAATGGCTGCATCCCAACCTTCTGGCACTTTTTCTTTATAATCTTTTGGCAAAAACCTTTGCCAGCAATACGCAAACAGCATCACACTGAGCGGCAAAAACATTAACAGCGAAAACAACGCGGCAAGATTTAACTCAACCATTGGAGCAAGCCAAAGTCCAGCTAAAAATCCTAAAATAACGGTTGGCAACGCCCCCATTAATTCAATACCCGGTTTCACATACAACCGCATCGCAGGAGCCATGAAATACGCTGTGTAAATTGCGCCCATTAATGCCAGAGGTGTTGCAATCAACATGGCATAAAACGCAGCTTTCAACGTGCCAAACACTAACGGTGTTAAGCTCATTTTTGGCTCAAAATCATTGCTGGCGGAAGAGGATTGCCAAATATACTCAGGCTCAGAATGGCTTTCATACCATACTTTTTGCCACAGCGATTTAATCGAAATTTCTGGATGCTCATTTTCAACCTGCCAAACATGAATTTGGTTGTTTGCGCCTTCCAACAAAAAGCTGTTCGCACGCGGCGATAAAGCCAATGCCACAGGTGCTGCATTTGCCACAGACTCTTTAATCAATTCACGTTCAGACGTGGTGTAATAAATCCCAACTTCACCCGTGCTATCCACTGCAATAAAACCTTTGCGTCTAGCTTCAGGATTAATTGCAATAATTGGATTTTCAGACGCTTTAAAGAAACGTAGCTTTTGCATAGCAGATTGGTTTTTTGCATCACGAATCATACTCCATTGCGAAATAACGCCGTGAGAATCACCCACTAATACGGACAAGTCACCGTTTAAAAAATCCATGCTGGTAATTTTTGAGCCAGCTTCAAGCACATTAATTTGTTGTTTAAGAACAGGGGCGGCTTTGTCACCTATATCAAAATAACTTAACAAGCCCGTGCTGCTAGCCAGATATAAGTTGTTATGATCTTTATTAATTAAAATATAAGCGACATCTTTAGCAGGTGTTTTTAACTCCGCATCAATCCGCTCTAACGTAGGCTCTTCCCCAAACATCGCTGATTTTTTTTCAAAACTGGTCAAAATCATGCGTTGATCAGCGGTTTTTG
Organism: uncultured Methylomonas sp.; assembly: GCA_936941155.1. GTDB lineage: Bacteria > Pseudomonadota > Gammaproteobacteria > Methylococcales > Methylomonadaceae > CAIQWF01. The sequence goes on along the minus strand of CAKZJE010000032.1, from coordinate 166,084 downwards.
CCACAAACGTTGAAACATCATCACCTTTTTTAAAAGCTATTTTCTCTAACGCTTTGCCTTTGTTATCTATTAATAACGGCTCTTTTCCTAAAGGATAATCAATGCTAGGTGTAATAACACGCACGTTATTAGGATAACTGAGTGTGTATTGATGACTCACTACTACAGCTCTACCGTCAGATAAGCCATAAACCACAATACCGTTAGCAAAATCACCTTGTGCAAAACTGGTTACTTGAGTGTTTTCTGGCAACGCAATACTTTCATTTAAGAGTGTTTTGCCTGTTTTTACTGCAAAAAACACCGCTTTGCCTTGATCAGTAAAACGCACCCCGACTTCATTTTGCTCTTCCTCAGCTAAGAGTAAGGTTTTACCTAAACTTTTTTCAGGAACGCTATAACTAGCAACGGTTTCCGAGTGCGCAGGTAAAAATAACGGGAATACTGCATAAAGCAGATAAAAGAAAATCAGCACAATTGCGCCGATAATGCCTAAGCCGCCAACCACAACAGTGTGTCGTGCGAGTGTATCTTTGATAAGTCGCCAGCGTTGATAATAGCCAGCAGGAGTGAGTGTTGAAGACATATTTTTTTGAATGTGAGTTATATCAGCCATAAACACATTATAAAGTGAAAATATAACGAAAGTATGACAACCAGAAATCGTCTGCCTGAAAAAAAAAGAACCGAGACCAGATAACTCCAGTCTCAGCTCTTTATCGTAACAACTGACTTTTACGTTTGAGGGGAAAAGTTTATTCAGTATGAAACTTTACGCATCCTTGCTCACTATATTCCATTCTCGGACTTACAACAAAATCTTAATGTTATTTGGTTACTGCTTCCAGAGCTTTTTTCACAACAGCTGCTGGCAATGGAATGTATCCGTCTTTAATCACGTCTTTTTGTCCAGTTTGAGATAACATCATTTTTACAAACTCTAACTCTAATGGTGCTAAAGCTTCATTAGGTTTTTTGTTGACATAAACGTACAAATAACGTGTTAAAGGATATTTTCCAGATAACGCATTTTCAGGTGTTGCATCAACAAAAGGTTTGCCATCTTTTTCAGCTAAAGCAACCGCTTTTACGCCAGAAGTTGCATAACCAATACCTGAATAACCGATACCATTTAATGAAGATGTGACTGATTGCACCACTGATGCAGAACCAGGTTGCTCATTTACGTTGCTTTTGAAATCGCCTTTGCATAAAGCGTCATCTTTAAAATAACCGTAAGTGCCAGAAACAGAATTACGTCCGTACAATTGAATTGGCTTTTCTTTCCACGCGCCGTCTAAGCCTGCTTGACCCCAAGTAGCAATATCCGTTGCATAACCACATTTGCGAGTCGTAGACATAATCGCATCAACTTGTGGAATTGATAAGCCTTTGATTGGGTTATCTTTGTGTACAAACACGGCTAACGCATCAACCGCTACAGGAATAGCTGTTGGTTTATGACCGTGTTTTTTCTCAAATGCACTGATTTCGTTATCTTTCATCAAACGGCTCATAGGCCCTAAGTTTGATGTGCCTTCAGTTAACGCTGGAGGCGCAGTAGAAGAACCTGCTGCTTGAATTTGAATATTCACATTTGGATAAAGACGTTTAAATTCTTCTGCCCATAGTGTCATTACGTTCGCTAAAGTGTCAGAACCTACGCTGGATAAATTTCCAGAAACACCACTAGTTTTTGTATACGCTGGAACACCTGCATCAACTGTTTGCACAGCCTTTTTCGCAAGAGCCGTTCCGCTTAGGAAAGAGGCAGAAACTAAGCCTAATCCTACTATCAGTGTTTTCATTTTAAATGTAATTTTCATACGATTTCTCTATATATTTTAAATAAAGCGATTATCTGCTTGTAACATGACAATAATATGATTGTAATATGACAAAATTGTTACAAAGCTAAAAATACTTATAGGTTCTTGATTTTTTTCAAGACTTCTTCTGCATGACCATCTGGCGTAACTCCATACTCTACATCCACCAGAATTCCTTGCTTATTAATGATAAATGTTGAACGCAGGATTGCCATTTTTTTCACCCCATCTTTTTCACGTTCGCGCCAAACATTATAACTTTCGCATAACTCGCCCGATACATCCGCCAGCAAATCAACTTTTAAGCCAAACTTTTTTATAAAGTCTGTGTGGCTTTCGCAAGAATCTTTGCTCACGCCAATCACTACTGTCTCAAACTCGGCAAATTCTACTGCTAGCTTCGTAAAATCATTCGCCTCGATGGTGCAGCCGGGGGTGTCATCTTTAGGGTAAAAGTACAAAACGACATTTTTTTTACCATTGTAATCTGCCAAACTTACGAACTCACCATTTTGATTTGCCACAGTAAAAGCGGGGGCTACTTGTTGTATTTCTAACATGTCAATCTCCTAAAAATTATGCTGTAATCAGCGAAGATACTTCAGTTTTAAAAGTTTACACTGTGTCGATAACAGGGGCTAACTGTTTTTATTTTAAGGTATTTCGATAATTTACAACACTCGAATTCGCACTTTTGCAATCATTTGCGCTAATTTATCTGCTTGAAACACGCCAGGCTCTGGCGAAAATAGGTTTGCTGCTCCGCAAGCTACTGCTAATTTCAAGCTCTGTTCTGTGTTGTAATCACGCAATTTAGCAACCGCCAAACCTGCAACCAGCGCGTCACCACACCCTACGGAGCTAACCACTTCTTCATCTTTTATATCGACTACGGCGGAAAAAACCAAATCTTCTGTAATGAATAATGCCCCTTGCTCTGCTCTGGAAACTACTACACATTGGATTCCTGTCGCGATAATTTCGTGTGCCGCTGCAACAATTGCAGCCTCAGTTGTCAAACTCCGCCCCATTAGTGATTCAAACTCTGTTAAATTAGGTTTTATCAAATAGGGCTTTGCTTTTAATCCTGCTTGCAAACTTTCGCCACTGCTATCTAAAAAAGTGATCGCTTTTTTTTGCTGACACAAATAAATCAGCTGTCGATAGAGATTAAGCGGAGCATGATTTGGCAAACTACCAGAAAAAACCACAATATCGTTTTGCTTGATGCAAGCACTTAATTTATCAAATAGATTTTGACAATCTGAGCGGGTCACAGAAAAACCTGCGGTTCGGATATGCGTTTCTTGTTTTTTGAAAGAATCAAAAAGAGTGATGTTGGTGCGAGTTTCACCGGCAACAAAACAAAAATCTGCGGTTATTTTTGAATAGTTAAATTCTTGGAATAGGTTTTGTGATTTCATTCCAACAAAACCTAAGATATGCGCGGGACAACAGAGCGAGGCAATCGCTTTAGCGACATTGATGCCCTTCCCTGCTGCGAATTTTCGCGTATTTTCCGCAACCACGTTATCGCCTAAGGACAACTGATTTACTTCAATCACATAGTCTATTGCAGTATTGGCAGTGACCGTAATAATTTTGGCAGCACTTGCGGTCATTTTTGCGAAGTATTTAACAGTAAAGGCTCGATTAATACCGCTTAGCGAGTGCCAAAAACCACAATCGTTTTACCATGCGCACTAATCAATTTTTGCTCTTCCAGCTCTTTTAAAACCCGCCCAACCACTTCTCTAGAGCAGCCTACAATCCGCCCAATTTCTTGGCGACTAATATGCAGTTGCATTCCATCAGGATGAGTCATTGCATCAGGCTCTTTGCATAAATCCAACAAAGTTCTGGCAATCCGTCCGCGCGTATCCATAAAAGCTAAATCGCGAAAATTACGGCTTGTAGTCAATAGCCGCTTTGCCATTTGCTCACCGAGCATAAACAAAATATCGGCAGCATATTCAGGCAACTCTTTACGCAACAAGGTATTAATCTGTTCGTAGCTGATTTCTGCTAATTTGCATTCACAACGGGTTCTTACATTCACCAAGCGAACTTCTTCGCCATTAAAAACCCCCATTTCACCAAAAAACTCACCTTTGCTTAAATAGGCCAACACTAATTCTTTACCATCCTCATCTTCCGCTTCAACGACAACCGAGCCATTCACAATGTAATATAAGCTCTCATTGAACTGACCTAAGTGAATCAATGTTGTTTTTGCAGGGTAAGTTTTGATTTGGCATAGCCGTAAAAAATGTGTAAGAGCGGTTTGCCGATCAGAATCGTTGTTCATAAAAGCCATAGTAGACAATCATCCTTTCACAAAAATTATACAATGTCTCTATTATGAATCAGAATTTACAGGATTAACAAAATTATCCTACTGATTACGCAAATCTTGAGTATTTTGGGTTAAAACGGTGTGGGAAAAACTAACAAATGCGCTTATGTGGAAACTCACAACTAAAACAACTGCCCTTTCCTAATTCGCTGACAATCTGTAGCTGTGCATCATGTCGCATCAGTACATGCTTAACAATTGCAAGCCCTAACCCCGTACCGCTCAGTTTTCGGCTGCGTTTTACATCAACACGATAAAAGCGTTCAGTGACACGCGGAATATCCACCAGGCTAATTCCTTCGCCTTTATCCGTTACTGACATCCATGCCTTGCCAGCATTTTGATGCCAGCGTACTTTTACTAAACTTTCTTCAGGTGAATATTTGAGGGCATTGACTACCAAGTTAGTAAAGGCACTGCGCAACTCCTCTTCATCGCCAGTCACTTTTACCTGAGTTTCTAAACTCAACTCAATGCGCTGTTTAACACTCGCTAAATATTCGCCTTCTTGACAAATTTGTCTCAACAATTTTGGCACGTCCACACAATCTGATTTTTTTTGCTTGGTTTCAAGACGAGTCAATAAGAGTAAATCATCAACAAGGTGTTGCATTCTATCGGTTTGCTCCAGCATTTGCTGAAACGAGGTCGTATGCAAAGGCGATAAGCCATTATCAAAATCAGTCAGCGTTTCCAAATAGCCTTTTAATACGGTCAAAGGTGTTCTCAATTCATGGGAAACGTTCGCGACAAAATCTTTGCGCATTCGCTCCATTTTTTTCAGCTGCGTCACATCGTGCGCCAACAGCAATCGCAATCCCTTTCCATAAGAAACAACCTTGATTTCTAAGATAATATTGCTGTTAATCGGCGAAACAATCGTTAAATATTGACTATAGTCCTTTGCCTTTAAAAAATGATTGAATTCTGGAAAGCGAATCAAATTAGGAATGCGCTGCCCTTTGTCAGATTTTTTTAAGCCTAACATATCCCGCGCGGCAGCGTTTTCCCACTCAATTTCATCTTGCGCATTGAGCACAACCGCCGCATCGGGCAATGCGCCTGTGGATTTACGAAATTGTTCTAAGCGTTTGGCGAGTTCTTTTTTTTGTTGCCGGTTGGTTTTTTTCAAGCGCAGAAAGTGATAATAAATATCTTCCCATACACCGCAGGCTTTTGGTACTTTGCCTTTTGCGCCTTGTCGTAACCATTTTTCCAATTGATTAATAAATCGAATTTGTCGAATCAATACGCCTAGACAAATCAAAAATACCATTGTTGAAAAATGCCCTATAGCCAGCGAAAGAACACTCGCAAGCAACAACCAAAATACAACCGATTCAATTTCCTTTTTCCAAAGCCATGTCATCTTAAAAATCTTATTGGCTTAATGAAAAACGATAGCCGAACCCCCGCACGGTTTGCACTAGGCTTTCGCGTTCATGCTCTGTGAGTATTTTTCTTAAGCGGCGAATATGCACATCAACCGTGCGCTCTTCAATATAAACACTGCGCCCCCATACTTGATCTAACAATTGAGTGCGACTATAGACTTTATCAGGGTGCGTCATAAAAAACTGCATCAATCTGAATTCAGTTGGGCTGACTTCCAGCTGTGTTTCTGCAATAGTAAGGCGATGCTGCTCGGTATCTAACACCAAATCTCCAGCCACAATGAGTGCCGACTCACTGCCTTTGCCACTCCGACGCATCACGGCTTTAATCCGAGCAATCAACTCTTTGGGGGAAAATGGTTTAGTAATGTAATCATCCGCGCCACAATCTAAGCCGCTGACTTTATCTTCTTCTTCACTGCGGGCGGTGAGCAAAATAATTGGCAAATCTTTACAGCTTTCATCGCGCTTAATCCGCCGCGCCCATTCCACGCCGCTAATCCCCGGCAACATCCAATCCAATAGAATCAAATCAGGTAGATTATCCGCTAAGGCAATTTGCCCTTCTTCAGCACTTGCCACTGCCAACACACGCAATCCTACTTGCTCCAAAATCACTACCAGCATTTCCCTGATAGCATCTTCATCTTCAACCACCAGCACAGTAAATTTAGACATTGATAAATTATTCATTGATAAAACATAGCTCCATTCTAATAGCTTTACATGACTTTTTAATGACAACAGCATCTTACAACAAAAGCCTTGATGTCTTTTATTATTCCTTAGATGTTACGCAAAATAGAGTCATTGTCGAGGAAAATGAGCTAATGATTTGTCAGGACAAATGGATTTTTCAATTTGTTAAAGTTCTCTGAAGTTTACCAGACGACCAGTCGTCTTTAAAATTTTTCGCCTAAACTCTTATTTGAGTAGATGTGCTTAGAGCTTACCGTGCATAACATCGTTTATTCACTTCTGCTGTTTTGAGTTAATGTTCAGGTATTAATCTTTGAACTTAACAGCAATCTTGTTAATTCATCGTATCTGCCTTGAAAAGAGCAAACTTAGCAACCACCTTAACCAATGGTATAGATGCGTTCAGTTTTAAGTCAGACTTTGATGCTAGAATTGCACGATGAAATTTAACCTAACCCAACATTTAACAGGTCATTTATGAAAAAAATCATTATCTCAGGGTTTGCAGCATTGCTAGCTTTCTCAACTTTGGCAATCGCTGAAGACAAAGCCGAAAAAATTGACGACATTAAGCAAAAAATTTTACAACAAATTGACAGAGAAATGGCAAGTGTCAATCAAGTAAGAGCAAAACAAGATGCGATTATGTCGCAGTTCAGATCTTGCATTCAAACCATCAAAAGTGAAGCTGATTTTAATGCCTGCAATAACGCTCAAAACGAATCTGCGAAGAAATTTAGATTGGAAATGGAAAAGGCTTATTTAGATAGCCAAAAAAAAGCGATAGCAAGTGAAGAAAAAAGACTCAATGACGAAATGAAAGCAAAAAAGTAATTTAGCGTGACTCAAATAAACTGTAGCGGCTGATTTTTTGCCGCTACAATAATAAAAAAATCAATCACTTACACTGTAACTTTTTATGAAATCAAGCATCGCTGTATTCGCTTTTCTCTGTTTCTCATTCTCTTCGCAACTTCTTGCCAAAGAAAACAACAATCAACTCGAAGCCCTTAAACAAAATCTCGTGCGTTATGTTGATAGTGAAATTGGCATTCTCACCCAATTTAAAACCTGCATTCAATCTGCTGAAAAACCAGCTGATTTTGAAGTCTGTAAAAATGCCAAAAATGACGCACAGCAGAAAAAAATGGTTGAAATGAAAAAAGACCATTTGGAAAAGCAAAAAAAGCAGTTAGCCATTCAAGAAAAGCAATTTAATGATGCTGCAAAGCTTGAAAAAAAATAGCTTTTAGATTTCAAAAACACTGATTTTCTGCAAACGCAATTCTAATTCCTCACTGATTTTCCCCTTTCCTGCTGTTTTGAAACAGCACAAGCGATTACAATAAGACTAAATAAATACTATTTTCACCTTTCCACGATAAGTCGAAAATAGTTAATAAGCTTAAACTACCCATACAATCGCTTATGGAATACCAACTCAAAACTCATTGTCCTAACTGCTTTCAGCTCAGTTCCACTAAGGTGTGTGCCTCCTGTCAATTTGACAAAGAAGCGTATTTAACCGATTACGCTGCTGCGCATCACCTGCCATTATTTACCCGTTTGGAAAAAGGTTATGTCATCGGCAGAGTGCTAGGCGAAGGCAGTTTCGCTATTGTTTATGCCGCCATCCGTGAAAAAGATTTCCTCAGCAGTGCTATCAAAGAATATTATCCACGCGACTTAGCACAGCGCGGTTTAGATAGCAAAACTGTCAAACCCAAACGCCAGCAAGAACAACTGACAATTTGGCAAAATCATTTTATTCGAGAAGCTGAATTATTACGCAGTTGTTATGACCATCCATCGGTTGAATCTGGCGTAGTGCATTACACAGCGTTGATTAATCAGCACAATACTTCCTATTTAGTCATGGAACGCTTAAACGGTATTAGTCTTGCTGATTATTTAAGCGAACAAAAACAATTATCTGCCCAGCAAATTTGTTTATGGCTAAAACCTTTGCTAGAAACCTTGCAAAAACTGCACGCGAAAGACATTTATCATCGCGACATTAGCCCCAATAATATTTTTCTTTCTGCACAAGATAAACCTGTGCTGATGGATTTTGGTTTAGCTCGCGAAGGTGTGCGAGATGAATTACTCAAACCATCGACGTTAGGAACAGGTACTTTTATCGCGCCAGAACAACTTAGCGGTGCTTATTGCGATCATCGCACCGATTTATATGCGTTAGGTGCTGTCATTTACCTCTGTTTACATGGACAAGCTCCGCCGCCGGTAGAAGCACGCCGCCAAGGTGCATCACTTAATCTGCTGAACTCTACAGATAAAAATGCGCAAATTTTGCAAACGGTCGCTGTACATTGTTTGCAATTGAATGCAAATTTACGCCCTAAAAGTACCACGCAGCTATTGACTGAGCTCTCTCCTCTTTGGGCGACACAAACCTCTTATGCAACACAATTTGTAGACTCGATAACGCCAGCTCGCACAGCGGTACATAGCAATTTCAACCATAAACCTGAACTGCGTCAGCCACTGGTGAAACCCACTTCGTTGATGCGCAGTCTGTTAATGTTTCTGTGCGCTTTAGGTGCTGTCATTAGCTTGGTTTATGGCGGATATATCGCCTATCAAAGCTATGATTTGCAGCAAGCACAAGAGCGCAAACAAGATAATTTGTTATTTTCACAATCACAATCCATAACAGATTATAAAAACTATTTAAGCAATTGTATTACCTGTGAAAATCAGCAACGTGCACTGGAGCGAATCTCACAACTTGAGAAAGAGCAACAAAACTTGTTATCGCAACAAAAACAATATGAACAAGAAGCGTTGTTGTTTAGTAAAGCCCAAACACTGGAAGACTTTCAAACCTATTTAAGCACTTGTGTGCAATGTACGGATAAACCTAAGGCAGAGGAAAAATTAATTGAATTAGCAGAGACGCTAAAGTTAGAAGATGAAAAACAATTGGCTGAGCAAGAAAAGTCCATCATCGCGGCGTTAAAATCCAAAGGTTCAAGCACTGATTTTTATCAACAATGGTGTCCAAAAAACATTGCGTTTTGGCAACGTACCGCTGAACAAGGTTACGCTGTCGCACAGTTATTGCTAGGAGGATGCTATCGCAGTGGTGATGGTGTCAAACAAGATTATGTTGAAACACTCAAGTGGTATAAAAAAGCCGCCGAACAAGGTAATGCTTTCGCACAAACTAACTTAGGGATGATGTATCAAAGCGGTTATGGCACAGAAAAAAATCTCAAAGAAGCAACAAAGTGGTATCGCAAAGCGGCTGAACAAAATCAAACAAATGCCCAATATTTATTAGGCGTACTGTATGAAAAAGGTCAAGGCGTGCAACAAGATGATAAACAAGCTGTCGAGTGGTATTTAAGAGCCGCCGAGCAAGAAAACGCTGATGCTCAATACAGTTTAGGGGTAATGTATCACTACGGAACAGGCGTAACTCAAGATTATCAAGCCGCTATTGTGTGGTATCAAAAAGCCGCAGAACAAGGCAACGATAAAGCTCAATATTTGCTAGGCATTATGTATGAAAATGGTTATGGCGTGGAAGCAGATACCACAGAAGCTTTAATATGGTATAAAAAAGCCGCAGCGCAAGATAATTCAGAAGCAAAAGCCCAACTAAAAATCCTTGAATCTAAACCACCCGCCTCTTTTAGTGCCGAATAAATTAAAAGATTTTGCATAGTGGCAATAATTAAAAACATCCTTTTTATGAACAAAATAAAAAGTGAATCCATAGAAAAAAATTAGTTACCTGAAAGGTTTAAAAAATATGTCCACTATCTCCACACATGACTTAAATGAAGAGTACGAAAAAGCTCAAATTCGGCAATTTTTTCAGCAAAAACAAGCCGGAATTTGTGTGGAAGTCGGGGCAAATGAACCTGTTTCTGTTTGTTCACAGTCGCTACATTTAGAAGAAAAACTAAACTGGCAATGTGTTTTAGTTGAACCTAATCCTGTTTTAGCCCAAAAAGCCATCGCGCTTCGCCCTAAAGCAAAAGTCTGTGAGTTTGCCTGCACAGCCCCTGAAAATATTGGCAGTATGACCTTGAATATTCCGCTGGATGACAATAATCAAGAAGTAACTGGTCATGCGTCATTGGAAAAAAATGCTGACGAACATAATTATCTGCATCACAACACGGTTAAAGTTAAAGCAGATACTTTGACACATATTCTACAATCTCAAGCTATTGAAAAAATTGATTTTTTATCAATTGATGTCGAAGGCGCGGAAATGGATGTATTACTTGGTTTTGATTTTAATCGCTATCAACCACAGTTAATTTTGCTAGAAGATAAGCATTTATATTTAAAAAAGCATTTTTTTTTAAAACAGCAAGGCTATAAATTAGTTCGACGCTTAAATAGAAACTGCTGGTATATTCCTAAAGCCGCAATTCCCCCATCAATTCCTTTATTAGAAAAACTCAAATTAATCAAGCGTATGTATATCAGTATTTGGTTTAAAAAAACTCATTACGCTTGGTTACATAAAACCTTGAAACCTTTTAAAACTTTATAAATCAGCGCAGGATTTAACTTTGAATTTATTGTTATGTCTCACCAATCTGTACTATCAATTTTAAGCAAAATAAATCATTTTGCCCTTGTCGCTCATAATCGGTTCGTTTAATATTATCAGCAACTTATTGTCAATTGGCATTAACTCTGTTTTAACTTTAAAGAATCAGCTATTTTAAAGTTTTAATAAGTTCTGTTATTACACTGCTTGAAACTGCCGCTTATAAATTGTGAATTAAATACATTGATTGAAAAACTACCTTCGGAGTGTTGTTATGCAAGTTAAACGTTTATTATCTGCCTTGCTTTTGTTATTGCCCTGCACTATTTTTGCAGAACAAGCTATGCAGTGGCATTTATTAGGATCACAAAAAATAAACGGCATCTCAGGAATTAGCGGAATTGATGAAGAGCATTTTTTAGTCGTCCATGACAGAAAAAAACCTAATGAACCGCGTTTAAGCATCGTAACATGGAAAAAAGGCGAAAAACCTTTTCTATCTCGGCTTGATTGGTGTGATAGCGATAATTTTCCAATCGACTTAGAAGCCGTGACTGCTATCCCAAATTACCCCAAAGAATATTTAGTCTTAGAAAGTAAAGGCAAAGTCACTCGCATTCAATTGACAGAAAACAATAGCTGCAAAGTCTTGGCAGATTTTGATTTGCCCACTGCCACAGAGAAAAGCAATATGGAAGGACTTGCTTTATATTGTTTTGACAGCGACTGCATTTTAACCTGGGCAGAACGCGGCGATGATAAAACGCCTGCAAAACTTTCTTGGGCTCGTTTTGACACTAAAGAAAATGACGTAGAATCACCTGAAACAGATCCTTTTGAATTTAACGCACCTTATCCTGAAGCGAGCGATCATCGTTCTATTAGTGAATTAGCCATAGATAATAGTGGTAACGTCTGGGCAAGTGCCATTTCAGATCCAAGTGATGTTGGTTCTTTTAAATCCGCTATTTATAATTTAGGTGCGTTTTTGCACCATGAAAACCAAATAGTCTGGAATCCTAATAAAAACAACGTCCCTTTTGTCCGATATGAAAAAGATAATGTAAAAATAGAAGGACTTGTTTTTACTGCTAACGGCTTAATTATGGCAAGTGAAGACGAAGTTTTAGGCGGAAGAATTGCAATAAAACCACTTAAATAAAAGACAATACCTTTTATTTAAACTTATTTTGCTATTGAGAAATATGCTAGAATTCAAGCAGAATAGTGACTATCTAAATTTAATGGGATTTTTAAATGAATGAGCAGTTATCAGAGGAAGAAGAGAATACTCCGCCTAGCTCTGAAAAAGTGAATGTTGCTTCTCCTGCCAACCTTGCTGATGAAGATGCTAACCAACATGAACAAACGAAAAAGCAAAAAAGCAAATCAGACAAAAAGTCTGTGAAAGGTGGCAGTATTCGGGGGGTAGAGACGATGTTTAAAAGTTCATATACAACTCAATTGGCATTAACGACCTTAGCCGACAATAAAGCGAATATGATGATCTCCATAAATGGCATCATTTTGTCCATTGTCATTGCAAGTAGCGGAACAAACATTACATCTAACCCTTATTTGTTATTGCCTGTTGGGGTATTGCTGGTTTCTAGTTTAACAGCTATTTTTTTTGCAATTCAAGCTGCACGTCCAAATGTTTACCGAGCACCGGAGCTTACTAAAGAGGATTTTTTAGAAGGCAGAGCAAATGCTTTGTTTTTTGGACATTTCGCCTCACTATCATCCGCAGACTATTTTAAAGTAGTGAAAAAAATCATGAGAAGTCGTAAGTTGACATATCAATTGCTTAGCCAACACACACATGGCTTAGGCGTTGGATTAGTTAGAAAATTCAAATTACTGCAATGGGCGTATACCGTCTTTATTACAGGTTTAGGCGTAAGTATTTCTCTGTTTATTATTATCTATCTGTTGCTTAATAAGGATTTTCTAATTAACTCAGTAAAAGCAATAGAACAATCCGTAAAATCTGTTGCGGCAAAATCTCCTGAACAAAAACATATCTCGCTTGCAGAAAAAAGTACTGAACCAGACGCAATTCCAGTTTCAATAAAAAACACCGCTCAACAAACAGTACTTGCTGCGGTAACGACTAGCGAAAAAGCAACAACGCCAGTTACAGTTATAGCTAAACCTTTAGAAAAAATATCATTGCCTGTTTTTAGTGAATTTAAAGATTTAGATAGCGTTCATGAGTCTTCTGGTATTGGGCAACTTCCTGATGGTCGCTTTTTAGTTATCAACGATGAAAAAGATCATCCTATGGATCTTTTAACGTTAAATGACGCAGGCCAGTTTAGTGCTGAAGAACTTTATCCTGATAAGCAGTTTGAAAAAGATAGTATTGGTAGTGGCTTTAGAAAACTAGCTGATTTAGAAGGTATAGATATTGATAATCAAGGCTATATTTACGCTGTAACTTCTCATGCCTTTAATAGTAAAGGCGAGAAAAAACCTGATAGAAAAAAACTGCTGCGCTTTAAAATGGAAGGCAATCAAATTCTTGAGCCTAGTGTGATTAATAACCTAGAAGAAAGTATTGCTAAACAACATCCTTTTTTAGCAAAAGCCATCGCAAATCCTGACAGTAAGTCTAATGATGGATTTAATATTGAAGGTCTAAGCCTTAACTCATCTCAAGATAAGTTGTTATTTGGATTACGATCTCCTTTGGTTGATAATAAAACGGTAATTGTAAGCATTAATAATCCTAAAGAACTTTTCACAACAGCAAATGCCACGCCGCAAGTTTCTGAAACAGTGTCTTTGCTAGATTTAGGTGGTAATGGCGTTCGTAGTATTAATTACTTTCCACTTTTAAATGGCTATTTAATTATGAGTGGGCCTGTAGGAAAAAGTGATAACGTAAACTTTAAGTTATGGCTTTGGTGCGGTGATACAGATGCTGTACAACCTGTTACTGTCACAGGTTTAACAGGATTTGAAGAAACCGAAGGCATGGCTCCTATGTTGTGGCATGGACAACCACGAGTTGTAATGATTACTGATGGGGTATTAGTAGGCGAATCAACAGCTGCTCGTTATATTATCCTCAAATACGATCAATTGAATATTAAAAATGGCTGCGCTAAACATTAAATACAAGGATAAGTAGTTTTGCTTTACGACCCTTTTATAAAAAACTATACAACATGAATACACTACTCTCTATTACTGATGTAATTGCCCGAAAACACCCAGATATTATGGGAAGTTTAAAAGAATTTACCAATAGCCTAGACGATAACGAGTATAAACGCTTGATTGTGTACGATATGGGCGAAGCGGTAGGTAGAAAAATTTTTCACAGCAAATATAAATCATTGAAAGGTGATGATTCTGTTGGGCAAGCATTAAAGAAAATTGTTTTGCCTACTATTTCACCTTTCACAATGGCAAAAATAAAAGAAAATGAATTACATGTTTCTATTTGCCCTTTTTGTATACACATTAAAGAAACTTCCAGCACTGCTCAGTGTGACTTTTTGAGTGGTCTTATCTGTGGCTTAATAAGTCCTAGTCAACCAGTTATCGTTACAGAAGTACAGTGCCGTGCCCAAAAAGCTTCTGCTTGTGTTTTCCTAGTCAACAAAAAATATTAGTCTTGCTTTATTGACTGATTATCACTCTCTAATTATTAATCAACCAAGGTGAACATTCATGTTTGTAGAACACATCAACCACACAGATATTATTATCGAAGGAATCAAAGCCCTGCTTGTTTTGGCTTTAGTTTTTGTACTTTGGCGTTGTGGAAAAAAATACCCAGAACTTGCTGGCGGCAGTTGGAACTTAATTATATTCGGTTTTATCTGTATTGAAGTCGCTATGCTTTTAGATTGGAGCGATGAAATTATTGATTACGATGCTATGGGAGTTGATTTATTTGAAACTATTTTTGAAGAAGGATTATCAATGGTAGGTTTTGTCTTAACTACAATTGGATTTAGTAAATGGTTTGAGTTTGTTGGCAAATTCTTAGGGATGGATCGTTCATAACGTCATCACACTCCCACTAAATCTAAAATTTCTTTCGCCATTTTTTGGGATAAGTTTTTTGCGGGAAGCAAGGGTAAAATAAAGCGTTGATTTTTTTTCAAATAGATTCTGTGTTTATCCTTGCTGCTTGCTAATGAAAATCCTGCGTTCAATAGCAATTTTTCTGCCTGTGCAGAATTAAGTCTTAGTTGTATATCAAAATTAGAATTCGAGGCTTCCTCGCTTGGAGTTTTTCCTAAACATTCCATAGCCTCATGTTCGGTAAACGTTTCTAAATACAAATCTACCGCCTCTTGAATATTCTCTTTCACTTCTTTATAACTGTCACCTTGACTGTGGCATCCAGCTAATTCAGGACAATAAGCGTAATAAACGCCCTCTTCTTCTTTTACAAAGATACTAATCTTATAGTAGTTATTTTGCATATTATGATCTCCATTTAAGCTAATTAGTATAGTTGTAAATCAGCATAATTCCACAGCAAAGCCCGCTTTAACAGCTGAAAGTGCCTGAAATTGCAATTTGACAATTGCAGTCAAAGTGCCATTCTCCAACTAAGTTTTTTCATAATCAAACGTTTGATTTTTTTATAACATTCGTAGGGCTTTCTTTAAATACTTACGAAAATGCTCAATCTGATCAGTTCAAATTCTTAATATCTAAAAAATTAAGCCTTAATATTTATGATTGCTATAGTTTAAAGTTAAACGTTAAACGTTAAAACAAAGTACTGCTGGATTTGCTAGTTGAGCTGTTGCTTTTTGTACCTGTCAACATTCTTGTTGAAATAGCAATTTGATAGATAGATTGACTAATATCTAACAACATTTGCCGACTTTTCACCTGAATTCCGGGCAAAACTAAAATCTCATCGCCAGCTCGCAAAGCGGATTTTGAACCATCATCAAAACTACCATCTTGATGTGCAATCACAATCCGTGCACTACTTGAGTTTTGCGTATATCCGCCCGCTTTATTAATATAATCGTCAATATCTAAACTTTCGTTATAGGCAATCGCATTAGGCAATGATACTTCGCCACTCACTAGAATTAAGCCATCATGTTTAGGCACATTAATAAGATCGCCATCTTCCAATAATAATTCATCACGATTAGTGGTTTGTGCAATCACCACTTGACCATTAGGTTCAATCGTTTTGGCACGCTGCACCCATTGCATAATAATATCTGCTTCATCTTTTCGTAGCATCGCTTCTTCGGGCGTTTCACTACGAACTGTCAGAACACTCGCCTCCAGAGTATTGAGGGAAGTTTTTAACATTTCTTTTTGCCGCTCACGCACACTCTGCCTAAAAAGTTGTACGTTATCTGTATCAGACCTGTCAGTAAATTTTATTTGCCGAATCAAATCCCCAAAATGAGAGCCATAAGGCATAACATATTCTTGCTGACTTTGATGCTCACCCTCTATGCGGACAGTAATAGTGCCAGGCTTTTTATCTGCGGTAAACTCAACTTCATCACCGCTGCCGATTTGTATGTTATTCGCATCTGTTAAAGGATAATATTCGATATTTTTGATAACGCCTTTGTTGCGCGTAACTCGGATGTGAGTTGCTATCGCTTGGGGTCTTGCTAACTCTGATAATGCCTTAACCGAAAGAATTTTATCTGTAAACTCAAAAATTTTCGCATTTTCTACTAATCCTGTGACTTTAATAGAGTTTTGCTTAGAGGGAACAAAAATCACATCTCCATCCATCAACTGCACTAATGGAATTTGCCCATTGAATAAAAAATCATAAAGATTAACATTCGCCCGAACTTGCTCTCCTCTGTTCACTTGTACATTCAGAAAAGTGCCTCGTTCCGTGTCTATACCGCCTGCTTGATCCAAATAGTACAATAAACTATCCATACTAGTGCCATTGTACAGTCCAGGACGATTTACAAAACCGCCTACAAAAATCCGTACAGGCTGAGCTGCTGCAAGACTGGCATAACTATAAACGTTAGCTCGAAATACCTTTTTCACTGCTGCATCTATTACCGTTTGTAAATCTTGATTGCGAACCCCTAATACTTTAAGTGGACCTATTTGCGGCAAAAACAAATTTCCTTGCGGATCTACACTCAAGACACTATCAAAAGTATACCCTCCCCACAGCTGAACCTGTATTTGATCGCCTATTTCAACCATATAATCAGGATTAAATTGCATCGTGCCTTGCTGTGCAAAGTTGCCTGTAAAAAGCTGCGCACCAAACACATCACTTTTAAGATTAAGTGAATAATCAAAAGACTGAACAGGTTGGTCTGGCGCAGATGCTGATGAACTAACTGGAGCAGCAGGCATTGCCATTGTGTTTTGCGCCGCGCCTCCAGAAATAGCATTTATGCCAGTTGAATTGTTTGGGGATGCTAAAGAGCCATTGGTAGGTTGTGCAATGCTGCTATTGGCTAAACAAATAAAAATCGTTGTTATCAAATAGCGCATTGTTAGTCCTTATGATCTCTGATAATAGCAGCTAGCAAATGGATAATGCCTGCTACCAGCAAAGTCATCAAAATAAAAACGGTAATATTATAAATACGCCGAGGTTCTAATGGGTATTGCGGCACTGTAGGAGATTGTAATACCGATACTTTTTTAATGGTTCGTGTTGCCTCTATTCTACTTTTTTCCAACGCAACTAGCGCGGTCTTGTAAATATCCTGCGCAAAACCTGCGGCTAACTCCAAACGTTCGAATTCCTCTACCACGCTATTCAGAGTATGACCACCTTTTGGTGCAGTTAAGCGAGCTCCTTCCTTTTTAATTTGATCTTGAATAGCAGCAAGTTGCAGGTCTATCTCAACTATCCCCGGTGCATGTGGCGATAAATAACCCAGTGACACATTGCGCTGAGCTTGCAAACTAGCGCGTTGTGAATTAAGTTGATCAATTGTTTTAGAAAAACTAGTGGCAGTATCTTGCGGTGAAACGAATCCTTGTTTATTTTCATAAGCAATAACAGCCATTCGAGCCTGCTGAAATTTTTGCGCAACTTGGGTCACTTGTTTTTCCATCGAAGAAACTTGCTCTCTTGCTAAATCGTGCGCCATTTCATTCATGGCTCGCCCGCCCTCTTCAATCATCAAATCGACAATGGCATGAGCCGTTTTTGCATCAAAAGCCTGCGCTTGAATAATCAAAACGCCGGAATACAAATCAAATTCAATACTCACCCGCGAAAGATAATATTTATAAAACCACTCTTGTGGAACATCTTTTGACCACATTCTTGAAATCACATCACGATTTTTATCGCTATAATGGCTGCGCAAGTCAAGCTTAGCATCTAATATTTCCAGCATATCTGCTGATAATAAACGATCGCGCAACAACATTTGATCAATAATATTGCCAGCCGCGCCCCCATTTAATAAGGAACCAAGATCCATCGCTGTTTGTGTATTCGATGTATCCATCGTACTTTGAATCACAACATGAGCAACAGATACATAGCGATCAGAAGCAATCATGCCCCAATAAATGCTTGCAAAAATAGAAAGTATAAAGACAACACTCAAAGTAGGATGCTTAGCAATAACAGACAGCGACTTAGTTGTTTTTTTTCTTGCAGAAGCCCTTTGTTGTTGGTTGTGATTAATCATGCGGTAATACTTTCCTTAACCTAATCATTTGAGTGTATCAACACTGCGCCTTCAAAACAAAAACGGACTTTTATAACAATAAAAGCACAGAAGCAGCAATGCCAATTTGAAACAGAATTTGAATAAACTCTTTACTAACTTGAAATAGTTTTGCGTCTACTTGCGGCATCACCATAATACCGTCACCTGCGCGTAATTCAGAGTTTGCACTGCCATCTTCAACATTGCCATCACGGTGCAAAATAAGAATTCTTGAATCATCCGCATTTTGAGTATAACCACCAGCAAGATTAACGTAATCTTCTAAGCTAAGCTCTTCATCATAGGCAATTGAATTTGGAAAAAGCACCTCTCCCGCCACTAAAACTAATCCATCACGGGCTGGAATCTTGATAATATCACCATTTTCCAATAGTAATCCATCTCGATTATCGGCTTGAGCAATCAACACTTGCCCAGTGGGTTCAATTGTTTTCGCTCGCTCTACCCACTGCAAAATTCTTGCCGCTTCTTCTTTTCTAATCGCAGATTCTTCGCTTGATCCACTTCGTGCAGTTAAAACACTTGCTTCTAAGGTTTTTAATGAGGCGGCTAATTTAATTTTTTGCCGTTCTCTTACACTTTCACGGTAAAGTTGGATACTGGCAGTATCAGAACGCTCAGAAAATTTAACTTTTTGTAATAATTCACCAATCCGAGCACCATAAGGCAACACATATTCTTGAGCACTTGAATGCTCACCTTCGACACGCACACTAATTGTGCCCGGTTTTTTATCGGTCGTAAACTCAACCGTATCACCGTTATGAATAACAACCTCATTCGCATCGCCTAACGCATAATAATCAATATTTTTAATTACGCCTGAATTGCGTGTTATCCGCACATGAGTGGTGCGAGAAAAAGGTTTAGCTAAAGAAGATAATTGCGCAACTGTCAGTGCATTCCCCTGAAACTCAAAACGCTTGGTTGTTTTAGCTTCCCCCAACACTTTCACAATGTTTTGACGTGGAGAAATAAAGATAACATCTCCGTCAGCTAATTGAATTAAAGGAATTCGTCCTTGCAACAGAAAATCGTAAAGATTAAGTGTAACGCGTGTCTGTTGACCTCGCTTAACTTTCACATTCAGAAAACTACCACGCTCAGGGTCTATACCACCTGCTTGATCTAGATAATGTAACAAGCTATCCATACTTGTTCCATTGTACAGCCCGGGACGGTTTACAAAACCACCGACAAAAATTCGCACAGGATGCGCACTTGCAAGGCTGGCATAACTAAACACATTGGCTCGAAACACGCCTCGCACTGCGTTTTCTACAATATGCTGTAAGTCTTGATTGTGTACGCCTAATACTTTGACAGGCCCGACTTGTGGTAAAAATATATTACCTTTGGGATCTACATTAAGTAAGCTATCAAAAATATAGCCTCCCCATAAGCGAACTTGAATTTGATCGCCAACGGTAACTAAATAGTCTGGATTAAACTGGACAACGCCTTGCTGAGCAAAGCTACCTGTAAAAAGCGACATCCCAAATACATCACTTTTTAAGTTGGCAGAGTAATAAAACTTGCGCGGTGGCTGCGAGCTAATCACTGTCGTTGGCGCAGTAACCGTTTGTGATTGAACTGGCGATTGCTGAGTTGTCAGTGCACGACCTGTTGTTAATGACTGAGTCCCATTAATAGGCGGCAATACTGCTGTACTATTGGTTTGCCCACTAGCAGCCACCTGTCCTGCCCCAGCACTGGTTGCTGAGGCTGCAAAAGCTGCATGACTCACGACCACCAGAAAAAAGCAGATAAAAATAGTTTTCTGCCAGAATTGCATCGAGTTTTTAGACTTTAAAACGAGCCTTCTTTGATAATTATTCATACAGTAGAACTTTCCTTGTGATGTTTCAAAGCATCGTCAATATTATCAAACCAGTGTGCTTGTCCTTCATGTAGCCAAATACCAGCACTACAAAACTGCTTTAGAATTCTCTCATTAGGTGCTGTCATAATCACCCCTGATTGCTCAGTTAGTGTTTTAAATGTTTTAATTGCTTTTGTTTTAAACGCAAGATCCCTCTTTGCTCCAATCAACATCCCCACATCTGAAAGATACACATCAAAATCAGACGCTATAAATAAACTAAAAAGAATTTTACCTTTCATTTCAGCAGTGTAGCTTTTTAAAGGCTTGTCAAAATCAGCTCCTAACTCTGAAAAATCCTGAAGATACGTCAAACGCTCTTCTATATCCTCTGTATGCCCTTGTATTCTAAAAATAAAGCGGGCATTTTGTCTCCCTGTGAGAGAAGAACGTAACGCACCTGCAAATCCCATAGGCCAGGACACACGGCAACGCCGCACTATTCTTCCAGAGCTCACAGCTTCAATTCCACCTATCAAACGTAGTAAGGTAGACTTTCCTGAACCACTTTCACCTACCAATCCTACACTTACACCTAATGGAATGGAAAAAGACACACCTTTTAAGACCCATTTTTCAGACTTTTGATCTGCGTTATATCGCTTGTGAACATCCTTCAGGATAATCATTTTCCCATCATCAATTGACTTTTAAAACGCACTTGCAAAGCCAATCCTAAACAAAGAAAGGTTAGCGCAAACTTATACACATAAAGAAGATCTAATTCAGGAATTGCGTGATAATAAGGTGCAAAACTTAATCTAGCAGCTTCCACAGCATGAAGTAGTGGATTAAAGATTAACCAGTCGCGGTAAGGTGGTGGCACACTTGAAATAGGAAGAATAACACCTGAACAAAAATAAAGTGGACCCATAATGATAGTTATCACTTTAGCAGAATCAGGTATTAAAATTTCTGTCACTGAAAATGTCAGCGCAGCTGCTAAACCTATTAGCCACACCGCAAATACAGCAGCCACAGCAGCTAATGGATTTGCAGGAAGCGCGTCAAGTCCGTAAAGCCCCGCACCAGTAAACACAATAATTGCAACTATAATCGTTAAAAAAAACTCCATCGCAGCTCTTACAAACACTGTATCAATAGGTCTTATTTGTCGATAGTTAAACAGCATCATATTTGATTTAACCGCTTGTTTAGCCGAGTTCATTGTCTTTTTAAACGTATTGTAGGTTAAAATTCCTACCATTAACCAAATAACGGTATCAATTCCCCCAACTGCCCTCATCCGAATAACACTAAACATGAACGACATAAACAGAATTTGTTTGATAGGGTCAAATAATTCACTTAGCGAGGCACGCCCTTTGGATAAACGTACAATCGCATCGCGAAAAAAAAGTGCTTGCCAAGTTTCGTAGGTGACTAAAAGTGATGTACGCGTATTTAATGACATGAGTTTAGAACAACAAATTCCAAAACAACCCCAGCAAATTTATAAGTCTGTCGAGGTTGTTCTGTATTAAATAAAAAGCAAAGCTCTGTTTTAAACAGGACTTTATTTTTTAGCAGACTCAGCTGGTTTTTCTGCTGGTGCAGCAGCATTTGTCTCTGCTTTAGCAGGTTTTGCGGGCTTTACAGCAGCTTCAGCACTAGCAGCATCTTTTGTTGCTTCTGGCTTAGCAGGTTTTTCTGCCGCTGCGTCTGGTTTAGCGGCATCTGTAGGTGCAGTAGCAGGTGTTGCTTCTGGCGGCGTAGCAGGTTTAGGCTCTTCAAGCGACATTAACACTTCAACTTTTGCTTGTTTGCGCAAACCCTCTAACATAGCTTGAACTTTTTGTTGTTGCAAAACAGGTCTTAACTGCTCTTTTACAGCTTCAAATGCAGGCGGCGTTTGAGTTCTGGAATCTTCTCTTAAAATAACATGCCAGCCAAATTGAGTTTGCACAGGTGCTGTAGTAAATTTTCCTTTTTCTAAAGCAGCAACAGCTTTGGAAAACGGCTCAACCATTTGTCCTGCGGTAAACCAACCTAAATCGCCGCCTTGATCTTTAGACGGATCAATAGAGTGTTTTTTCGCCAAGTCTTCAAACTTAGCACCTTTACCTAAGTCAGCGATTAACTTTTTCGCTTCATCTTCACTTTTTACCAAAATATGACGAGCTTTGTATTCAGTTCCAGATGCCTTAACAACTTCTTTGTCGTATTCCGCTTTAAGATCTGCATCTGTAATCGGATTTGCTTTCAAATAATCTTGTAAATCCGCTTGAGAAATCAAAGAACGCTCAGCCATTTGAATACGTTCTTTCACTTCAGTTGATTGATCGATATGTTTTTTATGTGCATCTTGAACCAACAATTCACGTTGAATTAATTCTTCTAACAATTGTTGTTTAGGGAATTTTTGTCCGTGAGCACGCAGCGCGATTTCATCTTCTAATGTTTTAAAAGTCGCTTTACTAATAGCCTCTCCATTCACAATAGCCACTGCATCTTCTTTTGCTACAGTATTTGCAGCAGGTGCTGGAGCTGTTGTAGCAGCGGGAGTTTCAGGTGTAGCTTGCTGAGCGTTGCAACCTGCGAGGAACGCGCCACTCATTAAAAGAAAAGGAATTAATTTTTTATTCATTTGTAGTATCCGTAATATGTTCAGAAGGAGTTAAAGCGTTAATACCCAGTGCATGAATCTGATCTTTCATCATTTCAGCTAACACGGCATAAATTAATTGATGACGTTGCACTAAAGATTTGCCATCAAAAGCATCAGAAACAATCGTAACATGGTAGTGACCACCACCTTTGCGCGCTCCTGCATGTCCTGCGTGAGCTGCGCTATTATCAATAATTTCAATCAGCTGTGGATTAAATTCTGTGGTTAATTTTTGTCTAATCAGTTCAGTTATCATTGAGGAAAGACCTGCTTAAAGGGTTTAACAACAACACATGCATAAACACCTGCTTCAATATAAGGATCAGCAACCGCCCATTGTTGCGCTTGCTGTAAATTATCAAACTCAGCCACAATCAGGCTGCCTGTAAAACCTGCATCACCCGGATTAGCACTATCAATGGCAGGATGCGGCCCTGCTAACACTAATTTTCCCGTGCTCTGCAAAACTTGCAAACGCGCCAAGTGCGCCGGACGTACACTGAGTCTTTTTTCCAAACTGTTTTTTACATCTTCACTGATGATTGCGTATAACACGTTCTATTCCTCTGTTTCAGGGATATATTTATATAAAAAAATCATTTGCAGCAAAATAAACAATACCATTAAAGCCGGTACGCCAATGGTTTTAAATGTCACCCAATCATCGGTATTGTAATGATCCATCACATAAATATTTAAAAAACCGACTGCAATAAAAAATGCAGCCCAAACAATATTTAAGCGTTTCCAAATGTTTTGAGGTAACACTAAGGCTGTCCCCATCATTCTTTCAATAAAAGGTTTTTCACCAATATATTGACTGCCTAAAAACGCAATCCCGAACAACCATTCGATAATGGTCAGCTTCCATTTGATAAACTTTTCATCGTGAAGATAAAGGGTTGCGCCTCCCATCACTAAAATCAACCCTAAAGTAATCCATTGCATCGGTTCGACTTTCCGGTATTTAAACCAAGTAAAAGCAACTTGCACAATCGTTGCGGCAATTACCACCGCTGTTGCAGCATAAATATCGTAAAGTTTAAAAGTGATAAAAAATAGAACAATGGGGAAAAATTCAAGCAACTGTTTCTTCATGGCAGTTAGTAAAGAGCAAAAGGGAAGGAGCAAAACATTAATGAGGTCATTCTTTAAAAACTTCAATACACATTAAGCTTAGCTAATTTAAGCGATAGGAAAAAACATATTCAAACGCAGATATTACTATTTTCGTTAGTTGTACATTGTAAAATCTTTAACTAAGTTTGTACATGAGAGCTCATATCTTTCTGCTAGAATGTTTTTATTTTGGAGATTATTTGTGGATAAAACAACGCAAACTGAGTTAGAAGCCGCTGCTTTTAGAGAACTTATCAAGCATTTGCAAACTCATACGGAGGTTCAAAACATTGAGTTGATGATTTTAGCTGATTTTTGCCGAAATTGTTTAGCAAAATGGTATGCCGCAGCCGCTCAAAAACAAGGTGTCGCAATTGATTATGAGCAAGCGCGAGAAATTATTTATGGAATGCCTTATCACGAATGGAAAGATAACTATCAAACCGAAGCAACACAGGAACAACTTGCAGCTTATCAAGCGAAACAACAAAAAAAAGGTTAAGTTATGTCAGAACAATCACAATATGAAGCCATGTTTTCAGGCGTTATCGGAAAAGAATACCACGCGCTGAGTTTAATTTGTCCTTTGGCAGCTCAAATGAGCCGCTTGGTTGGCGAAGCGGTGGCTGATTACAGCAAAAATCATTCTCACACACTTAATATCGTTGAACTCGGTGGAGGCACAGGAATTACCAGCTCTGCCATTTTATCTGCCAGTGAAAACATGGTTCTCACCAGTGTTGACAATGAACCTACGATGCAACAACAGGCGCAACAAAGTTTGCAGCATTGGCAGGAACAAGGACGATTAATCTTTTCTGCAAATGATGCTCTGACCGCTTTAAAACAACTACCCAGCAATAGTGTCGATATTATTGCTAGTGCATACACGTTACATAACTTTTTACACGACTACAGAGTCCAAGTGATTGCGGAAATTTTTCGCGTGCTAAAAAGCGGCGGTCAATTTATCAATGGCGATCGTTACGGCTTAGATGATATTTCAGCGCATACATTAACAGTTCAAAATGAGTTAGCAGGCTACTTTAAAGTATTTACTGCGCAAAACCGTTTGGACTTACTGGAACAATGGACGATTCATCTATTTTGCGATGAGTCTGAAAATCATCTGATGCGTGAAAGTGTTGCCTTAGCACAATTAACAGACGCAGGCTTTGTTGATATTAATCTTTCACATCGCGCTGAAATCAATGCTTTAGTCAAAGCTATCAAACCTTAAACTGACACCTCACTATCGTAGAGACGCGCTATGTGCATCTCTACGCATCTGAAAGATTGTTTCCAGTTATTTCTTTTTAGGCGTTGAAATGACCGGAGTTACACTAACCGCTGGAGTTGTAACAACTTTGGGTGGAATCACAGATACCGTAGCCGTAGTCACTTTTGGAGTTGAAACAGGCAATGGCAAAACAGACTTAGGCAGCACATCTTTTGAACTAGTCGGTAGAACTTTCTGACTCGCGTTAGTAGGTGGGGGTGGATTTGTTGGCGGTTTTTCAATAACGAGTGGCGGCGAGCTCATATCAGAATTTGGCTCTGAACCCGTTTTAGGCGCGGCAGCAGCTTCTGTTTCTCTCGAAGTCTCTTCTGTTTTTTGAGTTCCTTCTGGGTCTAATTCTCGCGCCAACTTAGCTTGTGCTTCTGCAATTCTTTGCTTATCAATTGGAATTGTTTTCAGCGTATGCTCATCTACTTTTGCCCCTTTACAAGGTCTTTCCTGATAAGTGAATTTCCCTTCCACACTAC
Source organism: uncultured Methylomonas sp. (assembly GCA_936941155.1). GTDB lineage: Bacteria > Pseudomonadota > Gammaproteobacteria > Methylococcales > Methylomonadaceae > CAIQWF01. The sequence goes on along the minus strand of CAKZJE010000032.1, from coordinate 140,214 downwards.
CCGGACATTTATAAATTTCTGCCTGCGCCACACTGATACTCGTTGTCATCATCAACAAAGTGATTATTTTCATATTTCCCCCTTTCTCAAGACATCAAAATCTTAATCTAAATGATCTGTTTCCACGCTGCCTTTTGCTTGAAACCTTCAAACGACAACATACCCATTGCAACCTTCCCCTTATGATATGATTGTACCTGTTTTAGCTAAAAAAGCTTCTTTACCGCGCAATAAAAACATAACTTTTTTAACCTCAGATGAAAAAAATAAAAGTCTTATTCGTTTGCATGGGCAATATTTGCCGTTCTCCTACTGCTGAAGGGGTCTTTACCCAATTGGTCACAGAAAAAAATCTGCATGATTTTTTTGAAATAGATTCCGCAGGCACTCACGCTTATCATGCTGATGAAGCTCCTGATTTACGCGCCCAAAAAGCAGCGCGTGATCGCGGCATCCAATTAAGTCACTTACGCGCCAGACAAGTCACTTTTGGTGATTTTGCTGATTTTGATTATTTGCTAGTGATGGATGATGATAATTACGACACTTTGATGAGTAAATGCCCCGCACAATACAAAAATAAAATTAATTATCTACTTGATTATGCTAAAGAACTTAATTTCCGCGAAGTTCCAGACCCTTACTATGGCGGACAAAATGGCTTTGAAAAAGTCTTGGATATGGTTGAGGCAGCTTCGCAAGGTTTTTTAGAAACATTGAAAAAATCTGGTCAAATTCGTTAATTCAAAAACACAGATAGGCATTAAAATTTATGAGCATTATTTCCAACACAATTAATTATTTAGATAACGATGTTGTCCTAGAAGGTTTTTTTGCTTACGACGATAGCATCAGCACACGCCGCCCTGCGGTACTCATCAGCCATCCTTGGTCAGGACGCGATACTTTTGTCATGGAAAAAGCGAAAAAACTCGCTGAATTAGGTTATTTTGCTTTCGCCTTAGATATGTACGGACAAGGCAAAGTAGGAAAAAGTATCGAAGAAAATAGCGAGCTCATGCAGCCGTTTATGGCAGACAGAGCCATGTTACAAAAACGGATTCATGCCGCGCTGTCGGCGGTTAAATTATTTCCTTGGGTAGACGATACAAAAATTGCCGCAATCGGCTTTTGTTTTGGCGGACTCTGTGTGTTAGATTTAGCCCGAACTGGCGTGGGTATTAAAGGCGTGGTTTCTTTTCATGGCTTGCTGAATCCGCCCGAAAATCTCAATAATGTTCAAATTAAAGCGAAAGTATTGGTTTTGCATGGCAATGATGACCCGCTCGCTTCAGCGCAAGCAGTACCTGATTTACAGCAGGAATTAACCGCAGCAGGCGCGGATTGGCAATTACACAATTATGGCAATACCGTGCACGCTTTTACCAATCCCAATGCGAATGATGTTGATCGAGGCATGATTTACGATGCAACGGCTGATAAACGTTCTTGGCAAACGATGCTTAATTTTTTTACTGAGATTTTTGCTTAATCTAAAGCAGACCTGACAGGTTTTTAAAAACCTGTCAGGTCTAAATCGCTTAGAACAATCCGGTGATAACCCCTTCATCGGTAATATCAATTCTTTCCGCAGCTGGCACTTTCGGCAAGCCCGGCATCGTCATCATGTCACCTGCAATCGCCACAATAAAACCCGCACCATTTGCTAAACGCACTTCTCTGATTTCAACCGTATGACCTGACGGCGCACCTTTTAAATTCGGATTAGTCGAAAACGACATTTGCGTTTTCGCCATGCAAATCGGGAAATGCCCATATTTCTCTTGCAACGCTTTAATTTCACCCTGCACTTTTGCACTCGCAGTCACATTGCTTGCGCCATAAAGTTTGGTAGAAATCGCGGTGATTTTATCCCACAACGTGGCATTTTCTTCGTAAACAAAGGTAAAACCAGGTTCGCGATTATCCACGACTTCTAACACAGTTTGCGCAAGCTGCTGCGCCCCTGCCCCGCCTTCTGCCCAATGTTTGGAAACCACACAATTTGCACCCAACTCAGCACATTTGGCTTGTAACAACGCAATTTCAGCATCCGTATCAAAGGTAAAATGATTAATACACACCACGCATGGCAAACCATAATGGTTATTGATGTTGCTCAAATGCCGCTCTAAATTCACAAAACCTTTTTCCAACGCCGCCAAGTTTTCTTGGTTTAAGTCTTCTTTGGCTACGCCGCCATGAAATTTCAAGGCGCGTACAGTGGCAACTAAAACTACAGCTGACGGTGTTAATCCTGCCATTCGGCATTTAATATCAATGAATTTTTCCGCACCTAAATCCGCGCCGAAACCGGCTTCTGTCACCACATAATCGGCTAATTTTAAAGCTGTTTTGGTAGCGGTTACGGTATTGCAGCCATGCGCAATATTCGCAAAAGGCCCGCCGTGAATAATCGCGATGTTATTTTCTAACGTTTGAACCAAGTTTGGTTTGATCGCATCTTTCAACAATGCAGCCATTGCCCCTTGCGCATTCAAATCGCTGGCATAAACGGGAGTTACTCTGTCAGATTTGTAAGCAATCACAATCCGCCCTAAACGCGCTTTCAAATCCGCACGGCTGGTGGCAAGACATAAAATCGCCATCACTTCTGAGGCAACCACAATGTCATAACCATCTTCACGCAAATAACCATTCGCTGCTCCGCCCATTCCGACCACAATATTGCGCAACGCGCGGTCATTCATATCCACCACACGTTTCCATTGAATCCGGCGCGGGTCAATATCTAACGCATTGCCGTGATTGATGTGATTATCAATCATTGCAGATAACAAATTATGCGCTACGCCAATCGCGTGAAAATCACCGGTAAAATGCAGGTTAATATCTTCCATCGGTACAACTTGCGAGTAACCGCCACCTGCCGCCCCACCTTTTACACCAAAACAAGGCCCTAAAGAAGGCTCGCGCAAACACATGATGGTGTTTTTGCCAATGCGATTCAGCGCGTCGCCTAATCCTACTGTCGTCGTGGTTTTGCCTTCGCCAGCTGGAGTTGGACTAATTGCAGTGACTAAAATCAACTTGCCGTCTTTTTTATCCGCCAGACTGTTGACGTATTCAAGTGATAGTTTGGCTTTATAGTGACCATACGGGTCAAGATGTTCAGCGGGAATATTAAATTTTTCTGCCGCCAAGCCAATAATCGGTTTCATGGTGGCTTGTTGGGCGATTTCTATATCAGACATAAGGTCTCCTGAGTAAATAAAATATATAAAAAATGTTCGTCATTTCACTGCTGAAATTATCGAATAAGTAGTTAAGCAAAAGTTTTAAAGGATATGTAGGTTCGGATTTATCCGAACAATGCGAATAAATTCGCACCTACAAAACAAATCTTAATACCCGAAAACTTATGTGCGGTTACTTAATCGTATTAATTGCTTAGAAACTGTTAAGAACTTTGCTTTATCAGCACTTTTGCTGAGTAAATTCGCATGACGCATTATGTCATTATTTTTTCTAATTGCATCAGTGGAATTATGACAAATTTTGTAATACGTTTTGTCATTTTTTGTAAGCTAGCATGTCAACGAAAGATCTTCTTTATGAATGAATGTTACGCAAATAGAAGTTATGCAAAAAATTTTCAAAACGACTGGTCGTCTTAAAAAATTCACGCGCTTGAATTGACAAAATCAGCAGACGATTACGAGTTATTGGTTAATTTCGTAAAACCAAGCACAACTGGTTTCAAGTTTTATGATGCGGAAAACACAGTTTTTTAAAGTAAAGCAGCTTCAGTATTTTATTGAGGAACGCACACCCCACATTTCAAAGCGGGGTGTTTGTTTTAAAGAAGAGATACGCATGTATGAAACTTAGCAACATCCTTAATCGTTTTTTAATGCTAATTATCTGGAAATAACTCGCTTAAAATCGACTCTAATTTATTTTCCTTTTTCAACCAGCCTGCCACATTGTGAGCATTAGTTTCCCAAGGATGTAAATGAACCTGTTCAAAATCCTTTAAACGCTCTGCGGCAATTCTGTCAATTCTATTACTGTTTGCAAAATGAATATGTATTGAACCTTTGTATTGCGTTGTTTCAAGCAATTTTTTTAAATCTAAAAGTTCGTCTGCAAAATTAATATCTGCAATTCTGGAATCAACCCCTTTAAATCTTTGGAAAACTTGTTTTGTCACTATTGTTTGTGGCCCAAACACAATCACTTTATCAACATCCAATAATACGCCAAACAAAATTGCCGCAAATCCACCAGCACTTGTGCCAATGGTATAAACTTTTTCTTGCCGACTAGGGATTTGTTTTTTAATCAACTCAACGCTGCTTCTGGTATTGTTTGATAGCGCAAGCAAACCTTGTTGATACCAACATTGCTTAAAATCTTTCACAAATACGGTATTCATATTTTTAACCATAAATGTTTTCAAAAACTCTGCTGGCGGCATCCCTAATCTTGTCAGCATTCCACCAAATGCAATCACCGTAGTTCGCGCATCAGGAAAAACCCTGCTGATGATTGGCGTGATAGGCGCAAGCGAATGTTCTAAATCACAAGTGGGAGAATGCGTATGAAGCAGTGATTCTTGTAGCGCAAATACTTTTTCCCTAAGTTGATCAATCTGTTTTTCTTGTAAATTGATTTTGCGAATCAATACTTTATAGTCGTCTGCATCATCTGTCATAGTGGTTATCTCAGTGTAAAGAAATAATTAATTTCGGTAAAACCCACCGAAATACTGAGTGTTACTGTTATTCACTGTAAACCGGAAACCGTTTACACAACGCCGCCACTTTCTCGCGCACTGCCACAATCACCGTTTCATCATTCATGTTTTCCATCACATCACACATCCAATGCGCCACTTCAATCACTTGTGCTTCTTTAAAGCCGCGCGTGGTTGGAGCTGGCGTTCCCACTCGAATTCCGCTAGTCACAAACGGTGATTGTGGATCATTTGGCACGGCATTTTTATTCACTGTAATATGTGCTTTGCCTAAAGCCGCATCCGCATCTTTGCCAGTAATGCCTTTGGGAATCAACGAGACCAACATCAAATGATTGTCTGTGCCGCCTGATACCACATCAAAACCACGCTCCACAAACACCGCAGCCATTGCACGCGCATTATCAATCACTTGCTGTTGATACGCTTTAAACTCTGGTTGCAATGCTTCTTTAAATGCCACTGCTTTTGCAGCAATAACGTGCATTAAAGGCCCACCCTGAATGCCGGGGAAAATATTAGAATTTAATTTTTTCTCTAAATCTGGATTGCTTTTGCACAAAATCAAACCACCACGCGGGCCGCGTAATGATTTATGCGTAGTGCTTGTTACCACATCTGCAATCGGCACTGGATTAGGATATAAACCGGCTGCCACAAGCCCTGCCACATGCGCCATATCCACAAATAAATACGCGCCAACTTGATCTGCAATCTCGCGAAAACGTTGCCAATCCCAAACTCTGGAATAGGCAGAAAAACCTGCCACAATCACTTTCGGCTTGTGCTCTACAGCCAGTTTTTCCACTTGCTCGTAATCAATACAGCCCGTTTCAGGATGCAAACCGTATTGCACGGCGTGATAAATTTTGCCAGAAAAATTCGGTTTCGCGCCGTGTGTTAAATGCCCACCATCGGATAACGCCAAGCCTAAAATAGTATCGCCGGGTTGAATCAACGCCATAAACACCGCCATATTCGCTTGCGAACCTGAATGCGGTTGCACGTTAGCATAATCTGCACCAAACAATTCTTTGGCGCGGTCGATTGCCAATTGTTCTGCTTTATCTACAAACTCACAACCGCCGTAATAACGTTTACCTGGATAACCTTCGGCATATTTATTGGTTAAAACAGTACCTTGCGCTTCCAAAACACGCGGACTGGTGTAATTTTCTGAGGCAATCAATTCAATATGGTCTTCTTGCCGATGACGTTCTTCTTCCAAAGCTTGAAATAACTCATCGTCAAAACCTGCAATAGTCATAGATTTTTTAAACATGTTCTCTCCAAAAAGGTAGTTTGTAATTCGATATAAATTGTTCGATTCGTATTGTCGAATATAAAGCTGGTTTTATATTCTTAACTTTTGGCAATTAATTTTTAATGCCAACACCTTTATGTAGCAATAACAAACTAAATAAGGTTAAAACAACAATGAATCCGCTGGTGATAATCAGTGCTAATACAGTATCTACATCGCTGACATTGCATAAGCCATAACGGAAAGTATTTACCATATATAAAATAGGATTAGCTAAAGAAATAGATTGCCAAATATCCGGCAACATTTCTACGGTATAAAATACGCCGCCTAAATAACTTAAAGGGGTTAAAACAAAGTTGGGAATAATTGAAATATCATCAAAACTATCGGCAAATACGGCATTAATAAATCCAGCTAACGAAAATAAAGTTGCAGTTAAAAAAGCAACTAATAACGCCAGTGCTAAATGCGGAGCCGCAATTTTTGCAAATAATAACGAAATTAAAGTGACAACAAGACCGACTAATAAACCTCTCGCAATTCCCCCCATAATATAACCTAATAAAATCACCCAGTTAGGTACGGGTGAAACTAATAACTCTTCAATATTATGTTGAAATTTAGTCGAATAAAATGACGAAACCACATTGGCATAAGAGTGACTAATCACCGACATTAAAATAATTCCCGGCACAATATATTCCATATAACTAATGCCGTGTATTGTACCAACTCGACTGCCAATTAATTTTCCAAAAATTAGAAAATATAAAGCGGTGGTAATAGCTGGCGGTAATAATGTTTGTGGCCAAATCCGTACAAAACGGCGAATTTCTTTAAACGCAATGGTGCGCAACGCAATTGCTGAATTCATTGCACTATGTCCATAAATAATTGTTCTAAACGATTGGATTTATTTTTTAAACTCACCACTTCAATATTTAATGCAGAAAGTTTTTCAAATAATTGATTAAGACTTGTTTGTTTTGGCACGCTAACGCTTAATACTTTTTCTTCCACTAATTCACACACACAGCCTTCTAATTGCGGTGCAACTTGTAAAGGGTTGGCTAAATCCAATAAGAAATGATTTACATGAATTCGACCTAATAAAGTCGCCATATCGGAATTTTCTACAATTAAACCTTGATGAATAATCGCGATATTGCGGCATAAGTTTTCCGCTTCTTCCAAATAATGCGTGGTGAGAATAATGGTTGTGCCGTTTTGATTGACTTCACGGATCATTTCCCACATTAAGCGGCGAATTTCTATATCCACGCCTGCGGTAGGTTCGTCTAAAATCAATAGCTTAGGCGAATGCACCAACGCGCGGGCAATCATTACGCGCCGTTTCATGCCGCCGGATAGCCGTCTGGAAACCGTGTCGCGTTTATCCCACAGCTGCATTTGTTTTAAACAATGTTCTGTGCTGATTTTGGCTTCTTTGCTCGACATGCCGTAGTAGCCGGCTTGGTTGAGCACAATATTTCTGACGGTTTCAAATTGATTAAAGTTCACTTCTTGCGGCACTAAACCAATGCAGCGTTTGGCTTGTTGGTTTTCTTTGCGCAAGTCATGTCCAAAAACACTGACTGTGCCACTGGTTTCATTAACTAGCGAGCTAATAATGCCGATAGTGGTGGATTTACCCGCGCCATTTGCGCCGAGCAAGGCGAAAAAATCACCAGCTTTCACATCAAGGTCAATACCTTTTAATGCTTCAAAGCCGTTGTTGTAGGTTTTTCTGAGATTACGCAAAGACAAAGCGTTCATTGTGGGAATAATGCTTAACTTAAGGAGAATTAAAAAATGTAAAACAGGCGATGATTGTTTATTGACGGTATAATTTTAACAGATATTTCTTAAGCAAGTAGATAAAACAGGATACCCGCCGATGCCAAAAACATTACCCGAATTCGTTGCCGCTGTTGATTTAGGCTCTAATAGTTTCCATATGATTGTTTGCAGTTTGAAAGATGGTAAGTTGCAAACTTTAGATAGTTTAAAAGAAATGGTGCGACTCGCTGCTGGTTTAGATAAAGATAAAAACTTAGATGATGCAACACAAAAACGTGCGTTGGCGTGTTTGCAGCGATTTGGTGAGCGCATTCGTAATTTTCCCCCCGATAGTGTGCGCGTAGTGGGAACAAATACCTTGCGTACTGCCTTGAATTCACAGCAGTTTATTGTGCAAGCAGAACAAGCCTTGGGGCATAAAATTCATGTGATTGCCGGGGTGGAAGAGGCGCGGTTGATTTATCAAGGCGTGGCAAATAGTTTAAGCAGCAACGCGAGCACGCGCTTTGTGATGGATATTGGCGGCGGGAGTACCGAATATATTATTGGCACTGATGACAAACCACGCACCAAAGAAAGTTTGAATATGGGCTGCGTGACGGTGAGTAATCGCTTTTTCAAAGATGGATATTTGTCAAAACGTGCTTTCCGGCAAGCGGTGTTATACGCCGAACAACATTTAGAGCCGCATCAAGATAATTTTGATTATCAACAATGGGATGAGGCAATTGGCGCATCCGGCAGTTTAAGAGCGATCGACAGAGTGTTAAACGCTTCCGGCTGGAGTAATAACGGCATTACTTTTGAAGGCTTGGAAAAGTTGGTTGAGCATGTGGTCAGTTGCAACCATATTAATGATATTAATTTGCCGGAGTTGAACGAAGATCGCCTGCCTGTGTTTGTGGGTGGTTTGGCAATTACTTACGCCACATTTGAAACGTTAGGCATTCAGCAAATGACCGTATCGGATGGTGCGTTACGCGAAGGCTTGATTCACGATTTGTTAGGGCGAATTTATAACCGCGATATTCGTTCTGAAACCGTGCAAACGCTGGCAACTAATTATCACACGGATAAAAAACACGCCGCACAAATCAAACAAACTCTGCAATATATGTTTGCGCAACTCAATATCAGCCGCACATTGCAAGACCATGAAAATATTATGCAATTTTTAGATTGGGCAGCGGATTTGCATGAAATTGGACGTGATATTGCTCATAGCCAATATCACAAACATGGCGCGTATATTATTGAAAATGGCGATTTGGCGGGATTCTCTCAACAAGACCAAGTGCTGCTGGCAACCTTGATTAGTTCGCATCGGAAAAAGTTTTCAGCAAGTCAATTGAAACGGTTGCCCAGTCCTTGGGGCTATTACGCACCGTTTTTGGTGATTATTTTGCGCCTTGCTGTAGTGTTGCATCGCAATCGCCATACGTTGGAATTGCCTGAGTTTCAAATCCAGATGAGTAAAACTAAAGTGACTGTAACGTTTCAAAAAGATTGGTTATCGCAAGTGCCTTTAACTCAGGCAGATTTGGTCATAGAGGCGGATTATTTGGAAGATGCAGGATTTAAATTGGATTTTTCGTAGCTATTTCTAAATGTAGAGACGCAAGATTTTGCGTCTCTACGGCGTTACCTAAACAACCGACAACATATTATCTAACGATTTTTTTGCTAATTTAGCATCTTCTTCATTGACCTTAATTTGATTCACCACATTACCTGCCACCAAATTTTCCAATACCCACGCTAAATGTTGTGGATCAGTTCTAAACATCGTGGAACACATACACAAAGTCGGCGACATAAAATGCACGTTTTTTCCGTCTTTTTTGCATTCCTCATGCAAACGATTCACCAAATTTAACTCGGTAGCCACCAGCCAGCGCGTATTCGGCTCGCCTTCACGCACAATTTTTAAAATTGTTTCGGTTGAACCAATGTAATCAGACTTTTGACACACTTCAAAACAAGCTTCAGGGTGCGAAACTACGATAGTTTCAGGATAACGCACTAAGAAATCATCAATATGTTGCGCTTTAAACACTTGATGAACAGAACAAAAACCTTTCCATAAAATAATTTTTGCGTTTTGAATTTGTTCAACCGTTAGGCCACCTTGCGGTTTGTCGAAATCCCACACCACCATTTCTTCTAATGGAATACCCATTAAATAACCCGTCGTGCGTCCTAAATGTTGATCGGGGAAAAACAACACTTTTTCGCGGCGGGAAAAACTCCATTCCAGAATTTTTCGGGCATTTGATGAAGTACAAACAATGCCTTCGTGTTTGCCACAAAACGATTTTAAATCCGCAGCGGAATTAATATAAGTGACTGGCGTAACGGTGTTTTCAACATCAATAATTTCAGCGAGTTGCTGCCAACATTTTTCCACATTCACTTTATTTGCCATATCCGCCATTGAACAGCCCGCTGCCATGTCTGGCAAAATCGCGATTTGTTCAGGGCGTGACAGTATATCTGCCACTTCTGCCATAAAATGCACGCCGCAAAACACGATATATTCCGCCGCAGATTGCGCTGCTTCACGCGATAGTTTTAACGAATCGCCGGTAATATCAGCATGTTTGAACACTTCGTCGCGTTGATAGTGGTGTCCTAAAATAATGCAGCGATCACCTAATTTTTGTTTAGCGGCAATGATTAAATCATCGCATTCTTCGTCACTGAGGAGGGCGTAGTTTTGTATGGGTAAGGTCATCTGAAAAGACTCAAGGTGAGAGGAATGCAAACTAAAGTCTGTACTCCATTAATTAAAATATCGTTGATATTACTGCTTTTTAAATAGATGTAAATCAGTATAAACGACTACGATAACTGCAAAAGAGTATATCAACCAGCAAGATTTGTTAGATAAATTTGAAACAACCGTTTATTTTTGTAACGAGTTTTGTGTTAAGAATTGTTTAATCACTGATACGAGTGCTTTTGATATTTTAATAAGGCTCTATATGAATTCCAAGGGCTTATTAGCTAATCCAGCTGATTAAAAAAACACTATCGTTTTCCTTAATTTGTTCAAACTATCAAATAACTAAGCTAAAATAATAACTTAGCTTAGCAAATGACAAAAACTTTCAATTTTTCTAAGCAAATACAATTACTTTCGCACCCGCAACCACGCCAAGCCACCGATACTTAAAAACACCAACAACCCAAACACACTCGCAGAAGTTGTCACCGACATGCCTGTAGACACCATCAAAGTATACATCCCAACCATCACAATCATCGCCAAGTTTTCAAACACATTTTGCACCGCAATGGCATGACCTGCGCCCACCGTTTCATGTCCGCGTTCTTGCAACAACGCATTCAGTGGCACAACATAAAAACCGCCACACATACCAATCAAAATTAACAAGGTAATCGCCAGTGGCAGCGTATTAATCTGCGCCATAATCACAATCCAAACACCGATTAAAATCCCCGCAGGCAAGGCGCGGTTCACCGTATCTAAATTCACAAACTTTGCTGCTGCCCCTGCACCAAACGCTACACCAATTGCGACCATGCCACTTAAATTAGCAGCGGTGCTGTTGTCATTGATTAACAACGCCACAGGAACCCATGCCACCAGAATAAAACGCAAAGTGCTGCCGCTGCCCCAAAAAATACTCGTACCCAACATGGAAAAACGCGCATCCGAGTTCTTACTCAATGCGATTAAGACTTGCCAAAAATCTTTAAACAATGCGAGTAGCGAAAAATTAGTAATCGGATGTGCCACAGGTAATTTTGGAATCAATAAATTCACCGCACCCGCTAATACATAACATCCAGCAATGCCCGCCAATGACAGTATCACGGATTCATCTGCTAACGTGCCACCTAACACTGTGCCTAATAAAATCGCCACAATGGTTGAACCTTCCATCAGACTGTTGGCTGTTACCAATTTATCAGCGGGAACTATTTCACTCAAAATCCCATATTTAGCAGGCGAATACGCGGCTGAACCTAAACCAACTAAGTTATAGGCTAATAACGGATGCAATCCTGCGAGCATTGCCACTGTGCCAAGCAACTTAAACAAGTTAGCGACAAACATCACCGCGCCTTTTGACCAGTTATCTGCAAATGAGCCAACAAAGGGGGCGAGAACAATAAACGCAATAGCGAAAAATTCTTGCAGCAGCGGAATTTGCCAATCGGGAGAGTGCATTTCTTTTAGCATCGCAATTGCTGCAAATAGCAAAGCGTTATCAGCTAGAGCTGAAAAAAATTGTGCGATAAGAATTGGGTAAAGGTGTTTATTCATTCTGTTTTCCTTTCTGCCAAACAGCTATTTAAGATCCATTGCAAAACCGCTAAAACTTTGTGCGGCTCTGCAAATGTTAAAGGAATGTAATTAGGGTCTATCGCCAGTACATTTTTCTCTAATTTTAAAAAACACCAAGTAAACGCATTGGTGACACAGCCATAAATGACTTTTTGCGGATTATTGTGACGTTGATTAAATAATTGGGCGGCATACATTTCAGCTCCGCATTGTCCAAAACCTTCTTCTATTTCGCCCTTTTTGGCTTCCACCATGCAAAATACAGGCGCATCTATTGTGAGCGAATTAGGCACAGCGGATAGAATAAAATCACAATATCCTTTTAAGTCTAATTTTTGATCAATATTAAATTGATAGCCTGAAAAATAGCTAAAACGATTCGGGTTTTTATGCCGAAGTTCTTTTAAAACAGGCACAATAATATGTTCTGACTTTGATTTTTCGCTGAGTAAACCAACACCTATTGCATCGGCTAAGTTTTCTAGTAGATTTTGACTGGCTTGAAAAGTGGGTAATGAAATAGGCAAAAACTCTTGCGTAATATCATTAATTTCTAGTTTGTCTTTTAGTTTATCTAATGTGTAGCGGTTATAAGCCATGATTAATCTCTTTTTAACGAAGCATTTTTATCTTGTTTCATTATTGATGAGTTGTCGTTTATGGTCTTTGAAATTCCGCGCTAGATTTTCATCGCCTAGCGGTTGCTCCATATTCGCAAGTGCTTGTAGCGCGTCTATAGGTTTTGCAGACTGGTTAGGCATTTCTAAGGTAGTTTTTTCTTCACGCGCAAATTCAGTAATGAGAAACTGCATTAAACGAAGTTTGTCAGCGTGTTGTAAAGCTTGTACGGTGGGGTATAACTCGGTACTAGTCATAATATTTTCTGCTGTTTTTTCAATGAGATTAAAAATGCGCGTCGTTTTTTACACTGTTTTAAGCCCGCAAAAAACCTAGTTCAAACACCAGCGGCTGCAATTTTTCGGTTAAAGTTTTATAAGCAGCTTCAAACGTTGCAAAATCAACAGGTATAAAATCTCCATTCTCATTACGTTTTTTCAAAGCGTTACGAATTTGATACCAACCCACATCGGGGCGATTTAATTTCAGCTCTTCACGAACACGATATTCATCGGATTGTGCAAAATAAGACTTCCATAATTCTCGCCCGCTATTTAAAACATTTTCAGATTCTTTTGATAATGTTTTATTTTTTAAATATTGCACCATAAAATCTGATTCAAATCGTCCATTGGCATTGACTTCCATTTCAGTAAACGGAATAAAATGGTTTACGATTGACCATGTTTTGCCATTCCATTCTAAATTATCTGCACTGGCGGTTAAATTACTGCCATTAAATAACATCCAAATCAGGCAATCGTTTTTAAATTCGTCATTTAATTCCGCAATGGGTTGTAAAAATTGATCACGGTCATTTAACCATGTTGGTTTAATTAAACGGCGCACTGAAAAAATGATTGCAGCTTGCCACAGACTCTCAGAGGTAACGAAAAACCCACCTTTATGTCCAATACTATGAACTGATGAAAACAAACCTGTTTGCGTGGCATTTTGCAAATCGTTACTATCCGATAGCATGTGTCCAATTGCACCGTCCGCCCATTTTGTACGTCGCACATTTTTGACGACCGTTGTTGGTGTTATTGCATTGATTAAAGGCAAAGCATCGACATCATTTGGTTTTTGGCGATCCACCCAATTTGTTAATAACTGAGAATTTGGCAAGTTATAAAAACACTTTTGACCAATTGGCTCTATGTTTTTGTTCAGAGCTTCAACAGTAATATCAATAATGGTGTGTTTTTTCTTGGCGTATTGATTGGTTTTCCAAACTAAAAAACCAATAGGAAAATCACCTTTTAATCCATCAAATGATTGGCTATGCACAACAAAGCCACCTAAATACTGAGCATTCCAAATCGCTCTAAACTTTTCAAAATTAGGTGCGTTGACATATTTCAATTTGCTGAATATTGCGATTGTAGCGGTTGGTATTTCTTGTGCAATTCGCGCTAAAAACTGGGTAAATAATTCACGCGATGCATAACCATACCCAGCCATCGTATTTGAGATTTTTGTGTTTGCTACATCCGTTTTTCCTTCATTACCCAGCATATTCGCGGCTTCTGCATACGGCGGATTAATTAATACCAAAATTTTTTTCTTTTCAGAAATCGCTTGCCGTAATTCGAGTGGGGTTTTATTTGATAAGCTGTAATCAATTTTGCCATTATCGCTAATATCATCATTCAAATAATCATATTGAAAACGCTGCGCAGCGGCGCAAGTATTATTCGTTTTCATAATATCAATATCCGCTTTATCCAGCGTACTCATAAAAAGATTACGAGGATTGCTGTGTTTAATTTCTAAATTCCCAACACCGCAACACATATCCCAAATTAAATATTCTTGTTGCCAGTTTTGCCCTAATATTTCAGCAAGTTTGTCATAAGCTTTATCAACAACATTTAACGGCGTATAAAACGCGCCTTTAAAGCTGCGTTCATTAAGGGGAATTAAACTATCGCGCCGTTCTAATAAATAATTGCGATATTCTGATTTAGGCGGTCTAATATAAATTTTCCAAAATCTTTTATAGCCTATTTTACTTGCTAATTCATAAAATTTTTTATTCAAGTAAAAGACGGGGTATTTATTTTTAATTAATAGCTCTACAGGCAAACCCTCATATACAGAACATTCACCATCGCTCATAATATCAGCAAAAAAGATGAGATTATAATCCTGCTCAGATGCGCCAATAAGCTCTCGCCCAATCATTAAAACCCATTTATCAAATACCTGTTTTAAATTATCGGGTGTAATTTGCCTGCCTATAATTTCACCTGATTTAATCGCCTCCTTAACCGTGTTAATAAATTCTTCTTCATGTGATTCAAGATAGAATTGCACAAAATGCGCACCGATATTGGCAGACACTTCATCAAGTGTTGCCTTGGTATATTGGCTGGCAGATTTTCCCCACTTCACCGTTTTTTTGGCTAAAAAGGGCAATATATCCGAGGTTTTCATTAATGCCGCTTTTTCGGTATCAATCACCGCTAAAAACGGCGGCACAACTTCGCCTTTATCTAAGCCTATTTGAACGTAGTGAAGTAATTGTGTGAACATGTCGTAAGCAGAATGCTTACCCGTGATTTTGGCTTCAAACCAAATTTCATCGGTACTAATATCAACATTAAACACGCCTTTGTTATAGCTTTTCAGCCCTAAGGTTTTGATGTAAATATCTTTCACATCTTCTTCGCTTTTGGCGTGTTTAAGTTTTGTATATAAATTTTGTTGCGTCATTATGTTTAGCGTGTCGAAAGAATTAGAAGAATGCTAACACGTTTAAGCATTCAATTTCGCTGCCAATTCAGTCGCTTTTGCGTAATCGGTTTTTCCAGCACCGAGCAACGGAATTGCCTCTACCGTAAAAATTTTTCGCGGCAAATTAATCGCTGCCAAACCTTCTGAAACATCCGTTAATTCTTTTAACGTAGCTGCTTTTTGCGTGGTTAGCAAAATAATCTCTTCACCTTTTTTTGGATGCGTCAAACTCACAGCGGCATGATGCGCGTCTGCCCATGCTCTCAACGCCAATTGCTCAACCACCGTCAACGACACCATTTCGCCACCAATTTTGGCAAAACGTTTGCTGCGTCCTTTAATATGAATAAAACCATCATCATCCACGTCCACAATATCGCCCGTGTCATACCAACCTTCACCAAACAACGACGCAGGTGGCACTAACACACCCGGATTATCAGGCAATAAATAGCCTTTCATAATATTAGGCCCTGCCACATGCAGCTTGCCGCCATGTTCAATCCCTTCAACTGGCTCAAGTTGATAACGCATTTCTGGCATAAAACGTCCGACAGAACCGGCTTTATAATCAATCGGTGTATTCACCGAAGTGACTGGAGAAGTTTCGGTTGCGCCATAACCCTCTAAAATCCGAATGCCAAATTTTTCTGCCCACAAATCACGAGTGGTTTGTTGCAATTTTTCAGCACCTGCGACCACATAACGCATTTTGAAAAAATCATACGGATGGGCTTTTTTGCCATACGCCGTCAAAAAAGTATTCGTAGCAAACATGATGGTTGCTTCAGTTTCGTAAGCAATTTCAGGAATCACCGTGTAATGCAGCGGTGAAGGATAAAAAAACGTTTTCATGCCGTTCAAAATCGGCAACAGCGTGCCAGCGGTAAAGCCAAATGAATGAAACATCGGTAAAAAGTTCAACACCACATCGTTAGCATTAAAACTAATTCGCGATTTGACCTGATTGATGTTGGCTAAAATATTGTGATGCGACAACACCACGCCTTTCGGTGCGCCTTCCGAGCCGGAGGTAAATAACACCACCGCTGTATCGTGTGGATTGTATTGATGGGATTTATACCAATAATTTGCGGTTTTGCATTGCCACAACGCTTTGATTTTATCCATGCCAGAAATTTGTGCGGCAATGTCTTCTAAATAAATCAGCGTCACTTGCAGGCTTAAGGCTTGCGTTTCCTCGGTTAATTTGGCTAATTCGATAAATCGCCGTGAGGTTAAAACCGTTTTCACTTGTGCGGTTTGGCACGCGGAAATCATGCCCGCCGAGCCGATAGAATAATTCAACATCGCAGGAATGCGCCCATACAACTGCAAACCGATTAATACACAAGGCGTTTTTGCCGTATTAGGAAGCAACACGCCAACATGTTCATCCGCTGCCGTGCATTTTTTTAGCGCATTAGCAATCGCAATCGAGCGTGTGATTAATGTGTCGTAGGATAAAGGGCTGCGTTCTAAATCTTCGGCAACTTCGTGTTTGCCTCCGTAAATAGTACGAGCTTCCAATAAGGCTGAAAAAATAGTTTGTTGATAATGACTGGTACTAAATATCATATTCGACATGATGTCAGCCAAAACGTGACCACTGGCTTTGCGGCGTGATTTGCCATGAATATTATCGGCAGCGTGAATGTGAGTCGGGGGCAAAATCCGAATGGTGATTTTTGGAAACCAACGCAAGCGCACAATGTTTTTCAGCTTAGAAAAATGCGTATATTCCGCGCCATGAATCCGAATCGGCAAAATCATTGCGCCCGATTTATCCGCAACCATACCCGTGCCGTCATAAATCTTCATCAATGCGCCTGTGACAGTAATGCGCCCTTCAGGAAAAATTACGGTTTTGGTGTCGTTTTTTAAGTGATTAATCAAGGCTTTCAATGACAGCGGATGCGTGGGATCCATTGGAAAAACGTGCGAGAGGCGCAAAAAAGGTTTTAGCCACCATTGCTGCGAAATTTGCGTGTTAATCGCAAACGTAATGCGGTCGGGTAAAAACACGCCCAACAGGAGCGGGTCAAGAAACGAGGTGTGATTCGAGATAATCAGCACCCGCTTGCCTGCTTGTTGATAATTATCTAAACCGTGAACTTCCACTTGATACATCAGAGTTAGCAGCAGCTGCAAAAATTTCTTCAATAAAGCGTACATGGCGAGTCTCCTAAAAAGTAGCGAATAAGTAGCGTATGCAAAAGAACTAGTCATACTATAACCAATAATTAAACATTGTTCAATTAATTATAGAAGCTATTTTTAAGAAATATTTTCTCTGCAATCAGGTGGTTATTTCATCTTTGTGTCGCTCGTGACATAATCGCAAAAACCTAACTTTTTAAAGAACCGATAAATGTGAGCAACTTTCAATCTGAATTAATCTATATAAACAGTTTGTTGCAAAAAACTCAGCAAAATAAAGACCTCTCTTTGTTTTTGTTTGAAAAACTGTTTCAAGAACTGTCCGAACAAACTCCTGAGTTAGAAAACGCATTGAATGCACATAAACTAGAGGCAGCGTTTAGAATTGCACATAAAATAAACGGCGCGGTTAGCTTTTGTGGCTTTATTGAATTGCAAAATATGAGTAAGTGTTTGGAGGAAAGTTTATTAGCAGAAGATTTAGCGCAAGCTCAAGAAGATTTTCTTCGCTTAAACCAAGCTATACTGCACTTTCAAAGTTTGCAGGATAAAATCTTTGAATACTTTGAAGAAAACAAACTCTAGCGTTTTAAATTATTCTAAGTCACAATTGACTAGCCTTTTTATTCAAAAATAAGGTATATTAACCAACTGTTTTACTATGATATATGAGGAACAATGATGGAATATAAAAAATACAAATGCAAAACCTGTGGTCTTGTTTATGATGAAGCCTTAGGCGATCCTAAACGTGGTATTCCACCTGGCACACTTTGGGCTGACCTTGCTGATGATTGGGAATGTCCTGGTTGTGGTGCATGTAAAGCAATGTTTAAAGAAGTAAAATAATCTTTTCAACTGTGAACGCACCTTGCGGCGTTCACAGTTTTTGTCTGTTTTAAGCGATTTAATTCTAAGCGCGATTATTTAAAAATATCGTCAATAAAATCTGCAATATCCCGCACTTCTTCCATACAAACAGAATGATCCATTGGATACTGATGCCAGTTAATTGGATATTGCATCGCTTTTAACGCATCAAATGCTAGTTTTCCGGTCTGCATTGCAACCACTGAATCCATTGAACCATGTGCCATAAAAATAGGAATTGTCTGATTTGCAATCGCTGCTTCTGTTTTTAAACTCTGCGTGGTCGGCAAATAGGTTGAAAGCGCGATAATTCCCGCTAATTTTTTTGAATATCTCAAGCCTGTATGCAGTGCAATCAGTCCACCTTGTGAAAATCCCGCTAATAAAATATTTTCAGAGGCAATTCCTTTGGCAATTTCTTGCTCAATCAAAACTTCAATAGCGGCTGCAGATTGATAAATTCCATCAATATCCACTTTGCGCTCTAATGTCATTTCCAGAATATCGTACCAAGAGCGCATTCTCATGCCATTATTAATAGTCACAGCTTGAATAGGCGCGTTGGGAAAAATAAAGTGAATGTGTGACTGCGCTTTTAAGCGCAATTGCGGAACGATTGATTCAAAATCGTGTCCGTCTGCACCTAATCCATGCAGCCAGATAATAGAATAACGGTGTGTGGCAGTTGGGTGGATTTCGATAGTACTCAGAGGGGAATTCATTTAAGCTCCAGTTGGCTGTTATTTTGCTGTTGGAGATTATAAAGGAGCTGGCAATTTTTTAGGCTAATAACTTGATTAAAAACTAACACGCATAAAAAAAGGGACTGGAGAGTCCCTTTTTTCACAGCTATTTTTACGCTTTTCTTAAAATATCTTAAGAAAGTGCGCTTTGGTTTGCTTTAGCAATTTCTGCAATTTTACCGAATGCTTCGATGTCGCGAACTGCGATGTCTGCTAATACTTTACGGTCAATTGCAACATTTGCTTTAGTTAAGCCATTGATTAAACGGCTGTAAGAAATGCCGTATAAACGTGCTGCTGCATTGATACGCACAATCCACAAGGCACGGAATTGACGTTTTTTCTGTTTACGGTCACGATAAGCATATTGACCTGCTTTAATAACCGCTTGTTTCGCAACGCGATAGACTCGGCTTCGTGCGCCGTAGTAGCCTTTTGCTTGCTTTAAAATCTTTTTATGTCTTGCTCTGGCAGTTACGCCGCGTTTTACTCTTGCCATGATTTTTCTCCTAAATTAACTGTAAGGCAACAAACGTTTTGCCATACGCACATCCGATTCATGAATCATGTTAGATTTACGCAACTGTCTTTTTCTTTTAGTGGTTTTTTTCGTCAAAATGTGACGACGGTGCGATTGCCCGGCTTTAAAACCGCCTGCGGTTTTTTTAAACCGTTTCGCAGCACCGCTGTGGCTTTTCATTTTTGGCATTTATTTGCTCCAAATAGTATTAAAAAATAAAACATCCTTGAAATAAAAACTCAGCAAGGCAAAATGCGCTGGCCCTGACAAGTTGTGTTCGTGCTATTACAAGCACTTAAATGGTTTAATCCTCAACCACAAACAGCTAATTTACCTTAATAAATAAAGTTAAATTATTGCTTTTTCTTTTTAGAACCCATCACCATGACCATTTGCCGACCTTCCATTTTCGGAAACTGTTCAACAATAGCAAGTTCTTCCAAATCTTTTTCGATGCGTTTCAATAAATCCATACCAATTTCACGATGAGCCAATTCACGTCCACGAAAGCGCACAGTAATTTTGGTTTTATCGCCGTCATTAAGAAATTTAGTTAAACTTCTTAATTTGACTTGATAATCGCCTTCGTCAGTTCCAGGTCTAAATTTTATTTCCTTAACCTGAATCTGTTTTTGCTTCTTTTTGGCAATGGCTAATTTTTTATTGGTTTCAAACTGAAATTTGCCGAAATCCATGATTTTACAAACAGGAGGATCAGCATTAGGCGATATTTCAACCAAATCCATATTTGCATCATAAGCCATCTGTTTTGCTTCATTTAATGAAACAATACCAATCTTTTCACCATCCGCACCTACAACTCTTACGCGCCGTGCCGTAATCATGTCGTTCATGTGCGTTGTTTCTTTTTTAGTAGCGATACTAAAATCCTCCGAAATAATTATTAATTTCTACTTTCAATTTGTTGTTTAAACCGTTCAACCAGTTCGGAAATTGAGAAGCTGCCTAAATCATCACCCTTTTGCGTCCGCAGCGTAATGGTTTGATTTTCTAATTCTTTATCCCCGATAATAATTAAATACGGGATACGCTGCATAGAATGCTCGCGAATTTTAAAGCCTATCTTCTCATTTCTCAAGTCTATTTTTACGCGCAGCCCCTGTTTCTCAAGTTCTATCCTTACTTTTTGTGCATATTCATCGTGACGGCTAGCAATATTTAACACCACAGCTTGTATGGGAGATAGCCACAGTGGAAACAATCCAGCGTATTCTTCAATCAAAATACCGATAAACCGTTCAAGTGAGCCTAAAATAGCACGATGTAACATCACAGGCGTTTGCCGGCTGCTATCTTCGCCAATATAAGTCGCATCTAAACGCGCTGGCATGGAAAAATCGACTTGAATTGTTCCGCATTGCCAAACCCTGCCGATACAGTCTTTCAGGGAAAACTCAATTTTAGGGCCGTAAAAAGCACCTTCGCCCGGCTGCAAATCCCATGCTAAATTTTTAGCATCAAGTGCCATTTCCAATGCTTTTTCTGCTTTATCCCAGACGCTATCATCACCAACGCGATTTTCGGGGCGAGTTGATAATTTAATAATAACTTCCGTAAAGCCAAAATCTTTATAAACTTCGTACAATAAATCAATAAAACTGGAAACTTCGCTTTGAATTTGGTCTTCGGTGCAGAAAATATGTGCATCATCCTGAACAAAATTACGCACACGCATCAAGCCATGCAAAGTACCTGAAGGTTCATTACGGTGACAAGAACCAAATTCTGCAATCCGAATCGGTAAATCTTTGTAACTTTTTAAGCCTTGATTGTAAATTTGAATGTGACAAGGGCAATTCATCGGTTTCACCGCATATTCACGGTGTTCCGAATGGGTGGTAAACATCATGTTGCCAAATTTGCCCCAATGCCCTGATTTTTCCCACAAGGTTCTATCGACAACTTGCGGCGTTCTGACTTCAGCATAACCGTGAAAGCGCAATTTTTCGCGAACGTATTGTTCAACTTCTTTATAAATCGTCCAGCCTTTTTCGTGCCAAAACACCATGCCAGGGGCTTCTTCTTGGGTATGAAACAAGTCCAAGGTTTTGCCAATTTTGCGATGATCTCGCTTTTCAGCTTCTTCTAAACGGTGCAAATACTCCGCTAATTCCTTTTTGTCCCCCCAAGCTGTGCCATAAATCCGTTGCAGCATTTCGTTTTTTGCATCACCGCGCCAGTATGCGCCAGCAATTTTCATCAGTTTGAAAGCTTTTAATTTGCCAGTGCTTGGAACGTGAGGGCCGCGACATAAATCAGTGAAATCACCTTGATTATACAAAGATAAATCTTGGTCAGACGGAATAGATTCGATAATTTCAGCTTTATAGTTTTCGCCTAAGTCTTTGAAAAACTTAACAGCCTCATCACGCGATGACACAGAGCGTTTCACAGGAATATCTTGTGTAACCAACTGTTCCATTTTCTTTTCTATCGCAATTAAATCATCGGGGGAGAAAGAATGTTCGTAAGAAAAGTCGTAAAAAAAGCCATTTTCAATCACAGGGCCAATTGTGACTTGTGCTGATGGAAACAGTTCTTTAACGGCTTGAGCCAGCAAATGTGCAGTGGAATGGCGAATAACATCAACGCCTTCAGCATCTTTTGCGGTGATAATTTGCAGAGAGGCATCTTCAGTAATCAAAGTGCTCGCATCAACAAGCTGCTGATTCACTTTTCCTGCTAACGTGGCTTTTGCTAAACCGGAGCCAATAGATTGAGCGACTTCCATTACAGTCACGGCTTGTTCGTATTGACGCTTTGAACCATCAGGCAGAGTAATTTCAGGCATTTTTGAGGAGTTTTTTTCAGATGCTAGAATGAAAAAAGCACCGCCTAGGCAGTGCTTTAATATTTGGTAGGCACGAGTGAACTCGAATCACCGACCCCCACCATGTCAAGGTGGTGCTCTAACCAACTGAGCTACGCGCCTTCAATCGACTAACTCGATTAAATTGAACGCGCATTATAATGCTTTTTTAAACGCAATGCAATTTTTTTACCGTAGTTACTGATAATAGTGTGGCAATATGGTATCGTTTCAGGCAATCAACATTGTATTTATCTTAAGATTACAACGCTTTTATGAAAATTAAATTCCCTCTTTGGTTTTATCAATTAGCATCGCCGAAATGGTTCTATGAAATCACCAGCAAATTATTACCCTGGTTTACCGCCGCTGCAATTTTACTCCTAACCATTGGCTGTGTTTGGGGCTTAGTTTTTGCTCCGCCCGATTATCAACAAGGCAACAGTTTTCGGATTATTTACATCCACGTTCCCTCCGCAATTCTGGCGCAATCTTGTTATATGCTGATGGCAGTAGCCGGTGCAATTGGCTTAATTTGGAAAATCAAAATGGCGCATATTGTCGCTAAATCTTGTGCGCCGATTGGAGCTTCAATCGCGGTGATGGCATTAGCAACCGGCGCAATTTGGGGAAAACCTACATGGGGAGCTTGGTGGGTTTGGGATGCTAGATTGACAGCAATGTTGATTTTATCCTTTTTATATCTAGGCGTATTAGCATTGTCATCAGCATTTGAAAACGAAACCAGTGGTGACAAAGCCGCCGCAGTTTTAGCTTTAGTTGGATTGGTGAATATTCCGATTATTAAATATTCAGTGGAATGGTGGAATACGCTACATCAACCTGCGACATTTAAAGTTACACAAAAACCTGCCATGCCGCCGGAAATGTGGATTCCTTTATTAATCATGGTGATAGGCTTTTATTGTTTTTTTGCCGCTGTATTAATGGCACGAGCGAGAATTGAAACATTAGAACGGGAAAAACGCAGCGAATGGGTAAGAAACCTCATCAAAGAAATCGAATAAACTGGCAAATTTTTACTGCAAATCTCACAACCTTCTCATCCATAGAACAGACTTGACACACTTTCAGATGAACAAAGACTTTTTTATTGACCGTGCGCAACAATATTGGCTACTAGGGCGTTTTGATAAACCCATCGGCATTCTGATTTTGCTCTGGCCTGCATTGTGGGCGTTATGGGTAGCTAGCAATGGCAAACCAAACTTACTGGTTTTAAGTGTTATTTGTGCCGGAGTGGTATTAATGCGTGCCGCAGGTTGCGTGATTAATGATTATGCCGATAGAAATTTTGACCCGCATGTGGAACGCACCAAACAACGCCCGATTGCCGCTGGAAAAGTCAACCCAAAAGAAGCGTTAATTCTATTCGTGGTGATGTGTTTACTTGCGTTTGGCTTGGTGTTATTGCTGAATTTATACACAATTTTACTATCGTTTATTGCCGCTTTTTTAGCGGCTAGTTATCCGTTTATGAAACGCTACACCCACTTACCGCAAGCGTATTTAGGCATTGCGTTTGGCTTTGCTGTGCCCATGTCATTTTCTGCGCAAACGAACACGATTCCGCTTGTCGCATGGGTCATGTATTTAGCAGTGGTGCTGTGGGCTTTGGTTTACGACACCATGTATGCGATGGTGGATAAAGAAGATGATTTAAAAATCGGGGTAAAATCGACTGCGATTTTATTCGGTGATAAAGATCGCGAAATTATGGCGATATTGCAGCTGATTATTTTGGCGTTATTAATCAGCATTGGGCAAATGCAGAATTTAGGCGGATTTTATTATGCAGGCTTAGGTGTAACGGCTGGCTTGTCGGTGTATCAGCAAAAACTAATTTTTAACCGCGATAGAGCTTTGTGTTTTAAGGCTTTTTTAAATAGTAACTGGTTTGGCTTGGCTGTTTTTGTCGGTTTATTTATAGATTATCTGTAACAAATCAGCATTTTTTAAAGGTAGGCAAAAAACTCTTGCCTACCTATCATTTTTAAATCATTGCCGGATTTAACATGGATGTTTTCCCCACCATCACATCCACCGCTTTACGCAACCGCTTAAAAACAGATTCCTGAATATAAGGAATATGATGTTTTTC
This sequence comes from uncultured Methylomonas sp., assembly GCA_936941155.1. Taxonomy (GTDB): domain Bacteria; phylum Pseudomonadota; class Gammaproteobacteria; order Methylococcales; family Methylomonadaceae; genus CAIQWF01. The sequence continues at coordinate 115,510 of CAKZJE010000032.1, read as the reverse complement.
ACACACAGCTTTCACTTGTGGCTGCACTTTTTGATATTGACTTAACGGCATATCAGGCCACAAATGATGTTCCACTTGATAATTCAACCAACCGTAAAAAAAATCATTGAAATTAGAACCGGTTGGATAATTAACCGAACCTAAAATCTGCCGCAAATAAAATTCGCCTTTGCTATGCGATTTTTCATCAAACATCATCACATCATCGCCGGCATGATTGGGAATCATCACCAAAAAACTGTGCATATTGGTGAAAATTTCTGCCAAAATTGAATTCAGCAACACACTCATTGCCGCAAAATGTCCCAGCGGCAAAAACAGCAACGGCAACAGCACAAAACGATAAGCCGCGTAAGGCAAAACACTTTGCAGCCACAACGCCCGCCCTTGTTGGGTGAAAAAACTCCATGCACCAAGGCGCGTCATCACAGGTGCGGATTTTCCTTGTTTACGCGCTTCATTTAAGCAAAATTCTTTGTGGGTGCGCGGTGTGTAATAAACAATTTTCCAGATACCTGAAAAAACCGCCACAATCACATAACGCAACCACATCGGCAAACTCGATTGTCTAAGCCATTCCATATTGTGTTGCGCATTATTCGGATCGGCTTTTTCCCCTAAACTGTAATGATGCAATACGTCATGTTCGTGATGCCAACCTGTGATCGTAAACCAATCCGGCCAATCCAAAAAACGCCGCCAACCTTTGGCAAACCCTTTGCTGGTATAGTTTTTATCCACCCCTTCCAGTTTATCGTAAGCCCTATGCACAACAGGATGCCCCACTTGCGTCCAGCGGGTAAAACTCCCTTGGCTGATTAACAACGCTGAAATAGGATTTGGCATCATCCACGCCGTGCCATATCCAATGAGAGAGCAGATTTTTCCCCAGCGTTCCATGCTTTTTAAATGGTTAAAATCGTCAATACCGATATTAGCTAAGGCTTGCTGATGAATTTCGGTGATGTCTTTGGCTAGTTGCTCGCGGTCTACTGATTGGTAACTGTTTAAACTCAAAACGTACTGCTCCTTTAACGGAAAGGGTGAATGGGGATATTGCGTAAAAAAAAGTTTTCAAGAATAGGGCTTTATTGCAAGCATTTCAATTTATATCGTTAAGTAATGATGAATAAGTTTTTTAGCACAGAACGACTGCCAGTCCTTTGAAGGACTGGCAGTCGTAGTTATAAGAGCTTTTGCGTATTTACTTATCTAGGTTCCGATTTATCCGAACAATGCAAATTTGTCGCAGCTAGAAAAACACGAAAACATTGAAACTTACGCGCTGTCGAGTTTCAGTCGATTGTGCTAAATCTAGCACACGCAGTATCTTCTCTTTAAACAAATACCCCGCTTTAAAAAGTGGGGTATGCGTTTTCAATAAATACACTGCAAGCTTTTCAGCATTAGGTGTATATCAAAAGTTATTCCTCAATCAACCTTTAATTCTCACATTCCTACGCTGCTTAAACTCAAGTTTTACAAATTTTCATCAAAGCGGCTGACAAAATTGGCAGAAAAAGAGGGATTTATGTCATTGTCTAATAACGCAATTTAAGCCACTATTACAATACATTCAAATTCAGTTGCTTGTTCTCATTTTGAGATCAATGAATATTTAAGAATAGTGAGAAGATTATGACAGCTAAACCATTGATTCAAGAGGCGTACTCTTGCCTTCCCAAAATAAGAAAAATAGGAATTTTTGCTTTTCCCGGTGTTGAAATACTTGATATTGGCGGCCCAATGGAGGTATTTACTTTTGCAAATTTATTTTTACAAACGCAAGGCATTGTCAAAAAACCCGCTTATGTAATTGAAGTTTTGGCAGAGCAGCCGGGGGCTGTAACCACATTGTCAGGGCTACAAATTATTGCTAATCACGCTTATCAAGATGCCAACTCTGATATTGACACGTTAATTATTCCCGGCGGCAATATTGCCGCGTTTCCATTTTATAAAGATGCCAAATTAATGGCATGGATACGCACTATGTCTACTCGTGTGCGCCGTATGGTTTCGATTTGCACAGGCTCTTTTGCACTGGCAGAAAGCGGTTTGTTAAATGGACTGCGAGCCACTACGCATTGGGACTTTTGCCAGCAATTCATTCTGGACTATCCGCAAGTAAATCTTGAACCGGATCAGATTTTTGTTCGAGATGGACAAATTTTCACTTCCGGCGGGATTAATTCCGGTATTGATTTAGCGTTGGCGTTGTTGGAAGACGACTGGGGACATGAAGTTGCCTTGTTTGTTGCCCGATATATGGTGGTATTTTTAAAACGCCCGGGCGGGCAATCTCAGTTTAGTAATTATTTAACGACCGAGGCAGCTACGCGCCCCGATTTACGCAATTTGCAAAGTTGGATTATGCAAAACCTTACCCAAGATTTGCGCGTTGAAGTGTTGGCTGAACGGATGTGTATGAGTTCGCGTAATTTTGCCCGCCTGTTTTTAGCAGAAACGGGTGTCACACCTGCTAAGTATGTGGAAATGGCACGCATTGACGCTGCACGACATTATCTGGAAACCAGCACCTTCTCTATTGATGAGATTGCACAAAAAACAGGCTTTTCTGAATCTGAACGAATGCGCCGCGCCTTTTTGCGTGAACTGGGAGTCAATCCTAAAAATTATCGCGATCGTTTTAACTTTCATTTCTCAAATGCTGAGATAGATAAAAAAACAACACTCAATGGAAACATTCAGCGTGGTGTTACTTATCAGCATGTTGAAATAACTCAAGCCTCAGTCGTTTTATCCGATTAGTTTGTAAGAGATTGTCATGCGTATTTTATTAATTTCAACCGCTTTTTCTGGCTTAACCCAACGTTTTTATACTGAATTGGATGACGCAGGTTATTTGGTATCCGTTGAACTTCATCTAGGCGACATTCCGCAATTACTTGAAGGCGTAAAGTTGTTTCAACCGGAGCTGATTATTTGTCCGTTTTTAACCCGAAAACTGCCTGCTCAAATTTATGAAAACTATACCTGTTTAATTGTACATCCGGGTATTAAAGGCGATAGAGGCGCGTCATCGTTAGATTGGGCAATTCAAGGCGGTGAACAGGAATGGGGCGTTACTTTATTGCAAGCCGCTGAAGAAATGGATGCTGGCGATGTGTGGGCAAGCAAAACTTTTCCAATGCGTGCCGCCACTAAAAGTAGCCTTTTTTATCGTGAAGTGACACAAGCGGCGGTGGATTGTTTGTGGGAGGCTCTCACTTATTTTCAAGCTCCTGATTTTCGTCCACAACCTTTGGACTATAGCAAACCGGATTTCAAAGGTAAGTTGCTTCCTACCATGAAACAACCGGACAGAGCGATTGATTGGAAAAAACATAAAACCGCTGAAATTTTAACCCGCCTGAATGCCGCAGATGGCAGCCCTGGTGTGTTGGATGAAATTAATGGCAGTCCTTGTTATTTATACAATGCTCATTTAGAACCAACATTAAGAGGCAAAGCAGGGGAAATTATTGCGACGGCTAATCATGCGATTTGCCGCGCTACTGTTGATGGCGCAATTTGGATTGGGCATTTAAAATTCAAATCGGGCGAAACTTGCAGAGGAATAAAATTGCCCGCCACGTTTGTGCTGAAAAATTTGCCACCCTCTTCAGCCCCAGCTCCTTTATTTAAAGGTTTTTTATCGAAAAACATTAAGAAAATTGAAATTGATTACACACAAGCAGGACGACAACTGCCTTGCCAAGAAGTTTGGTATGAAATAGCAGGAAAAGTCGCCTACCTTTATTTTCCATTTCACAATGGTGCAATGAGCACGGAGCAATGCCGGTTATTATTGTCGGTTTATCAACATGTTGCCATGTTATCTGTGGATGTGATTGTCTTAATGGGCGGTGATAGCTTTTGGTCAAATGGCATCCATCTTAATCATATTGAAGCGGCGCACAGTCCTGCTGACGAATCGTGGTTTAATATTAATGCGATTGATGATTTGATTCATCAAATTATCACTACACTGGATAAAGTCACCATTTCAGCAGTCGCGGGTAATGCCGGAGCGGGTGGCGCAATTTTAGAGATTGCCACCGATCAAGTTTATGCCAGAGAAGGTGTAATTTTTAATCCCCATTATAAAAATATGGGCGAGCTTTATGGCTCAGAATACTGGACTTATTTGCTGCCAAAACGAGTCGGAATGGAAATGGCGACCAATTTGACTGAACAACGTTTGCCAGTGAGTGCCAAAAAAGCGTGGCGGATTGGATTGGTTGATAAAGTGCTTGATAATCAACATAAAATTTTCTACGCTCAAGTCAAACATTTAGCAAATAGCTATGTCACAGATCCTGAAAAACTGCGCACTTGTTTAGCGCAAAAAGCCAAAACGCGCTGTTTTGATGAATCAATCAAAGCGTTATCGACCTATCGGCAATTTGAATTAACACAGATGTACGAAAATTTTTATGGCAATCATGCGTATCATGCGGCTCGACATGCCTTTGTCTATAAAGAGGCTGGTGAAAAAACCACACCGGAAAATATCGCCATTCATCGCCAATCTCAATCTGCAATTAATAAGTTGTCGCTAGGTAGTTTGCCACATTTTGTGTGGCAAGACTGTTATGCAATCGGTGATAAGGAGGTGGATGAGCAGCATAAAGATTTCTTTGCATTAGTTGAAAAACTTCTCACTTCTGGCAGTAAGGAATATTTGATTGCCAATTTAAACTCGTTATATCAACATGTTGAAACGCATTTTTGTACAGAAGAGGCGTTAATGAAAGAGGTTGAGTTTTATGGCTATAAAGGGCATCAAAAAGAACATGCTGCAATGCTGGAAAAACTGGAAGCGATTAAGAAAAAAATAAATAACAGCGGTTGGGACGGAGTTGATATGAATGATTTTGTAGGTAGGTGGACAAAGCATATTGTCAATTCAGATATGAGTTTTAATACTTATCTGAAAAAAGAAAGGGTTGTGGCAAATTAAAAAATCTTTAGTTTTACAATACAAGTGATAGAAATAACAATTACCCTGAACTTGTCGAATCCCCTCATAGTTTGGCAAGTTCAGCACGAATGACTTAAAATAAGGATAATAGAAACTAGAATAGGATTTTTTGAACATGACACGCAAACAAAGAGCTGCCGCCACACAAAAAGTAACAACACAAATTGGATAGCGACGGCGAAAAACTATGTCAACTTTTGTTTCTGAAATATTACGTTTGAATGCTGAATTGGTTGAGGCAATTTTAAATGCAGATTATGCGTTACCTGTTTTAGCGTATTTAATCCCTTCTGCAATTGCGCTTTTGTTGAAAAAGCACAATGTGCGCATCATTTTTATCTGCAATTTGCTGTTTGGTTTTACTGGAATTGCATGGTTTGTGATTTTAATTTGGGCGGTGGTTGCGCCAAAAAACATTCCTGTTAAACAAATTGCAAAAGAATGCGACCGTTGCAAAGAACTAATAAGAACTTCCGCCACTGTGTGCCATCATTGTCATCAAGATCTGAAAAAATCGTGAGAAAACTATTTATTTTTCAAGGTTTTAATCACATGCTTCACATAAAGCTGCGCGGCATTAATCCCTATTCCGTCTTTCGCGCCTTTAAAACCACCAAACGCTGACACCTCAAATACCACCGCGCCCTGTTCCGTTTCGGCTATATCAACTGTCGTAAAATCCATCTTAAATAAATCCTGCGCTTTCGTGGCTAAAGCAATAATTTCCGCACTCGGATGATACGCTTCGTAATGTCCACCGCTATTAATCGTGGTATTCCAGCAATCTTCTTTAGAAACCCGCGCATAAGTGCCTAAATATTCACCCGCTAAAAACACCAAACCTAAATCGCGCCCGCCTAGTGCCATTTTCTTTTGAATATACATCAACGGATTTTCAGCCTGAAATGCGGCAATTTCTTGCTTGATTTTATGAAAGCCTTTTTTCTGACTAATCAATAACATACCACGCGCTTTAGTGGAATACAGCGGCTTAAATACCGCGCTACCAAATTCTTCCACCGCAATTAATGCTTCCGCAAAATCCTCAGTCAAGCGCGTTGGCGGCATGGCAATGCCTGCGTTTGCTAACGTCACAGTACAGCTGGCTCTGTTCAACAACCGCAACATACTGTCCGCACTGCTAAAAACTTTCACGCCTGCATTTTCCGCAACCCGCAACAATTCCAATCTATCTAAACTATTTGGGCTATAGCGAGTGCTAATTTTTTTCACAATCAGCGCGTCAAATTGGCATAAATCAAATTGTTTATATCGCAAACTGCCATTAGTTAAATCCAATAGCACTTGATTCATATCCACAATTAATCGAAAACCCGTCGCTTTTTCAACTTCATCAGCTAAAGCCTCACTCGACCATTTGCCGGGTACTCCAATTACTGCAATTTTAAAATTAGCCAACAAAAATCTCCCGTATCGGTACTCGATAATCATCTGTTTCGTGATTGTCCATTATAGACAAAACCTGTTCGATTAAATACCGCGAGCGCATAAACATTGCATCCGCTAATGTTTTGTCTAAAATAAAACGTGTGGAAGTGGCAAAAGAACGCGCTAAAGCAAACGCTAAACGCAGTTCAAAATTTTTATCGTTATTCGCTTTGGCAAAATCTGCCACAAATTGATAGAACCGCAACGTTAATTCCATCACACGCTGCCCTAGCGATTTATCCAGCACTTGCAGGCGATAATTTGACACCATAAACACCGACACATCTTGCACATAATCCATGTAGCGAGAACGATGCAAATCAATAAAGTTAATTTTATTGCTGATAGGTTCGTAAATAATATTGTCGCTATTAAAATCACCGTGAATATAGACCGAAAAACAAGGTGTTAGCGTTTTTTCATAGCTTTCTGCCTGTTTAATTAAGTCATCAAAATCCAAGATAATCACTTTGCCAATCTGACAGCTGGCTTTCTTAAAATCAGGATGCAGGCGATAAACTTCTGTCATGCGGCGTTTTAGCTGCCCCATATAATGCGCGTGCACCGCTTTTTTGCTGTGCGTGTTTTTCCAAATGGAACTTAAGGTTTGGAAAAGTTGATTTAACGCCGCGTTTTGCAATTTTCGAGATTTGTTTAACAAGAGACCTTCAAAAGTTGTGCCTTGCAAATGTTCAATTAATAACGCTGCCGACTCGCCTTGTACGTTATAAGATAAAATTTTCGGCGCAATTCCCGGATAAATTTGATGCCACATTGCGACACTTTCGTATTCTTCTTGCAGTTTGCGTTTTCTGCCATTTTTAAAAATAGCGGCAATCGTGTCGTTGTATTTTTTGGTTTTGCTAATGCTGGAAACCGTGCTGCCGGAGCGCGTTTCCGCAAGCGTTCTAACCGCCATTGTTTGATTTTTAGTGTCGCGCAGCTGTTCTACAAAGTCACTTAACGAGTGATAGCGATCAATATTCACCGTTTGCCCTAAATTGCCTGAAATGAGAGCTTCACTCATATTCAGCAGCGCGTCGCCCATGTGCTCAATACTGCGTGTTACAAACAAAGCAGAAATTAAATCTTCAATATTCTCTTTTTTTTTCAAATCTTCTTTATAAATTTCAATCAGTTGCGCGCAGCTTTGTTTAATTTCCTGTTCTACCGCCGCAATTTTTAAAGCCAGTTGCGTGTTGTTATCAATAATCGCAAGATCTATTAAGCCGATTGCCCATAACACCTCTGTGAGTAAATCTTGATATTCTCGCGCTTGCAAACAGGCTGGGTTAATCATCATCGCGCTGTGCTGAATGCAATCGCAACACAGTTCGGCAATGTGTTCTAAGCCGTTGACGATGATATTCACCGCTCTAAAAACTAGGCTGTCGATTTTGTGGCGGGTGACATGATTGTGACTTTCGTTGTGAACGCGAATGGTTAAGTTGGCAATGTAGCCGCTGCGTTCTGCAATGCTTGTCGCTGTGGCGGCGGAAGGTGCATTCAGATAGTTTTGCAAATTGCTGATTTGTGAACTGACTTCAGCGATTAAAAATAACAAATTGTGGCGGATGTTTTGAGGAATTTGGATTTTCAAAAAAGACTCGCAAAAGTTTGGGTTAGTCGGTTTCCAAATTCAAAATAAAATCCCATTGTGTGGCGGCAACCGGCATAATCGAAAGACGATTTCCACGTCGTACTAAGGCTAAATCAGCCAATTGCGGCACTATTTTTAATTCTTTCAAGGTAATCGGGCGCGAAAATTTGCGGATAAATTTTAAATCCACCATAAACCAGCGCGGATTGTTTGGGTTGCTTTTTGGATCAAAATATTTGTCGTTTTCATCAAAAGCAGAAAAGTCTGGGTAGCTTTCTTTCACCACTTGCATGATGCCAACAATGGCGGGTTCTGCGCAGTTAGAGTGGTAAAAAAAGGCTAAATCGCCGTTTTTCATGTCATCGCGCATCATATTGCGTGCTTGATAATTGCGCACGCCGTCCCAGCAGTAGATTTGATTGGGTTTGTTTGCTAAGTCATCAATGCTAAAAACGCTGGGTTCGGATTTCATTAGCCAGTAGTTCATAAAATATCTCTTAAAATTTGCGGTGTGATGGTTTGCGGAAAAAGTGGATGTTGGTTTTCATAATGACCAATAAAATGCTTTGCTGCAACTAAAAGCGAGTCTTTGATGTTATTTGGTAAAAAAAGCGAAGTGTTTTTATAGCAAGCATTTGAATTTAATTAAAAATATCTGCAACAGTTAAACAAATATCTAATTTTTCATCCATTAATTCACCGCTAGCGTAGGCTTTGAAATGATGTAAATCAGCATAAACTACCACAGTTGCAGCCGAGGGATAAATAAGCCAGCAAGATTTGATTCCTAATTTGAAATAACAATCTATTTTTTGTAGCAGAGTTTGTACAGGCTGGATAGGCGAGAGAATTTCAATGGCTAATAACGGCATTTCTGACATTTTGATAATATCGCGCGAGCAATCAATGCTCATTTTGGGATAAATACAAACATCTGGTTTCGCTTCATTTTTTAGACTTTCACAATCGCTTAAATCCAATTCGCTGATATTTAGGCTTAATTCCGTAAATACAGAATAGACTTTTAAATTTTTCAATAACCAAGCGAGATTGGCTTGAATATAACTGTGATTGAGTGAACCCAGCTCTTCTGCGTTTGATTCGGTAGTTGATTCTTCGAGCATCACAAACTCCTATATTCCTTCATTTTTCATCAAGAATCGCTTGCAACATGCCAATCAGTTTCGCCAGTTCATTAATATAATAATGTTGGCTATCCAAATAAAAAGTTTTGTCTGCTAACTTTAAAAACTGCCATATTTCCCCCGTTGTCACACAACCATAAACAACCGGATATTCAAGTCCTTCATTTTGATTAAACAAAGTCGCTCCGAGCATTTGCGCAACGCATTGCCCCAACCCTTCTTTAATATCGTTCTTTTTTGCCTCAACCAAACAAAAAATCGGAGCTTGAAGTGAGCTACTAAACGAATTTTTGCCTAAAATAAAATCACATTCGCCATTTAAACCTTGCTCTGGCAAAACATCCAAACGTTCACCGGAAAAAATACTAAACGATTGGTTATTAATCATTTCCAGCTCTAACAGCAGCGGCGCGACAATAAATTCTGAACGGGCTTTTTCACTTGAAGACGCTAACGCTAAACGCAAGCTAATGTTGAGAGTTGTTTTTAACCATTCGCTGGGTTCAATCGTGCGGGCATCGGGGAAAAGTTTGATTTTCTGTTCCGTTAAACCAAATTCCTTTTTGACTTTAGATAATGAAAAATCGCTATAAGCCATTGTGAAAGTCCTTGAATATTATTTGAGAATCAAAAACACCTAATGTTTCGATCTTTTAATCGGTATGAACCGCTTGTTTAGGCGAAGCAATTAAATGGCTTGATGTTTCGACAATGGATAACAAAAACCGTAAAGCGTTATTAACTGCCTCGTCAGTTGGAAATGCGGCGGCTATTTCAGGTTCAAGCACGACTATGTTTGTTTCAGATTTTAAACGTTGTGCGTATTTTCCTCGCACCATTTCGCCAAAGTCAGCGCGTTTATATTCTGGGCGTAATTCGTCTTCTGGTTCATTAAGCGTTTTCATAGATTTTTCTCTCATTCGGATTGGCTATTCTGGCACTGATGATGCGAATGGCATTGTTACGTTCTGTGTGGGATATGACTAGCAAACGTTGTTGAGATGATATGCCAAAAGTAATAAAGCGTTCTTCATTTATTGAATGTCAGGGTCGTTGCCTGTAACCGAAAGTGGGTCGCGTAAGGCAGTACTTGCTTCTTCAAAATCAATGCCGTGTTTATGTTTGTTGGATGCTGCTTTGTTGCTGTCCCATTCAAAACTCATTCATTTTTCCTGATTGGCGGTTATTGTTTTATCGCGTCTTTGATTTATTGATTGAAATCATTGGATAAATTTTCCATTAGTTGTAACGGTATTTCCAATAGTCAGTTTTTTTATGCAAAAGAAAACTTATTCCAGATTTTTTCAAAGACTTCATCGCCAGAAATAGCTTTTACTTTTCCACTGCGTAATTCGGCTAATCGTTGTTTAGCAATGGCTGCCCATTTTTTGTCTATTTCTGCTTAGGGCGGATTCAGGCTTTTTAATAAGCAGTCAATCATTATGGCTCTTTCATCAACAGGCAAAGAGATTGCTTCGGCGATTAATTCTTGTGTGTTCATGCTTTCTCCATTTAAGGCTGATTTATCGCGAATTTAGAGAAATTAATACCTAAAAAATTTATGTTCTTATTTATAAGGAACTGAGGGTAAATTATGTTGTGTTCCATTAATCAATAAACGTGGATTAGAATTTGAAAAATCTATATCAATATTCAAGTCATTAGTTTTTTCACTAACGTCGTTTTCTGCTTTTTTAATAAGTTCACCGAGTTGATTTTTTAAATCTTCACTTTCTCGACGGAAGTATTCTGCTGCTTCTCTCCATGCTTGTGCAACTGCTCTCAACTTTTCTGCTTCTTCTTGTGTTTTAGAAGACTCAGCCATTTTTTCATATTCATCTGCCTTTTGATTAACCGTATCCGATTGTTCTTTTGTTCGCTTTAAAAACAATTCTTTAATGTTTTCGATAAGCTTGTCAAAAACAAAATGAACTAACTCTATTAAATGCTTACGAATAAAAGGCCAGGCGAATTCTTTAAACCAAGGCCAAAATAGTTTTACGACGACCTCTTTAATCCATTCAAACATATTTTTTTCCTCTAAATTATTTATATTTATTATGGCAGCGATACCCCCCCTACTCTAATATTAGGGCCGCTGCTTTTATCATGTTTTAATAGTGAAAACGACAGCCAATAATTTTAAGCGAAGCGTTTTGTAAAAACTTTCAACGGTTTTGGTTTATTTTTACGCCTTATTATTTTCACCTGCTTTAGTCAAAACAATCTCAATTACCTGATTCGACAAGCGATAATCATTTTCTAACAATCGCGCTATTAACGGCTGAATAACTGGGATTTGCCCGTTTAATTTAGCTTGCAACAAAACCCCCATGATTCCAATCACCGGAATAGAATGCCGTTTCGCAATTTGCCGACCTAAACGCTCATCAATCAAAACAGCACACTCTAACTCAACCGCCAAAGATAACGCCTGCGACTCACCTTCATCTAAAACATTTCTGAAAAGTGCGTAAGCATTGTTTTCTTTATTTTCATGCACCACAACATGCTGTTTGACAAAAGCATCAATTGTTTTGGCATCATTGCGGCGTTTGTCATAAGTCGCTTCAAAATAAACCGCTTCTGGAATATGAATTTTGGAAAAACAACTTAACAGCAAATCAAGACAATCAAGCTTTGCCAATGCAATTAAAGGGCTTGCATCACAAACAATGACTTTTTTCATGAACTTAAATAATCTAATTCCGCATCAAGTTCATCTTCAGTGAAATCAACCACAGGAATCCCTAATTGACTGACATATTCGCTAAACTCAGCAAGGTTCATTTTTGCCAATTCAGCCGCTTTGCCTAAACTAATATCATGTTCTTTAAATAATTTAACTGCCAAGGTAAGCAGCAATCCATGACTCAATAACGAAGAATTAAACGGAATACTGACAAATAAAGGCTGATTGTTTTTTGTGAGTAACGCCAGATTACCCGCACTGGCTTCCTGAATTAATGCGTTTGAATGTTTATCTAAATTATAAATACTAAATGATTGCATGACTGTCTCCCGATTCCTCAATGAATTGTTTTGCAGACAACTGACCATTCCGCGCTTGCGCTAATGAATGCAATAATCGCTGTGCATTGGCAGGACTGGATAAAAGGTGCTTTGTTTCGTCCCAAACAATAAAGTCAGCAAAAAATTTAGCTTCACTTATCAAATTTTGTTCTAACTCTTGAATGCGTAGCTTTAAAAACTCTGTTAGCAAAGTATCGGGAACATTAATTGTCATTTGCATAATGATATTTTCTTTCTACTTTTCGATACTAAAAAACCTTCCAGACTTCTAAAATCTGGAAGGTTTAAACAACTACTCTTCTTTCGCTTCTTTCACATCAGGTTTGCGCAACTTAATTCCCAACTCACGCAATTGCAGCTCCGAAACATGCGCTGGCGCATTAAACAGCGGACACGCCGCCGATTGGGTTTTCGGGAACGCAATCACTTCACGAATCGAAGTCGAATCGGTCATCAACATCACCAATCTATCCATCCCAAACGCGATACCGCCATGTGGAGGACAACCGTATTTCAACGCTTCCAACAAGAAGCCGAATTTTTCCTGCGCTTCTTCTTTGCCGATGCCCAATAAATCAAACACCCGCGATTGCATTTCCGTGCGATGAATCCGAATCGAACCGCCGCCCACTTCTGTGCCGTTCAACACCAAATCATAAGCGCGAGATAATGCTTCGCCCGGATTGCTTTCCAATTCTTCCACACTGCAACTTGGCGCGGTGAAAGGATGATGAATCGCATTAAAACGATTAGCTTTTTCGTCCCAATCAAACATTGGGAAATCCACAACCCACATCGGCTGCCATTTGCTGTTGACCAAGCCGCGTTCTAAACCGAGTTTCACTCGCAACGCGCCTAAGGCTTCATTCACAATTTTGGCGTTATCCGCACCGAAGAAAATTAAATCACCCGTTTCCGCACCGGTTTTCAGCAGAACTTTTTCCCACACTTCGGCAGGGGCAAACTTCACAATTGGCGATTGCAAACCTTCAATGCCGCCGTTACGGTCGTTGACTTTGATATATGCCAAACCTTTCGCGCCATAAATACCGACGAATTTAGTCAAATCGTCAATGTCTTTGCGGCTTAAATCGCTGCCGTTTGGCAAGCGCAACGCGGCAACGCGACCTTTTGGATCATTCGCAGGTGCTGAAAAGACTTTGAAATCCACATCTTTCATTTCGTCGCCAATATCTACCAATTCCAATGGAATTCGCAAATCGGGTTTATCCGAACCATAACGCCCCATCGCTTCAGAATATGGCATACGCGGGAACGGATTGGGCAAATCTTCATTCAAAATCGTTTTGAATAGGCTACGAATCATTTCTTCCATGATGGTCATAATGTCGTTTTCGTTCATAAACGACGTTTCAATATCCAACTGGGTAAATTCTGGCTGACGGTCGGCGCGTAAATCTTCATCGCGGAAGCAGCGCACCACTTGATAATAGCGATCCATGCCGGAAATCATCAGCAATTGTTTGTACAGTTGCGGTGATTGTGGCAGCGCGAAAAACGAATTTTGATGCGTGCGGCTTGGGACTAAATAATCACGCGCACCTTCGGGGGTTGCTTTAGTTAAATACGGCGTTTCGATTTCAAAAAACTCGCGCTCATCCAAAAAGTTGCGCAAGTTGCGAGTAATATCGCGGCGGATGCGCATTTTTTCTTGCATTTGTGGACGGCGTAAATCCATGTAGCGATAACGCAAACGGGTGTCTTCGTTGACTTCAATCTCGCTCTCTAACGGGAAAGGTGGGGTTTCTGATTTATTCAGCACTTCCACAGAAAGTCCTAAAACTTCAATTTCACCCGAATTCATATTCGGATTAATTGTTCCGGCTGGACGGGCGCGAACTTTGCCTTGAATTTTCAGCACATATTCAGAACGCACAGATTCAGCGATGGCAAAAGAATCGGCGCGGTCAGGGTCAAAAACCACTTGCACTAAGCCGGCGCGATCGCGCAAATCAATAAAAATAACGCCGCCGTGGTCGCGGCGACGGTGTACCCAGCCGCATAAATCAACGACTTGGTCTAGGTGAGAGGTGTTTAATTCTCCACATTTGTGGCTACGCATTGTGTTTTCTCGATTAAATTAAAAATAAATTGGGATTATAACGAATTTGTAATGAGCCTGACTTTTTTGGCGACTTCTTCACCTGAAATACTTTTTGTGTTGCCTAAGTCAAATTGAGCCGCTCGTTGAGCCGATTCATTTGCCCATAAACTTTCAAATTCCGATTCAGAAATATTTTCCAGACTTAATAAAAGCCGTTGTACTAACAAGGCTCTTTCTTGATCAGGAAGGGCAAAAATTTCAGGTTCAAGTTGTGCAAGGGTCATTATAGTATTTCTTCTTAGAATTAAGATTGAGACAGGGTTAGCTAGGAATCTCTCCTCTGATCTTGCTCTAAATTATTCTGTTCTTCTATCAGTTTTTTTATAAGTAATGCCAGTTCAGCTTGGTCTTCTGGTATTTGTTTACCATTTATAGTTACTTTCTTCCTGCTTGACTTTTGTATGATTTCATACAGCCACGCAGCAAATAATCCAACATCAATATCTTTAGAGAACTCTACTATAAGATTTAATAAATGTTCCGCAGAATCACAGGTAAGTACATATCCATTACTATTGATAATAGGCTTAAAGTCTTTTGGAAGGTCGCCCCTTATATGTACTCCTGGAAAATTGGAATCAAATAACTCACGACTTATAGATAATTCTCCAGTGTGAATGCTTAGATGTAATGTCATAGTGAACCTTGATAATAGATGTATTTAGAAATCTAGTTTGAAGCTGTAAGATGAATCTCCCCCTGCAAAATCCATCTTATCCAGAAACTAGCTACAACTTCCGCCCTTGCAATCGCCCGCCCCACACGCCGCCGGTTTTGGCGTATTTTCCCCCGCCACATTTTTCTTTGCCCCGCTTTTAAAATCGGTTTCATACCAACCACCGCCTTTCAAGCGAAACCCCGCCGCAGAGATTTTTTTCTTCAACTCAGGTTCAGTACACGCAGGACAACTCACCAAAGGCGCGTCGCTCAGTTTTTGTAAAGCTTCATGTTCATGCCCGCAAGCTTGGCATTGATATTCATAAATTGGCATCGTTAATTCCTTAAAATCTAAAACAAAAATATACCTTGATATAAGGGGCAATGTTAAATTTTCAATTCATTGCGCTACTATAGCCCCCTATTTTACCGAAACAGGCGACATTATGAACAACTTAACACTGATTCAACCCGACGACTGGCATCTGCATGTGAGAACTGGCGCAGTTTTAAATACCGTGATTGCCCACACCGCACAACAATTTGCCCGTGCGATTATCATGCCGAATCTCAAACCACCCGTAACCACCGTAGAAATGGCGTTAGTTTATCGGACAGAAATTTTACAAGCACTTCCACAAGGTTCAGCGTTTCAACCGTTGATGACGCTGTATTTGACCAATCAAACCACGCTTGAAGAAGTGCAAAAAGTCGCAGAATCGGAGCACGTTTATGGCTTTAAACTTTATCCAGCTGGCGCGACCACCAATTCAGATGCCGGAGTCAGCAATTTAACCGCGCTGTATCCCGTGTTAGAAGCGATGCAAAAATACGATGTGCCGTTGTTAATACATGGCGAAGTCACGAATGCAGAGTGCGATATTTTTGACCGCGAAGCCGTTTTTGTTGAACAAACGTTGAGCGAATTGGTGAAAAACTTTCCTGATTTACGCATTGTGCTGGAGCATGTCACGACTGAAGAAGCGGTGCAATTTGTTGAATCTACAGGTAAAAATATTGCCGCAACGATTACGCCACAACATTTGCTTTACAACCGCAATGCTATTTTAGCGGGTGGAATTCGTCCTCATTATTATTGTTTGCCGATTTTAAAACGCGAAAAACACCGCTTAGCTTTAGTCAAAGCAGCCACTTCGGGCAACCCTAAATTCTTTTTAGGCACAGACAGTGCACCCCATTTGACGCACACCAAAGAAAACGCCTGTGGTTGCGCGGGTTGTTACAGTGCTTATGGTGCGATAGAACTGTATGCAGAGGCTTTTGAACAAGTTAATGCGTTAGATAAATTAGAAGGATTTGCGTCTTTTTTTGGTGCGGATTTTTACAAACTGCCTAGAAACACAAAAACGATTACACTGGAAAAAAATGCTTGGACAGTGCCGCTAAGTTATGACGGCATTACGCCGCTGAAAGCGAATGAAACCTTAGCGTGGAAAATGTTGCTGTGAATTTAAACAGGGAAAAATTAATTTTATACCTTTGTTATCGTTATAATGTTTCGCAATCGCGTTGAAATGATTGATTTCAACAGCAGAAAATAAACTATTCACAAAATTGAAGGAGAGCAAGCAATGAGCTTAGCTTTGACAAAAAAACGCACCCTTAAGCAATTCACACGGTTGAGCTTGCCTGTTTTGCTCTTAGGTTTATCAACAATACCCGCTTATGCAGCATCTTGTACCAATTGCTTTGGAATTAGTGACTTAGGAAATTTCCAAAAATTGGTTGAGCAAACCGGAAGCCTTCCTTCTACCTATTCGTTGACAACTACATCGCCGTCAACGGGAATTTCTACCACAACGGATTATACCTTCACAAACTTTGCTGACTTTCAAAATCAAGCAGTGAAACTACAGTTTGTGACTGAAATGAAAGGGGTGCTTAACTTTCAAGGTCGCCCAGTCACGTTTGTCTCAACAAAAAACCAAGTTACATTGACTTCGGCCGCGATTCCAATTTTAAACAATCAAGTTTTTGACAACAAAAATGGCACATCGGCTCTGACTAAACTGCAAAATTATATTAATGCGCATTTAGCAGAAATTATTGTGCAATCGAATAACGGCGGCTTAGGTAATCAAGCGGGAAACCCTGCCAGCCATGTGTCGCAAATGTCTTATTATGATTCTGTGATAGATAGCAACGGGGTTGCGGCAGGCAATTTGAGTGGCAACAGTAAAGTTTTGGCGGCCGGCGATGCCACGACCAGCACTTATAAAAGCCGCTTTACTGCCAATTTTCGCTTTGCTAATTACTCCTTAGACGCAACCAGCGCACAGCTTTACACACTGTCTTTGGGCTATAACTGGGAACTTGGCAATGGCTGGGGCGTGTTGTTGAACGCGCCCTTCACTTATGTGGAAACAGGCGTGGGCAGCAACACCAATATCTCTTATCGCGTTTCCTTAGGCGCGGGTGTGCGAATTCCCGTGACCAATTATCTCAATCTTGGCAGAGTGAAATGGGACATCATTCCCTTGTTTCGTGTCGGTGGCGTGGGCTTAGGCACGCATTTATATGACAACACCAGCGTCGCCTATTCCGGTGGTGTGCAAAGCAATATCGGCTCGCCGCTAGGCTATGGATTTTCGGCGGTAATGCAAAATCAATACACTTATAACACTGATACTTCTCTGGCTAATCAACAACTGAGCAATGTGAATGTGCGTGATATTAATGTGCATGTGTATAGAAACAGCGTGCAATTGATTAAAGATTTTGATGCGCAATTGTTTGGCAAAACGATTACGACCAGTGTTTCCGCTGCGGATGTGCGTTTTGATAATACACAATCAACAAAAGTAGATAATCAGCAGGAATTTGGTTTTAACATCGGTTTAAAAGGCAACGGTGTTGCGGCAAATTTGGTGCGTTTAAATATGACTTACACCAAAGCCCCCGGTTATAACGATGCGTTTTCTGTGAATATTGGCGGGTCTTTTTAATTTCTTGTTTGCATAAATAAACTGTGCGGTGAGGAAAAAAAATCTGCTCACCGTACATGACTTTTTTTAAATAAACTTAAGCGCAATTTTTTTTCATTTTTCATCAAAAAATTTTGTGAATTCTAAAATCGCGTTACTTCTGGTTTTCGAGTTTTATTCAGAAACTGGCGCGTGTGACAACACAAACGCATCAGTGTAAATATCCAGCATAGCCGCGCCTTGCATAAATGTTTGCCATTTCATTTGATTGACCATTTCAGGATGCCCGCATAAAAACACGCGCCAGCCTTTCAAGTTTGGAAACTGTGCCAAAGCCACTTCATTCGCGCGACCACCGGTAAAACCTTCAGGTACATTTCTGCCAGACACACACGGCGTATAGAAAAAATTCTCATACTGCGCCGCTAACGCTCGCATTTCATCAATCCGATATAAATCATCCACAGTGCGGCAGCCATGAAACAAATGAATCGTCCCTGTGTGCCCTGCTTTCAGCGCGGTGGTTAAAATGCCTTCTAACGGAGCTAATCCACTGCCTGTGCCAATTAAAATCAAGCCTTGTTCACGGCGTTCCGGCAAATAAAAACAATGTCCGCGCGGCTCAGAAACATTCATCACATCGCCAACTTTCACCTTATCATGCAACCATTCACTAAAAACGCCGCCAGTTAATCGCCGAATATGAAATTCTAAAATGTTCGATTCTTGTGGAATATTCGTAATCGAATAACTGCGCATCACTCCATCGGCGCGTTGCAAATTCACAAACTGCCCGGCATGAAATTCAAACGCATCGCTAAAAAGCACACGCAACAGCAAAGTATTCCGATTCAACATTTTATGCGTCACAACCGTGCCTTCCCTGTAAAACGCAGCTTGGTCTGTCAATTTCAAGGTCATGTCTTGAATAGGATGGCAACGACAGGCGAGAAAATAATTCTGCGCTTTTTGCGTGTCTTTTAAGCCGGCTTGCGAGGCGGCTGGCGGGGCGCAATTTGTGCTGCGCACCAAGCAAGTTTGGCATGAGCCTACTTTGCAAATATAAGAAATATCAACGTTTTCGCGCAATAAAGTATCAAGAATGGTTTCGCCTTCCTGACATTCATAGTTTTTTTCTGCAATGGTTACTGTAGACATGACACTGTATTATTCCAAATAGATAAAGGTATTGTGCTGTGCGGATGGCGACTGCCAGCCCTTAAGAGTATAGTTATCTACACATTTTTAGTTTAAAAAGTATTTACATATCAATTAGATATTTAAATATGTAGGTTGGGTTAGCTGCTTTTTTCGTCAGAAAAAAGAGCGTAACCCAACAAAGTGCGTTTATTTTAACGCTGCATGTTGGGTTACGCTTATCTCGCTTCGCTCAATAATGCTAACCCAACCTACAAAAACTCTTTATTATCAATGATTTTATTATAAAAACCATCAATCTATCTTGTGTAAATACCTATGCTTAAGAGCACTAACAATCGCTTAGTTATGATTGACTAATTCAGCACAACAACGCAACCGCTATTTTCCTAGCACATCCGCACGCACACTTTCGGCAATTGCAGCCGCTTCGCCAATTAAATCTGCTGGCACATTTAATTCCACCAAAGTCGCGCCTAAATGCTCCATCACCGCATCAAAATGCGAGTCGTTTAAGCCCATTTTCACCAATTTAGCATGAGCCGTGCGCATATCTTTGCCCGTGTAATTATTAGGCCCCCCAAAAGCCATAGTGAAAAAAGCCCGCTGCTTGGCAATTTGCGCGTCCATATCTTTGTTATCAAAAAAACGATTAATTCGGTAATCGGTTAAAACTTTACGATAAAACACATCGACCGCAGCATTCACCGCCGCCTCACCACCGACTCTTTCATACAATGTTGCTGTTGTTTCGCTCATGGTTACTTCCTCGTTATCGCTCATGTTATTTACTCTTATTGTTGTAATTTTAAGTGCTCTAAACAAAACGAAGATTAAAACCCACAACCTGATTTTCCTCGTTTCAAAACACCGTTTTTTGTTATTTACAGAATCCGCTGTGCGAAAAAGAATAACAAACTGCATAGTCTTTTACAACAAAAACATGTTATAAGTTTTATTTAATGAATAAACACTTTCTACCCTTGCGTTTAAATTCGCATTTGCTGATGAAATAGCACTTTCTACGGCTACGCTAAGAATCCTCGCAAAGGTATTTATGTTCTTTCTAACTCAGGTTATGATTCATTAAAATGTACAAAAATTGCAACGGAAAAATTTTATGGCAAATGAACTCAGCTCCAGACAACATCAAATTTTAAATTTATTGCTGGAAAATAAAGACGGTTTAACGATTGATGAAATTGCGGCGGCTTTGGAAATTTCTCGCAATGCAGTGGCGCAGCATTTTGCCAGTTTAGAGAAAAAAGGTTATTTGCAGCCAAGCACATTGAATAAAACCGCAGGTCGCCCAGTCTGTCGCTATACCTTAACGACGATGGGAGTGAATTATTTTCCCAAGCAATATGCGTGGTTTGCTGAATTGATTTTAAGTGATTTAAAACAGTCGATGGGTTCAGAAGGATTTGCGGCTTATCTGCAAAAATTAGCCGGCACGTTGTCTGAAAGTTTGTTGCCACAATTTGTGGGAAAAAATACCGATGATCGCTTAAAGTTATTGTTGTCGGTGATGGATGGTTTGGGATTTCAGGCAAAATTAACCCAAAATGCAGAAACGCAGCAAATCGCAATTGAAGCAAGCAACTGTATTTACCATGATTTGGCGCAAGAATATGAAGAAGTGTGTGAGTTTGATAAAACGTTGATTTCCAGTTTGTCTGCAACGCATATAGAACAAACCAGCTGCATGGCAAAGGGGGATCATATTTGTGCTTTTAGCATTAAAAATCTCTCCTAAACCGCCTTTTTATGCTGTAGAGACGCAAAATTTTGCGTCTCTACCTTGCATGTTTGTCAAATTAGACGCGGTTTAACAGGCGCATAACATATAATAGTGAAAAAAGTTTGCTCACTTTATCTGTGTTTATATGCTCAACGAATACCCGCGCCAACAATTACAAAAACTTATTACTCAATTCGGTCATGCCGTGTGCGACGACCCCAAACGCTGCGAAGCCATTTTGCGTGATTTATGCCCAGAATATCGGCGCGAAACCAATTTGCTGGTGGCAGCACTCAAAGAAAAAGCGGTTGCGGATTTATTAAAAAATTCATCTCCAATCCCTAGCAGTTTGCAAATTAACCAACTCGCACAACGCCTGCATGACAATCTTGGCATTGCTGAACATTTCGCGCTGTGGGCAATCGAATCGTGGGCGTTGGCTTTAGGATTACTTCATCCAACTAAAACAAGTAGTTGCACAGACCTGACAGGTTTTAAAAATCTGTCTGGTCTCAACACTGCCCTTGCACCTAAAACCTCTCTTGCAACAGCACAATTGCAGCCGCAAGCAGCCCCCATCAGCAAATTCACCAACACCTTAGCGAAACTGTTTAATTGCCCACCCAAAAACGCCGCTGCCTCGACTCCAATGATTTATCCGGCCATTTTTTTTCACGATAAATTTAGAAACGGTAAACCCGCCATCAAAATGGTCAGAATCACAGGCGGGCGTTTTTTAATGGGCAGTCCTGAAGATGAAATGGGACGCTATACCATTGAGCGCGAACACGAAGTCTGCGTCACTGATTTTATCTTAGGGCAATATGCGGTGAGTTTTGCCGAATATGATGTGTTTGTGAAAGCCACCAGCGGGCGCAAACCTAGCGACAATGGTTGGGGGCGCGGCTCACGTCCGGTGATTAATGTCAGTTGGAAAGACGCGCTCAGTTATGCTGCATGGCTTTCAGAACAAACTGGATTTTCATATCGCCTGCCAACCGAAGCGGAATGGGAATACGCCTGCCGCGCTGGAACAACCACGCCTTTTGCCACCGGCGAATTTATCAGCACAGAGCAAGCCAATTTTAACGGCAGTTTGGATTACGGCACGGAAGCGCAAGAAGGACAACACCGAAAACAAACGGTTGAAGTGGGCAGTTTTGCCGCCAATCAATTTGGTTTATACGATATGCACGGCAATGTGTGGGAATGGACAGCTTCTTGCTACAGCGAAAACTATAACGGCGCGGAAACCCAATGTTTTGATGTCAACACAGACACTTATCGAATGCTGCGCGGCGGCTCATGGGTCAACACCAAACGCAGTATTCGTTCAGCCAGCCGGATTCGCCGTGATGCCAACGACCGAGCCGATTTTATAGGCTTTCGTTTAGCCAGAGATATTTAAAGCAGCGGATTGATTCTACTCATTATTTAACACGGATTTAACGCTGAAATTTTCAAAACGACTAGTCGTCTTAAAAAAAATTGCAGCAATTTTTAGCTTTCGCAAAACCTAATAAACAAACCCTTTATCTTGTAAATCTTTTAATCCTAAAAATCCAGATTCAGACAAAAATAAAATCACTAAAAAAATTGCAAACGATAGATTTAAGTCATGTAAAATCAAGTTTCAAATTGATTGTTCAATGAGCTGTTAATCAGCGGTTTAAAACACACTTTTTAAGCCTCACGATTGTTTATGAAAGAGCTTTTTAAGCAATCATTTACTTAAACCAATATGTTAAACTTATAACTATTAGGGTTGTTTTCAACTTTTGCTGATTTTTTGTAGTCAAAGATTTATATTAGGGAATTGCTAGGAGTTTAACGTGCAAACACATCATGAATCCATCCCTATTGCTGAGGCTATTTTTGAACGATCTGCTGAAGCGATTATGATTACCGATGCAAACATGCGGATTGTGAAAGTAAATCCCAGTTTTACAGCAATCACAGGCTATGAAGCCAGCGAAGTGGAGGGGCTTTATCCTGATGTCTTTAAATCAACTGACAGAAAAATTTGCCTTTATCAAGAAATTCGCAAAATTTTGCATAACAATCAACATTGGGAAGGTGAAGTTTCCAGTCAACGGAAAAATGGAGAATCGTATCCGCAATGGGTTTCTGTCACTGCCATTAGGGATGCGCATGGCAGTATTCAAAGCTATATCAGTATCTTTTCTGATATGACAGAACGCAAACGCACTGAATCTCATATTCGCTATTTAACCGATTATGATGCTTTAACAGGTTTGCCAAATCGCTTTTCATTGTTGAGGCAACTGGATGAATTGCTGCCTCAGATTATCAAACAAAATAAAGTCGCCGCTTTATTATTTTTAGATATAGATCATTTTAAAACGGTGATTAATTCCTTAGGTCATTCTGTCGGCGACAAAATTTTGCTACAAATAGCCGAGCTCTTAACAAATTCTCTGGGTGCTGGCGATATTACTGCGCGTTTAGGCGGTGATGAATTTGCCATTGTGCTGACGAATTTAGGTGATAATCGTGACACTGCTTTGCAAGTTATCAAGCAATATGAAGCAAAGCTGCGCCGTATTTTGAGCAAACCCATCACCCTCATGGAACACACCATTGTGATTACATGCAGCATCGGCGGTGTATTTTTTCCCATTGATGCCGATACCTCAGAACAATTGTTTAAGCTGGCTGATGCCGCATTGCACAGAGCAAAACAAGAGGGTAGCAATCAAACTCAGTTTATTACCCCCGACATTGCTCAAAATGCTAATCGGCGAATGATTTTGCTATCGGCTCTCAATTTTGCCTTGCCTTTAGGCGAATTTGTCCTGTTGTTTCAACCGCAGTTTAATGAATTGCATCAATTGATTAGCGCGGAAGCCTTGCTACGCTGGGAACCTAATGGTCAAACAATGGCTTATCCTGATGAATTTATTCCACTCGCTGAGGAAAATGGCACTATCATAGCGATAGGTGAATGGATTTTGCGCGTTGTTGCCCAGCATATAAAAATCTGGATAACGCAAGGAATGCTAAAACCTTCTCAATCCATTGCGGTAAACATTAGCCCAAAACAATTTGCGCAAACAAACTTTGTCAGCGTGGTAAGCGACATTGTCACAGAAGCAGGGATAGCTCCTTATAATCTTGAGCTAGAATTAACAGAAGGATTGTTGATTAAAAATGTGGATGAAAGTGTTTCTAAATTAGAAGCTTTAAAAGCATTAGGCTTTAGAATTTCAATTGATGATTTTGGCACAGGTTATTCTTCATTAGCGTATTTAAAACGCTTTCCGCTGAATACCTTAAAGATTGATCGCTCATTTGTCACCGCTGTCGATAGCGATGCCAGCAATGCAGGAATCGTGGAAGCTATTATTGCAATGGCAAAAGCTCTTAAATTTGATACGGTTGCCGAAGGTGTAGAAACTCAAGCAGAGTTTAATTTTTTAAAGCAGCATCATTGCAATCTTTATCAAGGTTATTTTTTCAGTAAACCACTGCGCTTTCATGAATTTGAACAGTTGCTTAGCGCAAACTCACTTCTGTTTCACCCAACACTGATGGCAAAAAACCTACAAACTGAAACGCTGGTATTGTAAACTTTCCCCCTTAAGTCTTTTGATGATCAATCTGCCAAAATCTTGCTAAATCAATAGCCCCAACTTTTGCAGCCAACTATTATCTTTGATGTTTAAAAACTAATATTATGTTTCTATTAGCTATCTACATTATTAGAAAACACCACAATTAAAAACTTCAGCCAACGTTTAGGGTATATAAGATGGTAGAAAATGGATTAGTAAGGCTTAAGTTAATAAGCTTTAACAAACAAGAGACTGACAATTTAAACTCTATTTTAACTTTAGCCAGCAGAGCTTTAACAAAAAAATGGCAAATTGTCGGCACAGCAGCCGAAGCTGATTTTTTTCTCCTTTCTGCAACCGCAACAACAACACATAGTGATGCCATTACTAAAAGCCAACAAGCAGAGCGTTGTCTATTTTGCACCAGTAACGCTGAAAACATCCCAAAAAATAGTTTATTAGTCGATGAAAAGCATGTTCCCAGTCTAAAAGCATTAGTGACATTATTTAATCAACTGAGTGCAAACTTAACGGAACACAGCAACGCACCTGCGCCGGTATTATCCACTCCCACACCGCCTGCGACTTCATCAGACACTTTTTTTGACCCTAAAAAAGGTTTGCTCAGCTATTTATTAGCAACAGAACCGAAGCAATGGATTATCAGCTTAAGCAAACACCCCGATTACGCACCGCTTTATCTTGATATAGAAAAAGGTATTTACTATAGTCGAAATAATTTAGAGCAATTAAATCCCTATTTAATCAATTCAGCCGCATTAAGCGTTAATCAATGTTCTGCAAACGACATCAATGCTTATATTGCTAGTGAAAATTTAAAAGCTTGCGAATTAAAAAGCTTAATTTGGTATGTTGTGATGCAAACCTCAACAGGTCGAGCTCTGAAAAATCATGCAGCAACAGATATTATCGCTTTAAAAAGTTGGCCTGATTTAAAAATGTATAGATGTATCGACTATGCGAAAGTCATTACGTTTATGCGAAATAATGCCGCACCTTTAGATTTTATTGCTTTGGAAACAGGAATGCCCCTTGAAAAAATGTATGACTTTTATAATGCGTGTTATTTAGCAGGACTTATAGAAATTAGAGATAAAGTTGAACTTAATAAAAAAACAATCAGCACAGAACGCTTGGAACTACTAAATAAAATAGACGCACGTTTAAAATAAAATAATACATTAAAGTAACGGTAATTATGATGGATAAAGCGACTGAAATTAAATTTGTTTTTACAGGCAGCGTAGGAGCTGGAAAAACCTGTGCCATTAAAACAATTAGTGAAATTGATCCTGTTTCCACTGAGGTTAAATCAACCGAAAAAGATGTTTTAAAGCATAAACAAACCACCACAGTGGCAATGGATTATGGTTATTTGACTTTAGAAAATGGTGAACGCTGCTATTTATATGGCACGCCGGGGCAAAGACGCTTTGATTTTATGTGCCATATTTTAACCAAAGGAGCTTTAGGGCTGATAATTCTGATTAACAATTCAGTTGAAGAGCCTTTAGCAGAATTAGATTACTACTTAAATTTAAACGCCGCTTTTTTGCTGGAAAATCCTGCTATTATCGGCGTAACTCATTTTGATATAAAAGACACGCCAGCAATTGAAGATTATTATATGGCTCTTGACGAACGCGGCGACCAGTGGCCTGTCGTTCGTGTTGATGCGCGGGAAAAAGACGATGTCTATATTTTGCTGCACGTTTTAATCGCTGCGTTAGAGCATGGTTAATTAACTCAAATAATAAGGCGAGTTAATTAAATGAATATTCTGCTTAGCAATTCGCACTTCAATACAATCACCGGATTTTAAATAATCCAGCTCAGAAAAATTAAATTCAAAACCGCAGTTTTCATGGAAATCATTATTCGCTTTTTTCACATCTTCACGAGTTATATTCGCAATTGTGACACTTTCTAATTTGCCATTAATGAGTAATTCCACTGCAATTTCATTTCTATTATCTAACGATAATACCCAGCCTATTATTTTATCTTTTGCAACGCTATCAAGATAACCAAAATAGGCTAATTCAGTGTTTAATTTAGCTGTGGTAGTTGAGCGAATGCGATAATCTACAGGTGAAGGTTTAATAAACTCAATGGCGGCTGTTTTTTTATTCTCATCATCAATATTTAAAAACTTTGATAAGTCTGCAACAACACCGTCAGGAAATAACAATGCTTTTTCGTAAGAAAGTAATAAGACAGGCTTTTTAGTGAATGAAATCAGCGTTAATAAGCCAAGATTGATGAATGCGGCTTTAAACATTTCTTTTAGATAATGTTCATTCATAGAAATCACATTTCTTTTTGCAATAGCCAATATATCTCGAAATACAACAACATAAACAACATCAGAAAACAAAGCGCGATATTTAAACCAATAGTGTATTTTTTTAGGAAAAATTTTTATACCCCAAAGAGAATAAAGTTGATTATTTTTGCCAATAACCGCTTTTACTTTATTTTTATCGCCAGTTCTGAAACTGCGCCCTAATTCCACGTTTTCATAAAACGGCGCGAGGTTTTCAGGCTCTCCCATAAAAACGCCAAGTTTTGACAATGTGCCCGCCACCATTGACGTTCCACCACGCGGCACACCTAAAACAATCACTGTTTTTACTTTCCTGTCGGCATCTGCATTTAAAATCACAACACCGCTGTTTTGTTTGTTCATACCGCTCCTAAAATTAACATCATAAACTGACACGGTAGATAGCGTAGTAGGAGAGGCGTTGCAATGCAAGGGGTGGACAGCGGCTATGGGCTATCTTTTAGTTGATTGTCTTCAGGGCAGCCGTAATGTTTTGCGGTGTATGACAAAATCAGTATCGCCACACTCAACAACACAATTGCAAGGGTGATGGCGATAAGTAATTGTAAATGGAAGCCATCTACCACTTTACGCACGTCAATCACTAGATGCCGCGATAAGGCTGTAATGGCGATATAAATCAAAAACTGCACCGGCATTCGGCGAGTTTTAAAATAAATCCCAATCATCGCGCCTAATTCCAGATAGATAAACAGCAGCAAAATATTTTCTAAGGTGGCATGACCTTCTTTCATCATGCCGATGTAATCATGTGCAGCCGACCAAACTACGGTCGCGCCAATCACAAACAATGCCAGATAGTGAAATACTTCCACTAAAACATCACCTACTTTGTGAATGGCTGCCACTTTATCTGTGATTGACATGACTTAAACTCCAGCAAATTAAACGCAGCAATTTTTTTGTGCGACTTGAATTAACGCCTGCACTTCTTGTTCAAGCGATGAAACATCGCCAGCAAATTTTGCTGAATATTCTAAATATTCCGCCGCGCCACTTTGTGCTACGACGGCAATCTCATCAGCTGTTTTAATGGTTGAGAGAATATCGGTTCTGATAATCCGCGCCACTTCTTCAGCTTTGGCCAACGGTGCACCGGTTAAGGTTAATAAAAAACAAGCTTCATCAAATCGCGCGGCTAAATCTAAACCGATGCGAATGTCTTTTTTTAACACCTCAACCACGCCGCGTAACACCGCTTCTAGTTCATGCACCGGTAAATTATGTTGTTTTTGAAACGGCATCAAGCTGATAAACACCAACGAAAACGGTGAGCCATTGCGTTTGGAGTTTTCTACTTTTTCCCGCAATCGCTGCAAAATGCTGGCTTTGGTTAATAATTGCGTCAGCGGGTCAAGCGGGATGGTTTCTTTTGCTAACGCTTCTTGCGCTTCCAAACGCAACACATTAATAATTCCCAGCGAGCAGGCTAATAATAAGCCTAATATCCAAGTGAAATACCACATGATTTTTTCCTGAAAGATGGAGTTTTCACGACTGCCAGTCCTTTGAGGACTGGCAGTCGTAGCGATTAATAAAGACTATGCGAGTTTTGTTGAATGTGTTCAACGGTGATTTTGCCGCGCATCACCTTAAACACCCAGCGTGTGTAAGTCAGCACAATCGGTAAAAACACAATCGTTGCCCAAAACATGATTTGCAAGGTGCGATGACTGGAGCTGGCATCCCAAATCGTCAACGAACTGTTCAGCGAAATATTGGACGGAATCAAAAACGGAAACATCGACACGCCCGCCGTTAAAATAATCGCGGTAAGCATCACAGAGCTACTGATAAAAGCCAATCCTGCTCGGTCTTTTTTCGATAACCAAATCGTTAAACCACCTGCGATAAAGGCTAATACCGGAATCGCCCATAAAATGTGTAAATGTTCGTAATTGTCCAGCCATAAACCTTCGCTACGTTTCACAAATTTTGCTAATGGATTCGATACGCCATTGGGCAAAACTTTTGAAGTGACGTGATAACCTTCTAAACGGGTAATCCATAGTCCTGCTAAGGCAAAAGCGGATAAGGCGACGCTGATAGAAACCACCACCGCTTTTTTCGCGCGTTGTTGAATCTCGCCGACTGTTTTCATTTGCAAAAATACCGCACCATGCGCGACCAGCATAAATAAACTGACCACGCCTGCTATCAAGGCAAACAAATTGAGCAATCCGAAAAAGTCGCCTAAATAATTCATCCGCATGTCACTATCGAGGTGAAAGGGAATCCCTTTTAGTAAGTTGCCAAACGCTACGCCGAAAATTAAAGCCGGCACAAATCCACCGACAAATAAGGCTTTATCCCACCAATCGCGCCATTGTTGGTTTTCGATTTTGCCACGATAGTCAAATCCTAACGGGCGTAACCATAACGCAAACAACGTTAAAAACAGCGGAATATACAGTGAAGAAAATGCGACTGCGTAAGCAATTGGCCATGCCGCGAACAGTGCGCCGCCTGCGGTAATCAGCCAAACTTGATTGCCTTCCCACGTTGGTGCGGAGGCATTGAGAATCACGCGGCGTTCATCGTCAGTTTTGCCTAAATACGGCAGTAATACACCCACGCCACAGTCATAGCCGCCAGTGATGGCAAAGCCGATCAGCAGCACGCCTAAAAATGCCCACCAAATGCAGCGTAAAGTTTCGTAATCAAAAATCATGGCTCGCTCCTAAAACGTTGTTTAGCACTTTGATAAAAATATTTGTTAGACTTTGATAATCAACATTAAAACCATCAATATTTGCTTGAATCCATTCGGTTTGAGAAATCAAAGACCAATCCAAAACGTAACCGTTATATGCAGCCAAGTGTTCAAAAAAGAGTCGCTGAACTCGTCCATTACCTTCTCGAAAAGGATGTATTACATTAAATTCAGCGTAATACTCCGTAAGTTTAAAAGCAAAATCGTTACTTGAGTTGATTAAATAATTTTCGTTTTCCAGTTTTTTGAATAATTTTTCTATTTCAGGAACAATCCGAGAATGAGTGCAAAATCGTGTATTTCCCTTTGAAATATCAATAGTGCGAATTTCCCCTGCCCAATCGTATAGCTCATAAAATAAAACGGCATGTATTTTTCTGAGATATTCTAAAGAATAGGGAGGATTAGAATATTTGATAGCGTGAATTGAAATAGCAGTTATTTCTCGCTCTGCTTCTTCTAATATTGCTTTATCTCTTATTCCAAGTTTGTTTTTTAATACCTTTGTTTTTGGATAACAATAATAGTCACTGCTGACATCATATTTATCCATTATTCGATTCCATTTACACGATATTTTTCTAATATATCAGCCATTTTTAAATCAGGGGTGTAATTTATTTCTATTCCCTCTAATTTGGAACTATAAATGAAGTTACGCAGTTTGTTTTTTTCAAAAATAGCTTCTTGATTTGCTTCAATGTCTTCTAAAATGGATTCTTCTGCAATCAAAAATCCCTGATTAAAATTTTCTTCTAAACGCTGTTTAAATACTTCAAAATCAAGCCCTGCAATATGCGCGGCTTTGGCAAAGCTAATTTTTTTGGCATGGTATAAACTTGCCGCTAAAAAGAATTCAATCGCGTGATTGCCAAGCGGTTGCAGGATGTCGTCAAATTCGGGTTGTAATTCAAGTAGCATGGTGTTTTCCTTTTTTGCATTTGCCAAGTGATGCGCTAAATTTTTCATTCTTGCTTTTCGGAATGCTGAGAAGCCATTTTTGCATTCCAAAATGTATTAAAAACAATTCGTAGCATTAACCACCACGCATAAATAGAAGAAATCGAATAACATTCTTCATATTCAATTAAACCATGTGCTAATTCATTGCGTAGGTTTGCACCAAACGAATCACACAATAAGGCTTTGAATTCAAAAGCTAAATCTTCACCGAATATTGTATTCACTTCAGGATTTTCCATTAATGTAGTCAATCCATTTTCAGTTTCAATGCCATTTTTATCTAAGGTGCTAGTTTTTACACCAGCTTTTTTTAAATGAACTCTGACTAAGTGTTCAATTTGTGGAACTAAAATATGCAGTGCGGTTACAAAATCGTTGTCATAGCCAGCAAAAAGAGCTTTAGCAATTAATCGCTCTCGTCCTTCTGGGACAACAGGCGAATTTCTAACGATAGAATAAAAATCCATTTCTGTAATACGGTGTTCTAAACGTATTACCTCAAGAGCAGTCCAAATTTGACTTTGAACCACAAGATTTATTTCCATTGAGTATTCATCAATCATTTTTTTCCGTACAGCAGTTTCATCTAGCTCGTCACCAAAGTTTGTGGCAGGAGATTTTGCTATAACTCGTCCACCTTTACCTAAACAAACTCCTGAAAAAAGATTTGAAAGTGGATATTTTCTAATGCTTCTTTCTGAAGATTCTTTAACTCGTTGAGCTTTTGCTCGATAAATATTTGCTAGTGCTAACAAAGCATCAAATGTTTTTTTACCTTCAACTGCATTTTTTGCATTTTCAATTAAATCTCTAATATCTATTTCAGTTGATATTACTCCCATTTCAGTTATGGATTTTTCATTTGCTAAATTTAGTTCTGTTCTTAATTCTGTAATTCTATTATCTAAATTTTTAGCCGTTTTGTATGTATTAGGAATTTTTCTATAAGTTTGAATAGCATTTTCATAGAAACTTGCAGCAGCTATATTGCTAGGTGATGATGAACAAGATTGCCGAACAATAGCTTCTTTAACCCAACCTTCTGCAACTTTTATTGTCATTTCAATAGATTTTTCAAGCATTTTAATTCTTTTATAAGAATCAGATGCTGCACTAAAATATTCTCTTGAAACATAGAAATCGCTTAACTCTTCAAACTCATGAGCTAATTTTTCAAGTTTTTCTGCTATTTCTAATTGATGATTACTATATTTGGCTAGTAAATCAGATAACTTTAAAGCAAAAAACTTATCTTCTTTAGTTGCATTTTTTATGGATAAAATCAACTCGACTTCTATTTCTTGTAACCGCGTTCCTGAACCTGCTTTTAACATCATGCAAAGTTGAATTGCTCGCTCCCAGCATTTTTCATCGCGTACCCAATTTTCTGTAGTTAAAGGAGTTTGTCTGTAGGCATCTATTGATTTTAAAGCAAATTCTTTATTTTTAGGTTTTTTGAGCAACCAAAGTAAATCGGCAATACGAGCGCGTAATTTTGGTTCAGTGATTTCGTCAATAATTTCTTCAAAGAGTGCAATATCTTCTGTTTTAAAATCTTCAGGTATTGCAGAACGATTACCATCTGCCCATATAATAAATGCCTTAAAAGGATCATTGTAACTATCAGGTTTAAGAGTCATTGAACAAGCATCAGATAATAACCAAAGCACTTTGCCATCAGAAAATCGTTCTTCTTCTATTGCTTTTCTTGCAAATGATGATAGAGCTTACCACGTTGAACAATCTTCTCTTTTGGCTTCATTAATAGCCTCTAACCAACCGCATTTTCTAAAATCTTCCAATGATGCTGTTGTATTTTCTGGATACCTTGTCATAGCTATTTAATTTCCAATTCCGCATAAATAATCTGCTTTAACGCTTTCATCATTTTAAAAATCGTAAAAATATCGTCATTATCGGCAATAAAGGTTCGACTAATGCAATATTCATTGCCATTTAAAACCATAAAGTTCCAAACTAAACCCACGACAAACAAACCATAAATCGGTGTGTTATTTTGATTTAGTTCCCGCGCCACCAACATTGCCGCTAATACTTGCCCATCCGGTGAGCCTTGATTTTCGATGGCGCGTTTATATTCGTGAAAACAAAAATACGGAATATGCGGATTACGAACTCCCGTTGCAATCATGCCGTCAACAGTGCCCGATAATTCATAATCACCAATAATGCCAGAAAGTGGACGCTCTAAAAAATAACCGATTTTTTCATCATCAATATTCGCAGCGACAATAAGCGGACTGATAAACTTGTTTTCTAATTCCACCTCATTCCAAGCCCTTCCGCCGCGATGCGCTGTTTTTTGCAATTTTAATAATAAGTTTTTTTCAGTTTCATCAATTTGTTCATTATTATTTTCCCATTGTTCTAATAATGAACACTCCCAACGTTGCGTTAAATTAAAAGCCTCTTCTAATTTATCTAAATCCCATTCTTTAAACGTTACTTTTGTCATAATTCAACATCCTCATATACGCTTGCCATAGTGAGCGACAAATCCAGCGATTGAAATTGAAAATCTTCATTATCCCGATATGTATAAGGTTGCCAATGATGATTACGCCGATAAATTTCTATTTGTTGCTTGTCTTGAGCAATCAAAATATATTCTTCTAAACTAGACAATTGCCGATAATGGTCAAACTTTTCAGAACGGTCATAGCGTTCAGTTGACGAAGACAGCACTTCAATCACTAATTTAGGGGCTTCCTTGTAATAACGTTGGTTATCGTTGCCCTGACAACACACTTGAAGATCAGGATAATAAAAATAATTCTCCTTGTTAAATTGAATGCGGGTTTTCATATCAGCAACAAACACTTTGCAGCCTGTGCCACGCAAATGTTGACGCAATAGTGCCGTTAAATTCACCGTAATAGTGTTGTGCTGTTCGCTGACTCCCGCCATTGCAAACACTTCACCATTCACATATTCATGCTTAATCTCGCTGATTAACTCGCCTTCCAAATAGTCAACAACACTAATTTTTAATTTTTCTGCGGCGTTCATAAGTTATTAAACTCCTTTAGTCACTTCAAAATGATAGCGACCTTGATGCAAGCTGCTTGGGCCTTGTTTAATAAATTTCAGCATCAAAAACACTTCAATGGTTAAAAACGCACTGTAAACCAGAAAATAGCCCAGCAAACTAAAAACTAAATTCCCAACCGAAAGCGTCGACACACTTAAAAAAGTCGGCAAAATTTCCGCAATCGCCCAAGGTTGCCGCCCAAATTCCGCCACAAACCAACCCATTTCACAAGCAATCCAAGGCAACGGCATGGTATACAACGCCAGTTTTAATAACCAATCTTGCCGACATTTACGAATGGAACTGGCGACAAAGGACAACACAAACACCGCTAACGAAGTAAAACCACACGCAACCATAATTCTGAATGTCCAAAACAACGGCGCAACCGCAGGAATCGAAGCTTGCGCGGCTTGTTCAATTTGCTGGTCAGTCGCATCTACCACTTTTTCGGTATACGCTTTCAGCAACAATCCATAACCTAAATCGGCTTTGACTTTGTTGAAATCAACGATTAACTGCGGTTCGCGTTTATCATCACGCAATTCTTGTAATAACGAATAGGCTTTCATGCCATTGCGCACCCGCAGGCGATTTTTTTCTAAAATTTCAGTAATGCCCATCACTGGCTCATCAGTTGAACGGGTAGCAATCAAGCCCAAAAGCCAAGGAATTTTAATCGCATACGATGTGGTCATTGTTTCTTGGTCAGGAAAACCAATCACCGTAAACGCAGCAGGCGCAGGTTCGGTATGCCATTCGGCTTCAATCGCAGCCAGTTTAGTTTTTTGCACCTCGCCATCGGTATAACCACTCTCATCACCTAATACAATAACCGATAAAATCGCCGCCAAACCAAAACCTGCGGCAATGGTAAAAGAACGTTGCGCAAACGCCGCATCGCGTCCTTTCAACATGTAATAAGCACTGATGCCTAACACAAATGCAGAAGCGGTGGTGTAGCCAGCGGCAACGGTATGCACGAACTTCACTTGTGCAGCGGGGTTAAACAGTAAATCGCCGAAGCTGGTCAACTCCATCCGCAGCGTTTCAAAATTAAATTCTGAACCAACCGGATTTTGCATCCAACCGTTCGCGACCAAAATCCACAGCGCGGATAAATTTGAACCTAACGCCACCAACCAAGTCACGACTAAATGCCCGCCTTTGCTGAGTTTATCCCAGCCAAAAAAGAACAAGCCGACAAAGGTGGATTCCAAAAAGAATGCCATCAAGCCTTCAATCGCCAGCGGTGCGCCGAAAATATCGCCGACATAATGCGAGTAATACGACCAATTCATCCCGAATTGAAATTCCATCGTTAAACCAGTTGCGACACCGAGAGCGAAATTGATGCCGAATAATTTGCCCCAGAATTGGGTCATATCTTTGTAGATTTGCCGTCCAGTCATCACATAAGTGGATTCCATAATCGCCAATAAAAACGACAGTCCCAATGTTAGAGGAACGAACAGGAAATGGTATAAAGCGGTGGTTGCAAATTGCCAGCGCGACAACGCAATGACAGTTTCTGAAATCATAAAACCTCCTGAGTGTTTGTTGTCGTTGCAATGACAGCAATCACGATTAGA
Organism: uncultured Methylomonas sp.; assembly: GCA_936941155.1. Taxonomy (GTDB): domain Bacteria; phylum Pseudomonadota; class Gammaproteobacteria; order Methylococcales; family Methylomonadaceae; genus CAIQWF01. Next base: position 80,407 of record CAKZJE010000032.1, on the reverse strand, counting down.
AAAACAAATATTAGCATATTCTTATTTACTAGCGATAAATAACTTTTCCCGCTGTTTCATCACGTTTCCCGCATCACCTTATTTGTGTGAATGTGGCTGTTTATTTTGATGTTTAATTCTGTGCGGATACTTTAAAACACTCGCAAACAGCACGATATTTTAAATAGCGACGCAATTAATCGCTTTTATACAACAATATTAATAAGCTTTTTCAACAGGCAACGGAATGTTGATAACCTTTTGCTGACCATTCACTGAAATCGCTAAGCGTAAACTTTGTGCAGAACGCGCTTCATCTTGTCCAGGAAAAAACAAAAAACCATACGCCAGCGTTCCGGCTTTGATTTTTTCATTGCGTAGTGAGCGTTGACTTAAATCATAATCAACTTCCACACCGACTTCTTTATTGCGAGTGCTACCGCCATAAATTGCTCCGGCTGCGCCACCTAAAACTGCACCACGCGCAGCCGCTTCGCCAACATTATTGCCTGTTAAAACACCAATTGCCGCACCTGCCGCAGCTCCTGCCGCGCCTAGCAAAAATGCCGGTATTGCAGCTCCTGCAAATGTTTCCGCCACACTCACACGACTTTTCACCCGATCATTCGCTTGTTTTGCCGTGAGCAATGGCCATGCTTGTCCTTCGCGGTCAATTAAAAAAGTTTGCGTTCCTAACAATTGCACCTCGCTACCACTTTGATTATCCACCACCACCCGCACGGGCAATAATCCTGCACCACGCACATTAAACCCAAATGCCGCCTGCGCTCGGTCTTCATCAAGATAGGCTTCTGCCAATAGCATCGCGCCATCAACATTAACAGACTGATTTTGCAAACTCGGTAAAGGCACAGGCGCAACTTTTTCGCCATAAAAACTACAGGACGTTGTCATTAAACTTACACACATCAGAAACACTATTTTTCGTGACATGAAATCACCTCTAATTTGATTAAAAACATTTCACTTTTCACAACATTGTATCGAATTAACTGTAGTACAACAGAAAAAAGCCGTGTTAAAAGTAAATTTGATTCTTAAGTTTTCAGAAATTGGGATTTTTTTAGATGTAAATTTTTCCTATTAATTGTTTCAATCTGCTGAAATTTTTAAAGATGACCAGTCGTCTTAAAATTTTTTTGACAACTTAGGAATGAGTCCGAAATAAATTATGCAAATATTTAATGTAGGTGCGGATTTATCCGCACAGTGCAAATGAATTCGCACCTACAGTTGCAAATCTGTTTTATGCTTATTACTTATCTCAGGATAGTTTTCCCTTTAGAATTCGTAACATCCGTTATTTAGCTATATCCGCCTGAAAATTGAAAACTGTTAGCATTCCTAATATGATGGTTTTCACCGATTTTTAAGAATAATCCTAAGGAACTTTGTATGAATTCAACCGCCCTGCATTTTTTAGAGAAAAAACACACCATTGCCAGTGCGGGGTTTAACCGCTGGCTTGTGCCACCTGCGGCATTAGCCATTCATTTATGTATCGGCATGGCGTATGGATTTTCGGTGTTTTGGTTGCCGTTATCCAAAGCGATTGGCATCAAAGAAAGTCTCGCTTGCGGCGCGGACATCGGTTTTTTTCAAGAATTATTTATCACCACTTGTGACTGGAAAATCTCCACCTTAGGCTGGATGTACACGTTGTTTTTTGTCTTTTTAGGCTCATCCGCAGCACTGTGGGGCGGTTGGCTGGAACACGTTGGCCCTCGCAAAGCGGCGGTAGTGAGTGCATTGTGCTGGTGTGGCGGCATGTTGTTTTCAGCTCTTGGCATTCATCTCCACCAATTTTGGATGATGCTGTTAGGCTCAGGGGTAATTGGCGGAGTCGGTTTAGGTTTAGGCTATATTTCACCAGTTTCTACCTTGATTAAATGGTTTCCAGACCGACGCGGCATGGCAACCGGCATGGCAATTATGGGCTTTGGTGGCGGGGCAATGATAGGCTCACCGCTGGCGACATTGTTAATGGGAGTTTTTGCCACAGAAACTGATGTTGGCGTGATGCAAACTTTTATGGTGATGGCAGGCATTTATTTCGTCTTTATGATGGGCGGCGCGTTGAGTTATCGAATCCCCGCAACCGGTTGGCAACCCGCAGGTTGGACGATGCCCTCAGCGCAAGAAAGCAATGCCATGATTACGCCGCATCATGTGCATGTAAAAAATATCTTTAAAATCAAACAATTTTGGTTGCTGTGGGGCGTGTTGTGCATGAATGTCAGTGCGGGAATTGGTGTGCTGGGGATGTCTTCCCCCATGTTGCAAGAAGTATTCGGTGGACAATTGCTGGGAATCGCCAAAACTTATAACGATTTGAACAAAGAGGAATTAGCCGCGATTGCTGCGGTTGCTGCGGGTTTTACGGCATTATTGAGTTTATTTAATATCGGCGGACGTTTTTTTTGGGCAAGTTTGTCCGATAAATTAGGGCGAAAAATGACTTTTATCGTGTTTTTCATCCTCGGTAGTTTGCTGTATTTAAGCGTTTCAGGCAGTGCAATGGTTGGCAATAAACTGTTATTTGTCAGTGCTTTATGCGTTATTTTAAGCATGTATGGCGGTGGATTTGCCACTGTTCCTGCGTATTTAGCCGATTTATTTGGCACACAAATGGTGGGCGCAATTCACGGGCGGTTATTAACCGCTTGGGCAACCGCAGGGATTTTAGGGCCTGTGATTGTGAATTACATGCGCGACTATCAATTAGCGTTAGGAATTCCGCGCGAACAAGTTTATAACCAAACCATGTTGATTTTAGCCGGACTTTTGATGATTGGTTTGCTGTGTAATTTGTTAATTCGCCCAGTTGCTGACAAATGGTTTATGACTGCGCAAGAATTGGCAGAAGAAAAACAAATCGAAGCGCAGCACCATAAACATGAAGAAGAGGAAGTCGGGCAAGCGGTCGATATAGAATCACCCAGCCATCCTGCCTTAGTTTATCTGGCATGGTCAGCTGTGCTAACGCCGTTATTATGGGGAATTTATAAAACGCTGATGAATGCAGCGAAATTTTTTGGCTAACCTGTGTTTGGTAGAGACGCAAAATTTTGCGTCTCTACGCTACAACACAAATTTCTGATTAGAAACTTACGTTTGCACCAAACCAAAATTTTTGTGCATCAAATCCATACGTTGTTCCTATTGAACCTGGTGCGGCATCATAATAGGCATATTTTGCTAACAAAGTGTAATGTTTTGCAAATTCTTTGGTGACTTGAAAATTAAGCTCCTGACCATAATCTTTTCCGCCTGTGTCATCAGTGAATGCGTGATACACGCCGAGCAATTTCACTCCTTCAATTTCAGTCGCAAGCGAGCCATAAAGATCACGCAAACCATTGACTGGCGTGGCAAGAAATTGATCCGCCCAACCGTTGAAAATGTGCAAAGTGGCTAATGGCGTATCAAATGTTCTACCCGCGCCACTACCATCCAACTGCTCCATGCCAGCTTTTGCCGTGATACCAAACGCCGTCGCGCCGCCTATAATATGATAATAACTTGCATGATAGTGAGTTGGGTTTTGGGTATGCTCTTTTTGATACGCATATTCAACTAAGTAATGCGCTTTCAAACTGTCATTGATTATGCGAGTGCCGTCTAAACGAATCCCATAAGTTTGATTGGAATCTGCATGAGTTAAACCGCCAGCCGTGCCAATCGCTTCATTAAAATCCATTAAATACGCATAACTGATTAAGTTTCCAACATCTTTAATTGCATAATTGATGTTAGCAAAAGGAATTTGCGCCCCTTTTGTCATTGAGCTTATCGTTTGTATCTTATTGATATAACCGACTTTAATGGTTGTATTCGGCAATGACGTATTGGTCACTAACACTGCATCAAACGTTTGCTGCATTTGTCGCCAATCCACCGCGCCGATAAAACGCAAATTATCAAAATCAATGCGTTGCCGCCCGACTTTGATTTCAGTATTTGGCAAGCCTTTATAACTAATCCACAATTGATTCAACTCATGTTGTTGCGGGTCAGCAATCGTTTCATACTGAGTTTTACCATTGCGGGTGCTGTTATAGTCATTCGCAACAATATCTTGATTGCCTTCGTATTCGGCATAACCTTGCAGCCCTTCAAAAACCGGCGTTAAGTAGCCCAAACGCAAACGCATAGTTGCCGCATTAGCAGTGGCTGGAGAGCCTCGTCCAGTATCAACATTTTCATAGCGAAAATTTAAATTGACTTTAATTTGCCCGTATTTGGCATCCGCTTGACCAAATTTCAGTGCGTTTTCAATCGAATCCGTTACACCGTCAGCATGTACAGTTTGCATGGTTAATAATGACAACAACGCCGAAGATAAAACAGTGCGTTTTAAATTGATGCGATTAGGTGCTTTTTTCAGTGTATTCATTGCAAACCCTCTTTATTTAATATAAGTGTAATATTTGAAAGTATAAAGGCTGTTGCTAAATTTGCAACAAAAACCAACTTTTTGTTGTACTGCAACAACAAACATCTCAAAAGAAGAGTTTTTTATAAGTTCAGCTTAATCGCTGTACAGCAATACTTGTTCCAGTTTCTCAGGAATACTCGGCAATTTGCTTAAACCGGCGGCTTTTAATTGATAAACTTCATTGACCAATTTTAAGCCAGCACTGCGGTGCGTCACCATAATCAAGGTTTTATCCTTCGCAATCATTTCTAATGCTGCCAAAACATCTTCTTCGGTTTTTGCATCTAAACCTTCGGTCGGCTCATCTAACAGAATAATCGGCGCGTTTTTCAAATACACTCGCGCTAAGGCAATCCGCCGTGCCTCGCCGCCTGAAACCTTTAAACCTTGCTCGCCAACCCACGTTTCCAAACCATCCGGCAATTTTTGAATAAACGACTCTAAACCCGCTGCTGCAATCGCGGCATTTAATTCGGCATCAGTTGCATCGGCTTTGCCAATCAACAAATTTCCACGAATCGTGGTCGCAAATAATTGACTCCGTTGCGATAACAACCCAAAGCATGAAAGCAGTTCGTCTGAATTAAATTGTTGATAATTCGCACCATTTAGCAACAGCTGTCCCTGTTGTGGATCAAAAAAACGCAACAATAAATGCAGCAACGAAGTTTTTCCCATCCCGCTATTGCCAACAATCGCAATTTTGCTGCCTTGTGGAATCGTTAAAGATAAGTTTTCTATCAGCCATTCGTTTTGCCCCTCGTAGCGAAAACTTAAATTTTCTAACGCTAAATCAAAATTTTTCGGCAACGATAACGGCGTTTGCGTTTCCACAATTGTCGGTGGCAAAGTTGCGACTTCGCGAATATGCTGGGCGGCTTGTTGCAATTTTCCCAACATTTGCATGGCAGGGGCTAACGGCGTAATCAATTCAAAAGCAGCCAGCACACAAAACACCAATAATGCTGCGTCAGTCGCGCTCATTTCTCCTTGTTGCAAAGCGGCAGCCGCTAAAATCACTGTCAGCAGCAAACTTAATTGTGAAATAAACAGCGTGATTGCTGACGATAACGCCGTAAGACGATTATTGCCGCGCTGGGTTTCTATCAACCGATCTGATACTCGCAACGCTTTGTTTTTAAAGCGTTCATAAGCTTGAAACGTGACTAAATCGCGCAAACCTTGCAGGATTTCAATTTGCTGGGTTTTAAAATTTGCGGTGAGCGACACAATCGCTTTCGCGCCGTCATTGCCTAAGCGATTGAATATTAAGGGAACAATCACGCTGGCAATAAATAATAAAATCAGCGTATTCAAGGCGATTACCGCCGAATATTGATAAATAAACAGTAAAACCGCCGATAATCCGAACACTGCAACCGTGACGGGCGCAATCAAGCGCAAATACAAGCCGTCCAGCGCGTCAATATCGCTAGTCATGCCGGCTAATAAATCGCCACTGCGCAATAACGCCAATCTGCCGGTTGCCAGCGGAATAATTTGTGCAAAAAACCAAATCCGCACTTGTGCCAACACGCGAAAAGTCGCTTCGTGCGTAATAATCCGTTCACCATAACGACCTAAAGTGCGCACAATCGCAAGTGCGCGAATTTCTGCCGCTGGCTGCATATAATTGAAACTTGCAGCTAAATCATTAACAACCGTGACTCCCGCAATGGCGGACGAGGTAATAAACCAACCGGAAACCGTTAACAGCGCGATGCCGCCTAAGGTGGTGATAATGGAAAGTAAAATGCCGGCAAGCAGCCAGTTTTGGTAGGGTTTAAACAGAATCAGAAAAAACTTTAAATCTTTCATAGCAGTCGTCCATTTTCAATCACAATTTGCCGAGACATCCGTGCAATCACAGCCGGATCGTGGCTGGCAATCAGCAAGGTTTTATCCTTAAAAAGTGCGTCAATCACATCAAGCAATAGCAGTTTATTTTGCTCATCTAAATGGCTGGTCGGCTCATCTAACAACACAATCGGCACGTTTTTCAAAAAAGCCCGCGCCAACGCAATCCGCTGTATTTGCCCACCTGATAAGCCATAACCGCGCTCTCCAACTAACGTTGCAAGTCCTTCTGGAAAATTTTTGCTAAATTCGCTTACGCCTGCTTTTTCGGCAGCGGTTTGAATCATTTCCGCAGAATAATCTGGATTAAATAAACTGATATTGTCGCTGATTGAGCCATAAAAAATACTTGCGCCCTGCCCTATCCACGTTATATTCGCGCTGGCAAAGTCTGGATTTACGGGCAGCCCCTTCAGCAATACCATGCCTTCTGAGGCAGTTTCCAATCCTAACATTAGTTTTAACAGCGTCGTTTTGCCCGCCCCCGATTCACCGACTAAAGCAATTTTCTCAAGTGCTTGAATTTGCAGATTAATCGCGCTTAATACGGTGCGCTCGCCGTATTTTTTACTGACGTTTTGCAGTTCTAAACTTAAATCAGGCAGTTTTTTAAAATCGGTCAGATTGGTTTGCGGAAACGATAAGGTTGGCGCGTCCATTACTTTTAAAATCAAATCCGCCGCACCTAAAGCGGCTGCTCTGTCGTGATAAAACACTGCAAGTTGACGCAGTGGCATAAAAAATTCTGGGGCAATAAACAGTACAAATAATGCTTGTTGTAGGGTAATATGTTTTGCGGGGCCAAACTCAATTTTCCCTAATAAGCCTAAACCAACATACACCGCAATAGCCGCCACGCCCAGTGCGCTGAAAAATTCCAATACGGTAGAAGATAAAAACGCGATGCGCAGCACTTTCATGGTTGTGCCACGAAAATCATCCGCAACATAAGTGATGTGCGCCAGTTCGCGTTGCGCTTGTCCAAATAGTTTTAACGTGGGTAAACCTTGCAATCTATCCAAAAAATAACCGCCCATCCGCGCCATTGCCAAAAATTGATTCCGACTCGCCACCGCCGCACTAATGCCAATCACCGCCATAAAGAAAATCACCAGCGGAAACGCAATTAAAAAAATCACGCCGGCAACCCAGTTAATCGGCATCACACAGGCAATCATCAACAACGGCAACACCGCGATAATGGTTTGCTGTGCACAATAGCGTGAAAAAAACGGCTCTAAGGCTTCAATTTGCTCCAGTAAAGTTGCGGCTAATTCACCGCTTTGGTGTTGCTTTAAATAATTAGGTTCAAGATGAATAAGTTTATTGACTAATTCTTGGCGTAATCGGGTTTTGATGCGTGCTGCGGCTTCAAAACCTGTGGTTTGAAACAAATAAACCGTGCAACTGCGTAACATCATCACCAAAAATAAAAAAAATATCGCAGGCAATAATACGTTTTCAGGTAAATTATAGGGAATTTGTGCTGCCAAAAGCCCTGAAAAAAAGGTATTTAGTTGAAAATTAAGCTGATTGAGATTGGCAAATAACGATTGTTTTTCTATTAATAAACTATGCAGAATAAAGGCTAACAAAGCAGCTTGCAGCAACAACAACAAGCCGTTGCAAATGCCAGCAAAGGCTGCGTAGTTGATAAGTTTGGAGACGGTTTTTTTTTGGGTTTTGAGCCAGTGTTGGCAGTATTTTTCGCGGGTTCTGCGTTCTTCAAAAGCGGTTTTATTTGCGGATGAGGTTTCTGGCACGTTTTTCTCACTACTGAACAATAAACTTAAGGCTTTATGATACCTGAAAATCTGCAAAGATTAAGTGTGTGATTTAATAGAGCCTAAAGGAATAGGCGAGTATCACTAAATTTTTTGAGGCTGTCTCAGCAGTTTTTCAGGTGCAATTAGTTGCACTAAATCTAAAGTGTTAGAATAAAATAATCAAAGATTTTCATCGTTAGAGAATGTTACTTTTACAAAAGGATTCATAATGAACACACATAGCGCAAAAATTCTCATCGTAGATGATGAGGCTTTCAATATTGATATTGTTGTCACCATGCTAGGAAAAGAAGATTATGAAATTCTTTCTACTACTAACGCAGTAGAGGCCTTGCCAAAAGCCGTTCTGAATCAACCTGATTTAATTTTATTGGATTTGCTGATGCCCAATATGAACGGCTATAAAGTGATTGCCGCACTGAAAGCGGAGCCTACCACGCAACAAATCCCTATTATCATTATGACTTCAATGAATGATCGGACTGCCAAATTGAGTGCGCTCAATGAAGGCGCTGAGGATTTTTTGACCAAACCATTAGATAAAGCAGAATTGCTGGTGCGGATTCGCAATTTATTGCGTTTGAAAAAATACAATGATTTTTTGAACAACTATGCGCAAACCTTGGAAACCCAAGTGCAAGAACGGACAACGGCATTAAAAACCAGCTATATTGAAACAATTCACACCTTAGCACGCGCCGCTGAACATAAAGACACCGAAACGGGTTTTCATATTAAACGTATTGGTCGTTATTGCCATGAGTTAGCCAAAAATCTTGGCATGAGCAATGAATTTGCCGACACTATTTTTTATGCCAGCCCGATGCACGATGTTGGTAAAATAGGCATTCCCGATCATATTTTGCTGAAAAAAGGTAGCCATACGTTTGAAGAATGGATAGTGATGCAAAGTCATACGCAAATGGGTTATGACATTTTAAACCTTGAGCAAAGTTCTTCGCCGTTTTTAGAAATGGCATCTCAGATTGCACTTTCACACCATGAACGTTGGGATGGCACAGGTTATCCGCATAAACTGGCAGGTGAAAATATCCCGCTTGCGGCGCGGATTATGTCAATTTGTGATATTTATGACGCACTACGCTCACAGCGTCCGTATAAAAAAGCCTTAGACCACGAAACCACTTGCCACATTATTTTGCACGGTGATGAACGCACCAAACCAAGCGATTTTGATCCTGAGGTTTTATTGCAATTTATGTATAACGCCGATAAATTCAAACAGATTTTTGAGGATTATATTGAATAAAAACACCGTGTAATTCGGCATTACATCATCTCTTAAGTCAACTCTCTATGCAGAATCACCTCTACAAGGCTTAACAATCCATGCCCACACACCTGTCTGCAAAGTTTCTGCTGTTATCTGAACTTTTCATCATTATTCTCATTTGTGTTTGTAACTATGCACTCTTGGATTATCACCAACAACAAACTAAAAAAGAGGTTGGTGATAATCTTGCTGCCATTTCATCGTTGCAATCTGCACAAATTCAACAATGGTTGACAGAGCGCAAAGCCGATAGTTTAGTGCTTGGTTCTGCATTAGGTTTAACGCACTCCATAGAAGAATTGCATCAGTCTGCTGCCGATAAACAAAACCTCAAACAGCAGATGATTGAACAGCTCAAGCTGATTGAAAAAACCTATCATTATGAAGCCGTGACTTTATTTGATAATCAAGGAAACCTTTATTATTCCACAACTAACGCCAATGCAAATGATCACCACCATAAGTCTTTTATAGAGTTGGCCTTGCACAGTCCCGGCACGCCATTAAGTTATATTCATCAAGATAAAAATAAACATCCAAGCATGGATCTTATGACAGCTATGGTTAACAAAAATGCGCGTGGAGAAACTCAGGTCGTTGGCGTGCTGTGTTTTCATATTAACCTAAACCAATTTTTATTGCCGTTATTGCAAGATTGGCCAACTCACAGCGTGAGTGCAGAAACTATTTTAGTCACACGCACAGAAAATAAAATTTCTTATTTTAACGTGCAACATTTGCACAATAATAAAAAAGTGATTTTCCCTGAGCCTGCGGGAGACCGGATCGCCTCTATAATCGCAGAAGGAAACACAGGAATTGTTACAGGAATTGATTATCGTGGCGTTGCAACCATTGCGTATATCAACGCTATTGCCGATACCAATTGGCTATTACTGAGCAAAATTGACCTAAATGAAGCGTATGCGCAACCGCGTCGATTTGCATGGCATATTTTTTTAACCATGATGTTTATCCAAGCGTTGATTTACAGCATGGCTTGGTGGCAGCGTTGGCAAAAACTCCTGATTAATCGTTATTACAAAAAATCACAACAAGACTCGCAATCTTTCGTGCAAGAAACCATTGACCTGCTGTCCTCACACATCTGTATTTTGAATGAAAACGGCCTGATTCTCACGGTAAACAAAGCATGGCGGGATTTTTCCAAAAACAACTCCAATATCCCAATTGTTGACGTTGGCTTGAATTATTTAAACCTGTGCCAAAACGTCAAAGGGAAAGAATCAATCGAATCATTGAGTTTTGCAACAGGAATTCGCTCAGTTATCAGCGGAAAAATCAATGAATTTACCGTTGAATATCCTTGCCATTCCGCCATTGAACAACGCTGGTTTTTGGCAAAAGTCAATCGCTTTTATGAGAACAACCATTTAAGGCTACTGGTTTCACACGAAAATATTTCTGCCGTTAAAGCAATGGAGTCGGCTTTAATCCGCCATGATGTGCAGTTGGAAGTGATGTTAAAAGCAGGAAAAATGGCGATTTGGAGTTATGACTTACAAACCGGACATTTACACTGGTCTGATGAGCTTTACGATTTTTTAGAAATGCCACATCGCCGTGTCACTTTAGATGATTTCTTTCAACGCGTTTGCGCAGAAGATGCCTCTAAAATTCAAGCCTCGTTTGATACTGCTGTGCATGAAAAAACACCTTTTTTTATTGAACTGGCAATGACAAAAAACAGTGGTCAAGTATTTTGGATAGCCGATTTTGGTCGTTGTATTTATGACCACGATGGCAAACCGCTGGTTGTGATTGGTGCAGTACAAGATATAAATGAACGCAAACAAGCTGAAAACAAACTGCGTGAGCTCAATGATCATCTGGAGAGTCGCATCACAGAACGCACCCAAGAGTTGAATCTAGCCAAACAAGAAGCCGAAACGGCCAACCGCGCCAAAAGCGACTTTTTAGCTAATATGAGCCATGAAATTCGCACGCCTATGAACAGCATCATTGGCATGACGTATTTGATTCTTGGCACAGACTTGAATGCCAAGCAACGTGATTATATTGAAAAAATGCGTTTTTCCAGCCAGCATTTATTAAATATCATCAATGACATCTTAGATATTTCCAAAATTGAGTCCGGCAATTTAGAGTTGGAACACATGGATTTTGAACTGTCGCGTGTGATGGGCAATTTGTATAGCATGTTGGGTGAAAAAGCCGAATCTAAAGGTTTAAACTTAAGCTTTGAAATTGACCCTATGCTGTCAATTAACCTCAATGGCGATCCGGTACGGTTAGGACAGATTTTGATTAATTATGTCAGTAACGCCATTAAATTTACAGATGCAGGCAAAATTGTTGTACGTTTAACAAAAATTGAAAACAATGAACACGATTGTTTAATTCGCTTTGAAGTCGTTGACAATGGAATTGGCTTATCAGCGGATCAAAAAGCCTTATTATTTCGACCTTTTCAACAAGCAGATAGCTCTATCTCGCGCAAATATGGTGGCACTGGCTTAGGTTTGGTGCTATGTAAAAGATTGGCAGGGATGATGGGCGGTGAAATTGGTGTAGAAAGTGAACTGGGCAAAGGTAGCACTTTTTGGTTTACCGCACGTTTGGCTAAGAGTGTTATCTTAGCTCCAGACCGCTCTGATAGATCGCACGGCAAACGTGTGTTAATCGTTGATGATGATGAAATTTCACTCGCAGTTTTGTCGAATATTTTGCAGAAAATGGGTTTTCGTATCGACCAAGTCACATCAGGAAAAACCGCGCTATCGCTTGTTAAACAAGCCGAGCTAAATGACGACCCGTATAAAATGGTGTTTTTAGATTGGCAAATGCCAGAAATGGACGGCACAACGGTTGCATCAACTATTGATACACTCCATTTACATCATCCGCCGTTAAAAATTATCGTGACTGCTCACGAATACGGCGAACTGGTTAAAACAGCCGCTGGCATTGATCTGGAAGGCATTTTGTTTAAACCTTTTGAATGGTCTTCTGTACACAATATTGTGTTTTCTGCTTTAGGAAAATACAAACTAGGCAATTATTATGCGGCATTATCTTCTACAAATTCTATCCAATTGACAGATGCTCGAATTCTGCTTGTTGAAGATAATTTGTTTAATCAACAAGTCGCAAGTGAACTTTTAGAACGCGCAGGTGCTATAGTGGAGTTGGCCAACAATGGCAAAGAAGCTTTAGATATTTTGCGCAATGAAACTTTCGATTGTGTTTTAATGGATATGCAGATGCCGGAAATGGATGGTTTAGAAACCACCATGCGAATTCGTAATGATCTGCGCTTAACCCGCTTGCCCATTATTGCCATGACTGCAAACGTGCAACCTGAAGACCAAGAGCGTTGTTTTCAAGCAGGCATGGATGATTTTACCAGTAAACCCATGAATCCCACTTTGCTATATGCAACGATTGCAAAATGGCTAAACTACTCACTTTCCCTTGTCGAACAACCCATAACTCAAGACATGATGACTCACGACACCGCTATTGAAAATACAAATCCTTTTGCCGCAGCTCCTATTGATTTACAAATCTTGGCAGATATTTTAGGAAGCAATGAACCACAAACTCTGCGTAAATTTGCCAATAAATTTCTGGATTCTGCACAACAGGGTTTAACAGAAATGGATGATGCTTTAAATCATAAAGATTTAGCAACACTTGGCGCGTTAGGACATCGAATGAAAGCTCCTGCAAAAACAGTTGGTGCAATTGAATTTGCTGAACTGTGTGAGACGATGCAACATATTAAAGAAAATGGCACGTTAGAACAGGCAACTCAAATGACGCAACAACTGCATGAAATTTTTGCACAAATTAAAACGTATTTAGAAGATGACGCGGTAACAATCTTAGATTAACAACGATTCCATTTTGACGTAGAGACACATTCTTTTCGTCTCTACAACTCACAGTTAATTCAACTTTGAATAGTAAAATCATTTAATCCCTTAACTTTTACAGAGATAAAAAAACTATGAATGCAAAAATTATTTTACCCCTTTGCGCTCCTTTTATTTTTTCCGCGCTAACAGGTTGTGCGACTGGCTCAGCAACCCAACCCAATCAAACTTTGTCAGGCATTTCGCAAGTATTACAACAAAGTCAACAAGTTGTAAACGCAGTGCAAACAGCAAGCACAGTTCCAGCTACTGGCACAACTACTCCAGTCATTGGAGCATCACAAGCGGTTCAATCTGTGAATTTAGTGGATGTATTGGTGCAAAAATTGGGCGTTACACAAACCCAAGCGCAATTAGGCGCGGGCGCAATTTTTCAAGTGGCGCAAGGACAAATGCAGCCGAGTGCGTTCTCACAATTGGCTCAAGCTGTTCCGGGAATGAGCACCTTATTAAGTGCTGCGCAACAACCCACTACATTAGGCGGTTTAGCCTCTAGTACCGGTAATAGCACATTAGCGTTAGCAGCGGCTTTCCAACAACAAGGTATGTCACCAACGATGGTGCAACAATTTATTCCTGTTGTTCTTCAATACGTTACAAACACTGGCGGCACAGCGGTTGCTAGTTCTTTAAATGCTGCGTTGGTGGCAAAATAAGTTAATCGGCCTGTAGAAAAAGACCTTTCAGGTTTTAAAAACCTGAAAGGTATAGGCGCATTTTTTTGGTGCTACTGATGATTTGCCGCAAATCTCACGCTATCAATTTTAATGTGATGCGCAATATTATGCAGTGTGCCAATCAATAACACGCCCGTCAAAATCAACGCAATTTGCTGTAACGAGGTTTTGACATCGGTTTTTTTATGCAATGAAGGAATTAAATCCGCCACCGCAATATAAATAAAACTTGATGCTGCTAAAGTTAAAAAATAAGGCAAAGTCGCGTGCAAATCTTCCAAGCTAAAATATGCTAATACGCCGCCAATCACGGTGGTTAAACTTGCCAGCATATTGTAAATCAAGGCTTTTTTCTTGCTGTAGCCGCTTTGCAATAAAATCGCAAAATCGCCCACTTCTTGCGGAATTTCATGGGTTGCCACTGCCAAACTGGTGACAATACCCAGTTTTACATCGGTTAAAAACGCCGCCGCAATCAATACGCCATCCACAAAATTATGAATGGCATCGCCTAATAAAATTAAAGTTCCAGCAGCATTGTGACTGTGAGAATGATTATGATGACTGTGAGTGTGATTATGCTCATGTTCCTCGTGACCTTCGTTATGCGCATCGCAACTACCTGAATGGCAATGCCGCCAAATCAGTAGTTTTTCCAAAATAAAAAATCCTAAAATCCCTATCAAAATCATGCCTGATAGTTCTTGAAACTTTGCAGGAGCAACTTGTTCAAAGGCTTCTGGAATTAAGCCCCAAAACGCGACCGTTAGCAATGCGCCAATTGCCAAACTAATGCCATGCGGCAATATTTCTTGGCGGTGATCTTCGGGTAATAATAAAAATAATCCCGCTGCTAACACACTCAACACGCCACCGACTGCGGTGAAAATGATGATTAATAACAATAAATTCATAACTTTTTTAATCTTTCCATATTAATGTCGCCATCCGTCCCGTGCTATTGTCGCGGCGATAGGAATAAAATCTTTCGGGGTCACTCACCGTGCAAAATTCGCCACCGACAATTTGCCTAACACCTAAACCCGCCAACTCAATTTTCGCCAATTGATAAATATCGGCTAAGTATTTTTCGGGTGCTGCTGGGCGAAAAGCGGCGGCAAAGGCTGGATTTTTTTGAATAAATAATTCGCGTACTTCGCTGCCGACTTCAAATTTTTCCGCACCGATGGCTGGGGCTAACCAGACCAGCAAATCGGAGGGCTTGAGACCTTTCAAGTTTTTAAAACCTGAAAGGTCTGGAGTAGTATCCAGCAACGCGGCTACGGTATTTGTAATAATACCCGCTAATAAACCTTTCCAACCGGCATGAACTGCGGCGATTTTTTCGCCATCTTTGCTGCAAAATGCTAAGGGCAAACAATCGGCGGTCATCACCGCGCAAACCACACCGGCTTGAGAAGTAAAACTGGCATCGGCGGTACAACATGACTGCCAGTCCTTTAAAGGACTGGCAGTCATAACATCTGCTCGCACAACAATATTGCTATGGGTTTGTTCCAACCAAACCGGCTCAGAAGGCAAATTCAACATTTGCTTAATCAACGCCCGATTTTCAGTGACCGCAGCCAAATCATCATTAACATGTGTGGCAGGATTCAAGCTAGCAAATTGCCCAGAACTCACGCCGCCCGTGCGCAACGTCATTGCGACGTGAACGTTAGCAGGCGCATCCCAGACAGGTGTTAAATAATGGTTAGCGTTTGCCATGTTCTTTGTCATTGTTTGCCAATGCTTGTAATAATTCTTTCATATCATCAGGAAGGGGTTGTTCCCATTCACAATAATCGCCGGTGCGCGGATGATGCAAACCCAGTTTTGCGGCGTGCAATGCCTGACGTTTAAAGCCTCGCAATTGTTTTTCCAACTCCGCACCACAATCGCCGGGCATTCGGAAAGGCCCACCGTAAAGTTGATCGCCGATTAATGGATAACCAATATGCGACATGTGCACACGAATTTGATGGGTGCGTCCGGTTTCTAATTGCACTCGTAAAAAAGTGTGATGAATAAAACGGTCAATCAAACGATAGTGCGTCACCGCTTCTTTGCCGTCATCTCGCACCGTATAGCGCAGCCTGTCCACTGCATGTCGTCCTATGGGTTGATCGACTGTGCCACCTGCGGTCATCCAGCCTTTCACCACAGCTAGATATTCACGGGTAATATCGCGTTCTTGCAATTGGTCACTTAAACTATGATGTGCTTGCAGCGTTTTTGCCACCATCAACAAACCGCTGGTGTCTTTATCAATTCGATGAATAATCCCCGCTCTGGGCAACGCTTCTAAACTGTTATCGTGATACAGCAATGCATTTTGCAACGTGCCCGACCAATTGCCAGCCCCCGGATGCACCACTAATCCTGCCGGTTTATTCACAATCAATAGCGATTTGTCTTCAAAAACAATGTCTAAGGCGATATTTTGCGGTTCGCATTCTAAAACCACCTCCGCTTCTGCATCTAAAATAATCTCCTCGCCACCGTACAGTTTGTCGCGGGTTCTCAGTTCTTGTCCGTTCACCCGCACCCGTCCCGCCTTAATCCAAGTCTGGAGTTTACTGCGTGAATAGTCGGAAAAAACTTCTGCTAAAACCTGATCTAAGCGCATTCCTGCCAAGTTTTCAGGTACTTTTTCTGTCAATATAGCCATGATAATCTGTATAAATTCAGTTATACTCGTGCCTTAAATTGTCGACTTACCGTCGCATTCAGGCGGGAAAACCTCTAATCTTACAACGTGACACTCAAAGTATGCGATTAATTTTCGTAAAAGTTTTATTTATCCTTTGTTTAGGTTTTGCACTCACAGGCTGTGAAACCCTGAAGAGCTTGACTGAAGGCGGTTCTAGCAAAGAAGAAAAGCCCGATGAATATAAAGATTGGGATGCCAAAAAGTTTTATAACGATGCAAAAGCGGCAATGTCCAAAGGCAGCTATTCAAAAGCCATTGAATTATACGAAGCTTTAGAAAGCCGTTATCCTTTCGGCGATTATGCGGCGCAAACTCAGCTTGATGTTGCTTACGCTTATTATAAGAATGAAGATGCAGAATCCGCCTTAGCAGCGGCAGATCGGTTTATTAAAATTAATCCGCGTAGTCCTTATTTGGAGTATGCCTATTATTTAAAAGGCTTGATTAACTATAATCGCGACATCACATTTTTAAGTCGATTTATTCCCACCGACAGCACGCAACGTGACCAAAATAACGGCAAAGAGGCGTTAGCCATCTTTACTGAATTGGAAAAACGCTTTCCAAAAAGCAAGTATTTGCCAGATGCTAAACAGAGGGTGGTGGCGTTGCGGAATAATTTAGCCATGCACGAAGTGAAAATTGCGCGGTTTTATTTGCGCCGCAAAGCGTATATGGCTGCTGCAAATCGCGCGAGTACGGTAGTGAAGGATTTTGAACGTACTTCAGCTGTGCCTTATGCTTTGCAGGTGATGCAAGAGGCTTACACTAAATTGGGATTGGAAGATTTAGCGCGGGATACTCAGCAAATTTATAATCAAAATTATCCCGATGGCCCGCCTGTTCCTGAGTATGGCGATACCAGTTTTGCACAGGATGTGTGGGATTTTATTGGTTTAGACTCGGATTAATATTTTTAAAGAATCCCACTTTGTATTCTTATGTATAACAATAGGTTGATAAGTATGACAAAGAAAACACGGTTGCTTTTGCTGGGCGTAATTGTTCTGCAAGCCGCTTGTACTGAAACGCCAATCAAACCGCCTGCGACAAAAAAATCGTCACAGGTTCACACTGCCAAGTCAGCGCATATCGAAGCATTTCATTATAAAAATGAGCCTGTGACAGTGGAAGAAATTCCGCTGCCTAAGCCTGTTGTTCAAACAGCTCCGTCCATCTCTATTGTTGAGCCGAAACCGCGCCCAGCGTTGCCAGAGGCGGTGCAGGTTTTAATGACGGATGCGCTGCGTAATACTAAAGCGGGAGATTTGGGTTCGGCGAGTGTGATGTTGGAGCGGGCGTTGCGGATTAGTCCGAGAAGTGCGGAGTTGACGTATCAATTAGCTACGTTACGTTTGAAGCAGTCGCAGCCACGATTGGCGGAGGATTTGGGGAAAAAGGCGGCGTTTTTGGCGGTGGATGATAGGGAGTTAAAAAAACGTTGTTGGTTGTTGATTGTGGAGGCGCGGCAGTTGCAGGGGAATTTGCAAGGGGCTAAAGAGGCGCAGTTGAAAGTGGATAGTTTGCAATAACAATTTGTATTTTTAAAGCAGCATGTATTTGATTTACATCAAAATCGTTTTAAACAATCTTATTTTTCAATTTAGAGCTAAACAGGATAATAAAAATGCAAGCACAAATTAGTTTAGATACTAAAGATGTTGTGATTCGTTTTTCTAAAGAATCTATGACAAAAGAGGCATTGGCGCATTTTTTGAGTTATATCGAATTAATGACACTTAATCAAAATAGCCAATTGAAACAAGAACAAGCGGATGAATTGGCTGATGAAATTAATAAAAGTGTGTGGGAATCATTGCGTGATAAAGTTTTGAAGTAGTTTTTGTCAGGCGATAATAAATTGAAAAGAGGTTTGCAACGGCAAGTTTTTACTGATTTTTATCCGCAATTGTAAGGTATGTCGTTTGTATACCCAAAAACTCAAATAAACTATATTAAATTATGGACACAATCTTAAAAATCTTATTTGTTGTTGGAGTAATTGCTCTTTTTTTAGGATGGGGAGTTTGGCTTATTTTGTTTTCACTTATAATTTGGAGTGTAAACAAAATATATAAAAAGGCTGAAGTTAAGCGGCTAGAAGAAAAAAGACAAGAAGAACAAAGAAAGTGGCAAGAAGAGCAAAAAAAGAGAGATGAAGAAAATCGGCGTATTCAAAACGAACTTGCAAGAGCGCGGGCTGTTTCAAATATTGCAGAGCTTGTTTCCAATGCTCAGATATTCGCTGCAAAATTGCCATTATCTTTATCAAAAGCAGAGCTTTGTTTAGACCAAGCCGAGGATGAGTTTTCAGAAGGACTTTATTCACCATTTTGGGAAGCAATGGAAAAAGCGGCGAAACATTTAAGCAAATTCGATCAAAATCTTCGAGCTATTGAGGCTGCGCAACAAAGACATACAATTGAAGCACCGCCATTAGCTCCCGATGCAGTCTGTTTTTCATTGGGCGTAAACGTTTTACCAAGTCCTTCCGCTACCAGCCAACGTATGAAAGCACTGTATCGCAAAGCCCAAAAAGACCCGCATTTTGCACAAATTTATGAACAACGCCGCACTAATGCCATTCTGATTGAAGGTTTTCGCTCTCTTGGCGATGCTTTAACTTTGTTAGGAGACCGCATTGAATCTGAATTACGCTCACTGAACGATACTGTTAATTTTCGCTTAACCGATATTGAAACGGCTTTACGCGATTCCAGTAAACAAATGGAAAGACAACACGCAGAACTTATTGAATCAGCACAAGCGTGGCGGGAAGAAGAGCGAAAAGGAAACGCTGAGATGCGGCAAATTGCTCGTTCCAATGCTGAACAAGCCGAAAAGAATGCAAGGGAACGGCGCGAATATGAAGCGACTACGCGCGATATGCTGGATAACATTCAGCGGCGTAGAAAGCCTTTGTATTGAAGCTGGAAAGCCAGCTAGGGTTGTCACGCTGTCCATGCCCACTACAAATTGTATAATTTCCTGATATACAACAATGAAGATTGAATGGGATAACAACAAAGCTGCCAGCAATGAACAAAAACACGGGGTTAGTTTTGACGAAGCACAAACCGTTTTTGATGATTTACTCGCTTATATTTTTGATGACGAATGGAGTTCGTATGGAGAACGCCGAGAATTAATAATTGGTCATTCAGACAAAGGACAACTTTTAATTGTGTCTTTTACAGAACGAATGCAAGATGTTATCCGAATAATCAGTGCTCGCCCCGTCACAACAAACGAAAGGAAAGATTATGAAAAACATAGAAGAATCTGAACAAGAAATGTTGTCTGAATATAATTTGGATTATTCCAAAGCAAAACCTAATCGTTTTACCAACAAACAAGCTGAAATTACAATCACTTTAGCTCCTGATGTTGCAGCCGTTTTTAAAAACTCCGAAGCAGTCAACGCCGCATTACGCGCAATGTTGCAATTCGCCGCACAAACCGCTGATTTAACTAAGCATACTGATTCAGCCGCAGCTTAAAATAATGAATATTTCAGTAAAAGGTAAATCAGTACACTTTGATGACCGCTACTTGAGCGTTGAACTTGAAGACGGACGCATGATATTAACGCCGATGTCATGGTACAAAGAATTACAAAACGCTACTTTTAAGCAACTGAGCAATTATCAGTTTATTTGTCAAAACACTGGCATCGAATGGACTGAGTTAGACTATCACCTCAGCATTGAAAGTATGTTGTTATCTCAAATTGAGAAAAAAGCGGCGTAGCCCACCAAAAACAATCACATAATAATTTTTTACTCGCAAAAACACCTTATTTTTCAAATTATTGTGAAAAAAAGTATTACCAAGAAAAATTAAGCGTTTAATCACAACACGCCTTTTTTAAAAACCTAAAACAATCTTTCCCTCAAACACACAAAAAAATCATGTCTGGAAACACAATCGGAACATTATTTACCGTCACCAGCTTTGGTGAAAGTCACGGCGTAGCCTTAGGCTGTATCATTGACGGCTGTCCCCCCGGATTAGCCCTAACCGAAGCCGATATTCAAATCGACTTAGATCGCCGCAAACCCGGCACATCACGCCACACCACCCAACGGCGCGAAGCTGACGAAGTGCGGATTTTATCCGGCGTATTTGAAGGCAAAACCACCGGCACACCGATTGGTTTATTAATCGAAAACACCGACCAACGCTCTAAAGATTATTCAAATATTGCGCAAACCTTTCGCCCCGGTCACGCTGATTTCACTTATCAAGCCAAATACGGCTTTCGCGATTATCGTGGCGGTGGACGCTCTTCAGCACGCGAAACAGCCATGCGCGTTGCCGCAGGCGCAGTTGCGAAAAAATACTTGAAAGAAATTGCCGGCATTGAAGTGCGCGGTTACTTATCGCAATTAGGCCCCATTAAAATTGAAAAGTTCGATTGGGATTGCATCAGTCAAAATCCATTTTTCTGTCCTGATGCCGATAAAGTGCCGGAAATGGAAAAATACATGGACGCGCTGCGCAAAGAAGGCAACTCCATCGGCGCACGAATTGAAGTGATTGCCAGCAATGTTCCCGCAGGCTTAGGCGAACCGATTTTTGATCGTTTAGATGCTGATTTAGCTCATGCACTGATGAGCATTAACGCCGTGAAAGGCGTGGAAATTGGTGATGGTTTTGGCTGTATTGAAGCCAAGGGCACAGATTTTCGTGACGAAATCACACCGGAAGGATTTTTAAGCAATCACGCGGGTGGAATTTTAGGCGGCATTTCCAGCGGACAAGATATTGTCGCTAGCATTGCCTTAAAACCAACTTCAAGTTTGCGTTTGCCGGGCAGAAGTATTAATGCCAATGGCGAAGTGATTGAAGTCGTTACAGAAGGTCGCCATGATCCTTGCGTCGGCATTCGTGCAACTCCCATTGCTGAAGCAATGGTGGCGATTGTATTAATGGATCATTTTTTACGCCATCGTGGACAAAATAGCGGTGTAAATGCAGGATTACCAACATTGCGGTAATTTTCAACCTGACAGGCTTTTAAAAGTCTGTCAGTTTTTCTTTGCGTTCTCAATTTCGCTGCGATTTAAAGCATCAGTAATTGCCTCAGGGTTATAACCGCGAATAGCAATTTCTCGACTAATAATCACAATCGGCACACCATTTCCACCCAGACGTTCATACTCTTTGCGACCTTGTTCGGATTTTTCAACATCTAAATCTGTGTACTTGATATGATTTTCTGCAAAAAATTCGCGGGTTTTAGCACAATACCCACACCATGTAGTGGAGTACAGAACAACTTCTTTCTTGGTAGCATTTTGCGAAAGAGGCGGTGGCGGATTAATCCAGTGACTGATTTTATCGCGATTTTCTAGCGTTCCACCTGCAACCGCAAGTAATACAAAAAACGTGGATGTTTTCATGCTGAGTTAAAGTTCTAAAATTTCTAAACCTGAACTTTCATCGGCTTCCACAGAAAGCCCACCCTCAGCTTGTCCACGCTGTAAGCCAACAAAATCAAACAATTGCGTATCTGCCAGTTGCGAAGGTGCAATATTTCGTAAACTACTGAAAATATTTTCCAAACGTCCGGGAAACAATTTATCCCATTGATTTAACATAGATTTCATCGCTTGACGTTGCAAATTAAGCTGCGAACCACATAAGTTGCAAGGAATAATCGGGAAATTTTTAAATTCAGCAAATCGCTCAATATCTTTTTCACGACAATACGCAAGCGGGCGAATCAAAATATTGCGCTTATCATCACTGAGCAATTTTGGCGGCATTGCTTTGAGTTTGCCTGCGTAAAAAATATTTAAGAAAAAGGTTTCTAAAATATCATCACGATGATGTCCTAACGCAATTTTGGTCACGCCGTTTTCAGCCGCATAACCATATAAACTGCCGCGCCGCAATCTTGAACATAAACTGCAAGTGGTTTGTCCTTCTGGAATAATTCGTTTGACGATGCTGTAAGTGTCGTACTCAATAATATGATACGGCACACCGAGCGAGGCTAAATATTCCGGCAAAACGTGTTCAGGAAAATCAGGCTGTTTTTGGTCTAAATTCACGGCAACAATTTCAAATTTGATGGGCGCGGTTTTTTGCAAACCCAACAAAATATCCAACAAAGTATAAGAATCTTTGCCGCCCGACAAACACACCATCACCTTGTCGCCTTCTTCTATCATGTTGTAATCTTTGATGGCATCGCCAACATAATGACGCAGGCGTTTTTGCAGTTTATTAAATTCAGTACGCGATTTTTGAATGGAGTTTGACATGAAAACAAGATGTGGAACGGTAAGGTAGAGACGCAAACAATGCGTCTCTACGGGGATACATTAATGCGAGAGAATATTTTTATAACAAGAATCTAATACCGCTTTGGCATCGGTAAAATTGTTACTAATGCTTTTTTCTTCCAACATACGCGGGATTTTATTGATGAGTCGTAAATAAGGCGACGGCGAAAAATAATGCGCTAACGGCGTATGCCCTGTGACAATCGCACAGACTTTTTCACAATTACCGGCAATGGTTAGTTTAGGAGTTACCGCCAAGTCAGTGTTTTTTCGTGCAATTAAGCTGACATTGCCTTTGTCGCTGGAAAAAAAGGTTTTCACCACAGTAAATCCACATTTTTCCGCTAATAATGACAAAGTTGCAGCATTAAAATTGAACAAATGCGCAGTATGAAAAGTGCTTTTCGGTGATTGACAGGTTGCTTCAATATTCGGCACTTCAATGGCCAAAATGCCATCATTTTTTAGCCAGTCGTGAATTTTTTTCAACACTAAGCTTGGATTATCCACATGTTCTAATACATGAGAAGTTGTAACAAAATCAAAGCTTTCTGGTGTGAATTCTGTATTTTGTGCAAAACCGATTTGCACGTTCAAACCGTATTCAGATTTTGAGTAGTTGCCATAGCCTTCATTCGGCTCTATGCCTTGAACTGAAAATCCTAATTTGCTTAAAAGGTATGAAAATTCGCCGCCACCTGAGCCAATTTCCAATACTGCTTGTTTACCTTTAAGAAAATCTTTCAGACCTTGATAGCGACGCAGCGCTGTTTTTGCTGCCCGATAAATATGTTTTATTTTCGGTTCAAACGTACCTTTATAAAGAATACGGTAGTCTTTTTGATAATATTCAGTGGGATTTAGTGGAAATGGATCGCTCCAAACTAAACCGCAGTCTTTACAAATAACTGTTCGTAGATATTTCCCATCTCTATCTAGGGTTGATAGCACTTCAAACTCAGTTGAGTCACACAAATTACAGGGGTGGGATAAATCATCCTTCATGGTATTCCTTCAGACTGCGGCTGTTTGTTGTTTAGCCGTTATAACGTTGAAAAATTAATGTGGCGTTCGTACCACCAAAACCAAAACTATTCGACATGATGGTATTTAAAGTGACGTTATCTTGGCGTTCGCGCACGATAGGAATACCAGCCGCACCGGGGTCAAGTTCAGTAATGTTGGCAGAGGCACTTAAAAAGTTTTCTGCCATCATTAAAATTGAATAAATTGACTCATTCACGCCGGCCGCGCCTAACGCATGTCCTGTGAGTGATTTTGTAGAACTCACTGCCGGAACATTTTCGTTACCAAATACAGCGCGTAACGCTTCCAATTCGCGCGTATCTCCAACAGGGGTGCTTGTGCCGTGCGCATTGATATAATCAATTTTACCATCTACGGTCGCCATCGCTTGCTGCATACAACGTACTGCACCTTCACCTGAAGGTTGCACCATATCATAGCCGTCAGAAGTTGCTCCGTAACCGACTAATTCTGCATAAATTTTCGCACCGCGTGCTTTAGCGTGTTCTAACTCTTCAATCACTAAAACACCACCACCGCCGGAAATCACAAAGCCATCACGGGTTGCGTCATAGGGTCTGGAAGCTGTTGCTGGTGTGTCATTATATTTGGAAGACATTGCGCCCATTGCGTCGAATAACACCGATAATGACCAATGCTCTTCTTCGCCGCCACCAGCAAACACAACATCTTGTTTGCCCAGTTGAATCAGCTCCATAGCGTGCCCAATACAATGTGCACTGGTTGCGCAAGCGGAAGTAATGGAGTAATTAACGCCTTTGATTTTAAACGGGGTTGCTAAACAAGCAGTGTTGGTGCTGGACATCGCTCTAGGAACCATATAAGGGCCTACTTTTTTTACGCCTTTAGAACGTAAAATATCCGCTGCATCAACCAAGTTTGATGTAGAAGGGCCACCTGACCCCATCACTAAACCTGTTCTAAAGTTTGACACTTCATCTTCTGCAAGTCCTGAATCATCAATCGCTTGCTGCATGGCAATATAGTTAAATGCCGCGCCATCTCCCATGAAGCGTTTAATCTTGCGGTCAATCAGTGCTTCTAAATCAATTTTAATCGGCGCGTGAATTTGACTTCTAAAGCCCATTTCTTTGTAAACTTCAGACGCGACAATTCCAGACCGTCCCTCTTTTAAAGAGGCAGTCACTTCTTCTTTATTGTTGCCGATACTAGAGACAATGCCTAATCCGGTCACTACCACTCTTCTCATGACGCGCTCCTAAAAATCTGATGTAGAAGTAAATAGCCCAACACGCAAGTCTGTCGCTTCGTAAATCACTTTTCCATCGACTTCCATCGTAGCATCAGCAATCCCCATTACTAACTTACGCAAAATCACTCTTTTTAAATCAATTCGATAGATAACTTTTTTAGCAGTCGGTAACACTTGACCTCTAAATTTGACTTCGCCTACGCCTAATGCGCGACCTTTACCCAGTCCACCCATCCAGCATAAATAAAAGCCCACAAGTTGCCACATCGCATCTAGCCCTAAACATCCGGGCATCACAGGGTCGCCTTGAAAATGGCAGGCAAAAAACCATAACTCTGGGGTAATATCCAACTCAGCAATGATATGCCCCTTGTCAAAAGCTCCGCCTTCATCAGAGATATGGATAATTCTATCCATCATCAACATATTGGGCAGTGGCAATTGCGCGTTCTCAGGGCCATACAATTCACCCCGACCAGATTTTAATAACTCTTCGCGCGTGAAGCTGCGCTGTTTTTCCATGGACTTCTACCCTTCGTTAATTGTTTTTATAATGTAATTAGGCATTATCTTACAGACTGCGGAAAAAATCAGCTCAATTTTTATAACTGAGCTATAGCAAATCCTGATGCTGTCTAATTGTTGATTAATAACTATTGGTTTCGTCCTAAAAAGGGTTGTACATCTGCCATAAAGTCAGACATTTTCAACATATCGCGATTCATCCGATATTGATAAAACAAAGCATTAGACAAAACCATAGAAACATAATGGCGGGTTTCATTAAAAGGAATGGTTTCTATCCAAATATCCATTGGCATCGTTTGATTAGGTTGCCACTGTTTCACCCGCCCAGGCCCTGCGTTATATCCAGCAGCCGCCAGTGCAGCTTGTCCTCTGAATTTATCCAATAACTGTTTGTAATAATAAACCCCATAGCGAATATTGGTGTCCGCCTCATACAAACTTGCATCAGAACGCCAAGGCTCTTGCAATTGCTTTGCGATATGCCGTCCTGTTGCGGGCATAATTTGCATCAAGCCACGCGCTCCCACTTGTGAACCTGCGTGTTCATCAAACACACTTTCTTGCCGAATCAAGCCAAATACTAGCGCAGGATCAAGGCTATTTTTGAGTGCGTAATGAGTAATATCTTGTTGATATGCAATCGGAAAACGTAATTCCAAATCTTGCCAATATTCAGCTTTCGCAATGGTAAAAGCAGCCAGTTTCACCATTTGCCAACGTTGCGCAATTTTTGCCGCCGCCATAACTTGCTTAGGCTCAGCTTTTTTCACGTTGTACCACCATTGCCGCAATGCTTCATCTTTACGCCCTAAAGCAAACCACTCTGCGGCAATTCTAAAATTAGTTTGTTGCTGAACTTCAGCTATTTCTTCTTCTGTAACCGGAACAGGAACATTTTGCATTTGATATGGCTGTTGAATTTTGTCCGCTGCTAACAAGGCAAAAAAATTACTTTTTTTCGCTAACGCCGCAAATGCTAGTTGCGCTTCAGTAGTCTTGCCAAGTTCTGCCCATGCCCGCGCTTGCCAATATTGCCATCTATCGACAGTTTTTTCAGTCGCGGATAATTTACTTAACGCCTCATCAACATGCGTCCAATTTTGCTCGCGTAATGCCGCTCTAATTAAAGCGTGATTAACATGATCATCAAGGGTGCTCACTTTCATCAAACGCGCATGAGCATAACCGCTATAGCCCGCTGCGGACAAAGCAACTCCCAAACGTTGATTAATATAATCAGCGGTTTCAGAACTTATCGTGAATTTACTTTGTTGCGATTCCCAAATCACCACCGCATTCTGCAAACGGCTATACGCAAGTCTATCAACACCTTGCGCAAAAATATCACCCGCATGAGGATTTTGCGTATCCCATTGTGCAGAATTCACAATCAACGCAGGCGAGTTATAAACTTTCAGCCATAAATCAGCAGTTTGTTGCGCATCGGCTGACAAATATTGTTTTAACTGTGCGGGTAATTGCGGATTGGCTTTTTTGCCACGCAAAGCAGAGCGAAAACGTTGCCAAACTAAGTCTTCAGTAAAATGCGCAGATTGTTGAAAGGCAGAAAAAATCGGCAGGCAGGCAGGTTGAGAAACGCCTTTTAACCAGAGTTCCTGCGCTAAGGTGAGAGCTTGTTCTTGTTGACCTGTGCTGTATTGCGCTTGGGCAAAATAACATTGCAAAGGGATTTTATGAGTATCGGCGGCTGTGGTGGTTTGATAATTTTTAATAAACCGCGTCCATCGCTGATTTTTTGCCAAAAAATACAACCAATCTTGCCGCAACGAGTCCGCATAACGATTGTTGTTATGCGCATTTAAAAAGCTTTCAATTTCAACCTGTTGCGTTAAGTCTTTTTTCAGCCATTTCGCTTGTAAATAAGAATACAGAGGATAACTTTTTAACTGCTGCATTTGCGCTAAAAAAGCATCGTCCTCGCCTTGCAACAGCAATTGTTCAGCTTGTAAAAAAATTTGCCGCTGTTCCTCACTCACAACGGGCAACTCAACCGACTGCACTTTTTTGACAGGCATCGGGGTTATCTCTTCAACCGGCACTTCAGAACAGCTCAGCACCAGACAAGTGACTATCACGAACTGCACAAAAATTTTATGTTTCATTTCCATCCATCCTGCGAAATTTTATTTATTCCTAATCTATCAGTAGACCGCTATAATCAAGAACGTACATCAAAACCGCCTCTCTTAAATCTGTGCCAAACAAAAAAACTCCCCCGCCAGCACCCGCCCCCATGCAATATTCGTGGAATTATATAATTCAAATTGCATTAAAACACAAAAAATCCTTAGTCAGTGCACATATTGTGGCGTTATTAGCCACGCTGTCGAGTGTGCCTGTGCCTTTGCTGATGCCTTTATTGGTTGACGAGGTGCTTTTAAATAAACCTGGAGTCATGGTTGCGCTGATTAATCGCTTTTTTGACCCCGTGTGGCACAGTCCGGTTTTATACATTTCTGTGATTCTGGTTTTTAGCACCTTGCTGCGCTTTATCAGCTTAGGGTTTAGCATTATTCAAACGAAACAATTTTCGCTGCTTTCCAAAGACGTAATTTTTCAAATTCGCCGCAAGTTATTACAACGCCTGCAAGTGATTTCGATGTCTGAATATGAAAGTTTAGGCACCGGCACTGTGATTACGCATTTAGTCACCGACTTAGATACGCTCGATCAATTTATCGGCAGCACCATGAGCAAGCTGTTAGTCGCTTTTTTTACCGTAATAGGCACAGCGGTGATTTTATTATGGATGCACTGGCAGCTGGGTTTGTTTATTCTCTGTTTGAATCCGGTTGTGATTTATTTTACTCGCGCAGTCGGTTCGCGCGTGAAGGATTTAAAAGCAAAAGAAAATTCAGCTTATGGCGTTTTTCAACAGGCGTTGAGTGAAACTTTAGAAGCGATTCATCAAATTCGCGCCAGCAATCGTGAACGTTATTATTGCGATCGCTTGGTTGATTCAGCTTTAGCGGTGAAAAAACATTCAATTGCTTACGCATGGAAAAGTGATGCGGTGAGTCGCTTAAGTTTTCTGATTTTTCTATTCGGCTTTGATGTGTTTCGCGCTCTCGCCATGTTGATGGTGTTTTATTCCAATTTAACCATTGGCGAAATGCTGGCAGTGTTTGGTTATCTTTGGTACATGATGGCTCCGGTACAGGAATTGCTGAATATTCAATATGCGTTTTATTCTGCGAAAGCCGCGCTAAATCGCATTAATCAATTGAATGTTTTAAAACAAGAGCCGGCTTATCCGCATCTGAAAAATCCATTTTTAAATACTAAAACCGTGAGTGTGGAAATTAAAAATCTGCATTTTAGTTATAGTGAACAGGCGGTTTTAAATGGTATTCATTTGAAAATAAAACCAGCGGAAAAAATTGCGCTAGTTGGGGCAAGTGGCGGCGGCAAGTCGACTTTGATTCAAATTTTGATTGGTTTGTATCCTGTTACCGAAGGCATGATTTATTTTAACGATGTGCCGTTAGATCAAATCGGTTTGGAAGTGGTGCGGGAGCATGTGGCGACAGTTTTGCAGCATCCGGCGTTGTTCAACGATACGATTCGTGCCAATTTAACCTTGGGGCGCGAGGCAACCGATGAACAGTTGTGGCAAGCGTTGGAAATTGCGCAGTTAAAAGACACAATTGCGGAGTTAGATTTGGGATTAGAAACGATTGTGGGTAGACAGGGTATGAAATTGTCGGGTGGACAGCGGCAGCGGTTGGCAATTGCGCGGATGATTGTGGCGAATCCGAGTGTGGTGATTTTGGATGAGGCGACTTCAGCGTTGGATTCTGAAACTGAATATAAATTGCATCAGGCGATGAGTGAGTTTTTAAAAGGTCGCACCACAATTATTATTGCGCATCGCTTGAGTGCGGTGAAGCAGGCGGATCATGTGTATGTGTTTGAGGAGGGGCGGATTTGTGAGCAGGGACAGCATGAGACGTTGATTCAGCAGAATGGGTTGTATGCTAAGTTGTATGGGCAGTATCAGTAAAATGAGTGTAATTTAAGGGGCTTATGATGTTAATGACAGTTGATATTCCGAATGAATTGGCGGTGCGATTACAGCCATTTGCGCAATCTATGCCGCAAGTTTTGGAGCTGGGATTGCATGAATTTTCGTTACCGAAACAATCCGGTTTTCATGGTTTAGGTGAAGTTTTGGAGTTTTTGGCTTCTGTGCCGACACCGGATGAAATTATTGCATTGCGTCCTTCGTCTGTGTTGCAAGAGCAGGTAAATGCGTTGTTGGAAAAACAGCGACAAGGTTCATTAAGCGAAGTTGAGCAGCAACAGTGGCAACAGTATGAATATGTTGAGCATTTAGTGCGCACGGCTAAGGCGAATGCGTTTTTGAAGTTGCAGGCGGCGGCGTGAGTTTAAGCTATATTCCACAAGAGTTGCGGCGGTTGGTTTATGAACGGGCAGCGGATTGTTGTGAATATTGCTTGATTCCCGAAAAAGCGGTGTTATTTGCGCATCAAATTGACCATATTATTGCAGAGAAACATGGCGGATTGACGCAAGCGGATAATTTGGCGTTAAGTTGCGCGATTTGTAATAAGTACAAAGGCAGTGATATTGCGTCGTTGGATGATAATGAAGTGGTGGCGTTGTTCCATCCGCGCCGTCAGCATTGGGATGAGCATTTTCAGTTACAGGAAGCGGAGATTGTGCCGTTGACTGCTCATGGGCGAGTGACAGTGAAATTGTTGCAGTTAAATCGTTTTGAGCGAGTAGCTGAACGGCGGTTGTTGATGAGGGCGGGTGTTATCAATGAAAACAAGTTAATGGGGAGATAGTTATGTTAGCAATACAAACAAAAAATCAAACGGCTATTTTATCGAATGTACAGCAGGAGATTTTAAAGTTATATGCAACAGAGTTATTAGAAAATGAATTATATGAATTGAAAATGCAATTAGCGCGTTTTTATGCGCAAAAAGCCATTCAAGCAGCCGATAAAATTTGGGATGAAAAAGGATATTCAGCGGCAGATATGGATAATTGGTTAAATGAATAATACAAAGGTTATTTTAGATACCAATGTGTTATTAGTTTCGATTTCTTCAAAATCGCCTTATCATTGGATTTTTGAAAGGTTGATTGAAGGCGCGTTTGATTTAGGGATTACGTCTGATATTTTATTGGAATATGAAGAAATTATCGCCAGTAAATATAGCGTTGCTATGGCAAAAGATGTGATTAGAACCCTGTTAGTTTTGCCAAATGTTTATCCGGTGACGGTTTATTACCATTGGAATTTAATTGCTGCCGATAGTGATGATAATAAGTTTGTAGATTGTGCAGTGAGTTTTAATGCGAATGGCATTGTGACGCAGGATAAGCATTTTAATATTTTGAGAACAATTGATTTTCCTAAAGTTAATGTGTTGTCTGTGGCTGAGTTTAAAATGATGACGGAAAAATGAATTGTTTTGAGCAGATGAAGGAATGGAGATTGTTAATGACGGCGGGGTTGTTGGCAGTGAAAGTGCCAGCCTTAATGTAAGTTTTAAAGATTCAAATGCAGGAGTAAAAAATGCAAGCGCAATTAGCCTTAGAGCAAAATGAGATTGTAATTCGCTTTCCCAAAGATTTGATGTCACAGGAAACATTATCCAATTTATTGGGATTTATTGAGTTTACCGCGCTGACACGAAAAGGGCAGTTTCAACCAGAACATGAATTAGTAACTCAAATTCAGCATGACGTGGCGCAAAACTTGAATTATGCTTTTTTGAATGATGAAGTTTGGCAGGGTGAGGCAACGCCTGTGGATTTAGCTGATAATCACGACTGTTATTTGTCATGACTAAACCCATCGCACCCTATCGCCAAACTTGGGAAAAAGATTTTCCCCCTGTGATTTTGCAAGCCGCTATTGGTTGTGCTAAGAAAAATTCGCATTATGAAGCAGCAAAAGCGGGTGACATCGAATCTGCATTACTGTTGGCTAATGATTTAGTAAATGATGCGGCTGTGGAAAAAATAGCAGCTTTGATAGGTGATAAAAAACCATTGCTGATTCCGGTTCATGCAGAGGAGGCGATTAGCATTAACCGTATTCCATTGGCTTATGCCATTGTGATTGGGACAAGGCTTAATTTGAATGTGGAATTAAACATTGTACAAGCGGCTAAAGTGAGCAGAACTGGAACAGATGGTTTTTCCAGATTGGCTTTTCCGCCGCCATTTTCAGGTGTTCCAAGTCTTGCGGCGGATTATGCAATTATTTTGGATGATACTTTAACGCAAGGCGGCACATTGGCGAATTTAAAAGGTTACATTGGGCAATTTGGAATGCAAACATTGGTTGCTACCACTTTAACTGGCAAAAATTATTCATCTGTTTTGACTCTTTCAGTCGAGACATTAACGTTATTAAGAGGTAAATATCATGAACTCGAACATTGGTGGCGTGAATTCTTTGGCTATGGATTCGACTGTCTTACTGAATCCGAAGCCCGCTATATCCTTAAATCAGAGAAGGATGTTGACTGCCTTAGAAATCGAATTGTTGCAGAAAGACAAAAGGGAATCTTTTGAGAAAATGGTGAAAATTATGCAATCGGCAAATTATGCAGATAAACAAGACGCACTTAATGAGTTTGCAACTGAATCATTTCGGAATACCGCCGACCAAGATTATATTGCTGCAAGAATGAGCTATAGAGCTGGCTTAATTGAACCTTTTTTATGGTCTGGTCTTCACGCGATAGAAAAATATTTAAAAGCTATTTTGCTTTTTAATTCACTTAAAGCCAAAAAATATGGACATGATATTGAAAAACTATTCGGTGCTGTGAAAGAAATAGAAAGGCTTGATTTACGTTTACCCCAAAGTGTTGATTCGTTTATTAAATATTTAAATGAATATGGTAAAAATCGCTATTTTGAAGAGGCTGCTTATTTACCAGAATACGCACTTGATAGTCTTGATGAAACGGTTTGGTATATTCGTAGATACTGTTATTACATGAAAGAATATGAAAACGAATATTATCGAAATACTCGTAAAATCTCCCCATTAGAACAGGAATTAAATCCAAAAAGATATAATATATCTGGTCTTTTAGAAAAGATTGTAAAGGAAGAGTCTGCCGCATACCCTTATCTTATTTGGAATAATTGTTTTTATGGAAAAGAAGAGCAAGAATGTGATAGAAGCTCGATAAGAAATACACAGAGAAAATTTTCAGCTATAAATCCACCGTTAGCATTTTTTGGAAAAGAGGCTTTTGATATTTTAGTTGACTATGTAGATTTTTCTGCTAGTACCAAAAATTATTATAAATAGAAGGCTTTTATATGAACAAACAAACAAATAAAAATAAAAGTATAGAAGACATAATTGCTAGAGAATTTGAAGCTAAAAAAGAAGCTAGAATTCATAAAGAAAATGAATCGTTAGCTTTTGCAGAACAGAGAATTAATCAAGTATTACCAGAATTAATAATAACAGGGCAGTTAATAGAGTTATGCTTTGAACTTTTGCCAGAAACTCTGCGCATTTCAACTATGAACGAAAATATTTCAAATATTTATGTTCAGAATTCTTATGATTACTTAAAAAATTTTTTTTACGCTCAAAAAATTTATAATTTAAAGAATGGTACTGGTGCGGATGAGCCAAAAATAAATCCTTTGACAGAAATAATTCCATACCTGTTTAAAAACTTATCTGAATTTGGGAAAGGTTATTTTGGCAAGAGAGGGGATTGGGCGCATGTAAATAAACTTATAAAGAAAAAACAATATACACACTCATTGGTGAATATTATTTTTCTTATAGGTGATTTAGGTTCTTTTGAATATTATTTTAATAAAAAAATAAATTTTCAAGAGTTCTCTTTAATCGGTCAGTTATTTGTTGATATGGGAGCAATAAATAGTGCATTGAAATTATATGAAATAAACCCTAATTTTTTCAGAGACCCAAATACACTAAATTTGCTAGCAAATAATGCTATAAAACTAGGTAAGTTAGAATGGGCTGTTAAATTAATTGACCAGTTAATCACACAAGAACCTTATCATCCTTCTATTACTGTTCTACAAGCAGATGTTAAACGTTTAGAACAAAGAAGCCGTTTAAAATCTACACTTTCTATTGATTTTTCCGAAATAGAACAATTATCTGGCATAGAATTTGAAAACCTATTGCTGGATAAATTTATCACATTGGGATTTAAAGCAGAATCCACACCAAAAACCGGCGATTTTGGTGCAGATTTAATTGTCGAAAATAGCGAAGGCAGCCGAATTATTGTGCAATGCAAACGCTTTAAATCAAAAGTCAATTTAAAAGCTGTTCAGGAAGTCGTCGGCGCAATGGGACATTATGCTGGAGATTATGGCGTGGTTATTACCAACAGTTCATTTTTAAATAGTGCGATTAAATTAGCTGAATCACACGATATTGAATTATGGGGCGGTGATAAATTGGTTAGTTTTTTAGCGGGCGATTTATCGTTTTCTGAAGTAACACCATAATATTCAATTACACCAAATAATAAAAACCTCCATGATTTTATAAAAACAACTGTTTGAAAAAATCGAATGAATCCATTTAGGAGTATAAAGAAATGACCAGCCTGATATTACAACAACAAATCATGCAAGAATTGCAATACATTCCTGAACACAAACTCGCTGAAATATACGACATCATTCATTACTTTCGTTTAGGATTAGTGCAGGAAAAAAACACTGAAAAAACAGCAGACTGTGTTTTTAATATCCTCACGCAATTAAGTGATGACTTTATGTCCGAAGGCAGAAATCAATTACCTTTACAAATGCGGGAAGACATCTAATGTACATGCTTGATACCAATATTTGCATTTACATCAAAAAGAACAAACCACCACAAGTATTAGCAAAGCTGAAATCACTCAATGCCAATCAAGTTTTCATGTCCTCTATTACTTATGCCGAACTCTTTTATGGTGCAATAAAAAGCCAATACCCCATTAAAAATATTGAGCAAATTATGGCATTAAAAAAATCCATTCAAATTTTACAATTTGACGAAGTAGCGGCTGAAAAATACGGTGAAATTCGCGCTGATTTGGAAAAACAAGGCTTGCCGATTGGCTCAAATGACTTTTTAATTGCTGCCCATGCGTTAAGCAAAGATTTTACTTTGGTTTCAAATAATTTACGCGAATTTAATCGGGTAAAAAACCTAAAAACTGAAAATTGGCTTTGACATTATGATTTTGCAAAAATAACTGTTTGAAGTTGTGAATTAATCCCTGCTGAAATACAAACCTAACTTTATTACCAGATTAAAATCATGTTAAATTTTCAATTAGCCGTAAAACCGCAAACAGAACAACGCCTTAAAAAAATACTCAATCAATTGCAAGACGCAGAAATCTTTGCGCAAGGCTTTATTCATTATCAAATTTCTGAATTACAAAAAAGCAATCTCAATATTAAATTAGATTTAACCGCTTTTGAAAAAAAATATAACCTGCGTTCAGAAGATTTTTACCAAAAATTCAGTCAAGGCGTTATAGAAGACTCAGAAGATTTTATGATTTGGTCAGGCTTATATGAAATGTTTTGCCAAAATCAAAATCAATTAAATGAATTAGCATGATTGAAACGTATTTTCTGAATCTTGAAAAAACGCTTGCTGAATTTTCAAATGGCTGCTGTGTTTCAATCACCAAGAAAATTTACAACAGCAAACAAGGTTATATTAATGGCTCAATCATTTTTGAAAACAATCATCGCTTAGATTTTGTTGAAGTGGTTAATACGGATAAGCAAAGTAAAATTAAATATCGCTATCATTATATGAATCAAAATCAGGATATGATTTTTCGTTATGACAACGCGCCTCATCATACTGAAATAGCAACATTTCCACATCATAAACATGAAATAGAAATAATCAAACCAACTATTGAACCAACCCTTTATGATGTTTTAATAGAAATCTCCCAAATACAGCGGCTTACAAGTTAAAAACCATGATTTTACAAAAACAACTGTTTGAAGAAATAAAATTAATTCATTTAGGAGTATAAAGAAATGACTACCCTGATATTACAACAACAAATCATGCAGGAATTACAATACATTCCTGAGCACAAACTCGCTGAAATATACGACCTCATTCATTACTTTCGTTTGGGTTTAAGCCAAGAAAAAATAAAACAACAATCTTCTGATAATTCAGAAAATAATTTACCTGCACCGATTTTAGAAGCGTTTAATGCCAGCCTAACTGAATTTGATGAGTTATATCAAAAATTAGAAAAATAATGCGCAATGAATTTGCGAATAATCCCTGCTGAAAAATGAAACTTGCGAATATTTCCAACATCATCAAAATAGACAGTCGTAAACTTACCCATTACGCACTTGATGAACAATCGCCTGTAGGAAAACACAAAGCCATTCTATTTAAAAATCGCTTAGGATTTAACAAAGAAAACTACCTCGATTTAGTTCTACAAATCAAACAGCGCGTATTAGAAACTGAAATTACTTTTCACAGCGAAGATGAATTCGGCAAACGTTACACCGCAGAAATAGAAATACAAGGTACAGCAGGGCAAAAAGAAATTGTTAAAACAGGTTGGCTAATCGGGCATAATTCAAAAGTAGCGCATTTAACAACGCTATATATCAAAAAATAGGGGGATAGAAATGTTACAAATAGGCGATTTAATCGAATTAATAACCGATATTCCAGAAAAAAACTTACACAGTGGCATGTTAGGCGCAATTGTGCATTGCCATAATGAAAATTATTATGAAATTGAATTCAGCAATGAAGACGGCGAAACCTTGGCTTGTTTAGCGTTAGAAAGCAAACAATTTATGCTGGCGTGGCGTTCTGAAACTAAACAATGGCTTTCTGCGGCTGAACGAGTGGTTAATTTAATCCCAAATCTACCCGAAGATACAGCAGAAGAAATTTTGCATTATGCGTGCTTTCTATCACTTAAAAAACAATTGCCCTATATGACTAAAACAACTGCAAAAGCTGTTGCATTATGATTTTACAAAAACAATTGTTTGAAAAAATTGAATTAATCTCTGCTAAAAAACTTTCCACTCATCAAACGCAATTAAGTAACAAAGCATAAGTTTCAAGGTATTGCTATTTTTATAGGTGCGACAAATTCGCATTGTTCGGATAAATCCGAACCTACATATCCTTTAAAACCTTTGTTCAAATACTTAACGCTTATATAGCAAAAAACACAAAGTCTTTTTCATTACAAATCTACAACAATGTAAAATGAATTATTTTTGTAAAATATACAGTATCAATTATTATATTGTCGTATAAACTATGCAATAAAGGTGTTTTAATTGGACAATATCAAATATGAAGACAATTTCTTTTTCGATACGCTTGAAAGCTATCAAAATAAAATTGCTATTATCACCAAACAAGGTGAAAAAATATCGTATCAGCAATTAATTGCCCAAGTTGACCAATTTGCCCTGCAATTAGGTGAGAAGCGTGGTCTATTAATGATTGAGTCAGTGAATGAACTGCCTGCAATGATTGCCTACCTTGCTGCATTAAGAAACCGACATCCGATTATTTTTCTACGTTATGTGACAGATAATAGCGATGTCAACGCCTCTGTGATTGAATTATATAAACCCAATTGGATATATCGGCGTGATGATAACGGCAACTGGACTTTACATTCCGAAAACAACCAACACCCTAACCTACATCCGCAATTAGCTGTTTTATTATCAACCTCAGGCTCAACTGGAAATCCCAAATTAGTGCGCTTGTCACGGCAAAATATTGTGGCAAATGCGCAATCCATTGCGCAATATTTGCAAATTACCCAAACCGATAAAGCCATCACCACCTTGCCTTTTCACTATTCTTACGGTTTGTCGGTTATCAACTCACATTTTGCTGTCGGGGCAACCTTGCTGCTCACGGATGAATCAGTGATAGAACCGAGTTTTTGGAATTTTTTTGAAACCTATCAAGCGACCAGTTTTGCAGGTGTTCCTCACACATTTGACCTGTTAGAACGCATTCATTTTTTGGAAACTAAAAAAAATGCAATTGCACACTTGCGCTACATCACCCAAGCCGGCGGCAAGATGTCTGTGGAAAAAGTGAAAACCTGGGCGGCATGGACAGCGAAAAAAAATGTTGCGTTTTTTGTTATGTACGGGCAAACCGAGGCAACCGCACGCATGGCCTATTTGCCGCCTGATTTAGTCCTCCAATATCCCGCTTACATTGGCTTTGCCATTCCGCAAGGTGAGTTTTTTTTAATAGATGATCGCGACCAAGTGATTGAAGAACGCGAAAAAGCAGGTCGTCTGGTGTATCGCGGCCCTAATGTGATGATGGGATACGCTCTTTCTGCTGAAGATTTGACAAAACCCGCAGAAATAGAGCAGCTCATTACCGGCGATATTGCTTGTTGCAATGCGATTGGTTTATATCGGATTGTGGGGCGGGAAAGTCGCTTTTCCAAAATATTTGGTTTACGCATTGACTTAGATGCGATTGAAGATTTTCTATTAGAAAAGCAAATTAAAAGCGTGGTAGTCAGCAATGATGAGAGCATTATCATCGCCGTTTTAGAAAGCGAAATTAATAACACCTTGTTTAAAACGTTAGCTCTGCGTTTAAAAATCCCCTCGACAGCCTTTATTTTGCTAAAGCTAGATAAATTACCCGTCTTATCATCAGGAAAAGTGGATTACATGGCAATTGTTGCCTTAGCCAATCAACAGCATGAAGGCAAAACCGAAGATGAATCGTTTCCTGCTATTTTTCAATCCGCAATGGGCTTAAGAAATCTGCCCGCAGGTGATGCTACTTTCGTCAGTTTAGGCGGCGATTCCTTAACTTATGTGCGAGTTTCGATTGCGATTGAAAAAATATTAGGCTATGTGCCAATGAATTGGGAACACATTTCACTGGATAATTTAGAAAAAACTTTGCCGAAAAAGAAATCTGTTTTTGTGGAACTGGATGTGGAAATCTTGTGGCGAGCTCTGGCTATTATTGGCGTGGTGCTGACTCACGTTATTGCCGAACACAAAATCCCTTTACATCTGTCCGGTGGCGCAAATTTATTGCTATTACTGGTTGCTTTTAATATTGCCCGCTTTCAATCGACAAAATTATTTAATGGCATGGTTGGTTCAGTTTTAATGCCGTTTATGCGTAAAGTTTTATTGCCTTATTATTTGATTTTATCAATCTATCAATCTTGGCATTATTTAGTTGGCAAAGAAATTAATGGCTGGGCATTTATTTTTCTCAGTAATTATCAATCACACTTAACCTCGTTTTTACAGCCTTATTGGTTTATTGAAACCACATGGCAAATTCTGTTGATTTTCACCTCGTTATTTATTATTCCCGCTTACCGAAAAATCATTAGTTTGCATCCTTATTTATTTGGCATATTGCTTTTTTCAATTGCTTTAGTGATTAGCAATGGCTCTGGCGTATTAAATGAAGTGAATTATTTAAAGCACACGCCAGATAAATTAATGTATATTTTTTTAGTGGGATGGTGTTTGTATTTTGCTAAATCGAATTTGCAAAAACTACTGATTACATTACTAATTTTGGTGACGTTTCGATTTTTAACAACCGAGGAGTTCAGCTATAGTCTTTGGTTGATTTTCGGCAGTTTTAGTATTTTGTGGATGCCTAGAATTAAAACGCCGAAGTTTTTTCATACCATTGTGTTAAATATCAGTGCTGCTAGTTTTTATATTTATTTAACCCATATGATTCCAGTGCATTTGTTGGTACGGATGTCGCCATTGGCAACCCAGCAAAATATTATTGCTGTTACTTTTGTTTCTTTATTATTTGGTGTTTGTGTTTACAAATTGTTAATGCGCGTTAATTTTTTAAGAATTTAAGATTTGTAAAGACGCAAAAATTTTAAGTGAGTGAGAATAACTTTCAAAGCATTATCAAATACCGGAAGTCAGGCTTTGCCTGACATTGCAAGCAAAGCTTGCATTCCAAAATTTTTGTTTAATTACTTATCGCCCAGACCTTCCAGATCTCTAAAAAAACATGGAAGGTTTAGGTAGCTGCATTAATTTTAATTTAATCGCAACTCAATTTAGTCTTGCACTAATTCAGGCAAAAGCAACGGCTTAATTTGCGCCAACCAGACATTCAAGCGTTCATCAGTTAAAAACGCCTGCCCACGTTGATCTAACACCAATCCTACAAACTGATTGTCAATAATCGAATCAGAATGCTCAAACTGATAACCTTCGGTACTCCATCGCCCCACCATCTGAGCACCACAGCCATAAAAAGCCCGATACAACTGAATCAAGGAACTAGCAAAGCGTGACGCATAACGCTCTTGATGTCCTAATCCAAACAAAGCAATCCGTTTACCTGAAAAATCAACATCATCCAAATACGGCACAAATTCTGCCCAGTTCGCCTCCTGACAACCCACCGCCAAGCCCGGCAAGTCGCCAACGCCATAGCTTGGCGTTCCTAAAATCAATGCGTCGTATTGCAATAATTCTTCAACACGGGTGCGATTGATGTTTTTCGGTTTATCTGCGATGTCCGCGCCCAAAATGCTATAAATTTTTTTTGCGACCAATCGCGTGCTGCCGGTATCTGTACCGAAAAAAATGCCAATTTTGCTCATAAAATCACCTGTTCTTTACGTTTTTTAAACAATCTATTGCGGTTATCAAAAATAGCAGCAAGTTTTAAACCAGAAATTAAGTCTGCAAAGTTGTTTATTTTTCAAAAAGATAGCATTAATAGTTTGTGCAAATTTATCTATGCGATAAAAAAATCAGCGACACAGTGTTTTTTTAGGAGGCTTTGCGACATTAATCGAAAACCTCTCGTGCTTATCCTCCCAAATTGCTGCGCATAAATTATGAGGAAAAATTTTCAAGACGACTGGTCGTCTTATAAATTTCAGAAGATTGTCTCCACAACACTTAAGTCACTGATACTTTAATTGTCCACGAAAAGCACGAAACACACGAAAAATAGGTGATTCAAATCTTGGGGTTTTCTAATAAAGTGAAATACTGCCTCACCTGTTCGTGCTTTTTGTGTTTTTCGTGGAAAAGTGATTTTCATGCGTAACATCAGTTCTTAATGTTGCGTTATGGATGTTGCGCTTCCCAACCACCGCCCAACGCTTTATAAACACTAATTAACGCAGTTGCGGTCTCAGTTTGGGCTTGTGCAAACTGGTTTTGCTGTTGCAATAAACGCGATTCACTATCCAACACGGTCAAAAAATCGGTCACGCCCGCATTAAAACGCAGTTGTGCCAAATCACGCGCTTTCACACTTGATTTAACCGCCGAAGCCAACAAGCCTTGCTTAACTCGAATTTTGTTATAACTCACCAGCGCGTTTTCAGTTTCTTCCAACACATTCAACACTATTTGCTGATAACTGGCTAAATCCGCTTCCACATGAGCATCCGCTGCTTTGATTTGTGCAAAAACTCGATTTAAATTAAACGCCGCCCAACTAATACGCGGCCCCAAAGAATAAGCCATTGCGCCTGAGCCTGCGAATCCTGATAAGCTGCTGGCTTCCAACGAAATAGAACCGCCAAAACTGACTTTCGGGAATAAATCCGCAGTAATAACGCCAATCCGCGCGGTTGAAGCGGCTAAACGTCGTTCTACCATACGCACATCGGGGCGACGACGTAATAAATCAGCTGGATTTCCAATCGCGACAATTTCTGGCAACTTGGGAAGTGGCGCGGTTTGCGATAATTTTGTGGTTAACGCATTCGGCAATTGTCCGGTTAAGACACTCAAACGATGAATCGTATAGCTGGTCGCTGCTTCTACCGCTGGCAGGGTTGCCAGTGTGGAATCCAGTTGCGCTGAGGCTCTGGAAGTGTCCAGTTCCGTGCCGCGTCCGTTATCAACTCGCGCTTGGATGATTTTTAAAGTTTGCTGCTGATTTTCCACATTTTGTTTCAAAATCGCTAACTGATTTTGCAAGCCGCGTAATTCAAAATAATTGCGAGCAACTTCGGCAATTAAACTAACCGTGACATCTTTCAGATTGGCTTCCTGCATTTCCAGCTCATCATTACTAGCTTCCATTGTGCGTTGTACTCGCCCAAATAAATCCAATTCCCAAGCTGCATCAAAACCGGTGTTGTAAAGTTTTAAATCACGCGGGGCGAAAGTCCGGTTGTTTAACGCTCCGGTGCTGCGCATTTGGTCTGTGTAACTGGCGCGGCTGGTGACGGAGGGTGATAAATTTAAACTGGCTTGCAAATATAAAGCGCGGGCTTCGCGTAAATTGGCATTGGCGGCGGCTAAATCGTGATTATGCTGCAAGGTTTCATTGACCAGTGCGGTGAGTTGCGCGTCTTTAAACAATTGCCACCACACCACTTCGACTGATTTGCTGGAAAATTCAGGCTGTGAACTTCCGGCAAACGTTTCAGGTGTGGCAACGGTTGGCGGTTGATAATCAGAACCTACAACACAGGCGGTTAAAAGGCTAGTTGCTATGAGCATGGCAACATGACTGGCAGTCCTTTGAGGACTGCCAGTCATAAACCCAGTCAGTTTTTCTCTCATAATTTTTTCTCCACAACGATTTCTTGACTCGGTTTCGCAGGAAATAACCGCTGCGTTAAACCCTGTATCGCCACATAAAACACTGGCGTTAATAACAAGCCAAAAAACGTCACGCCAATCATGCCGCTAAAAACCGCCGTGCCCAAAATCCGCCGCGATTCTGAACCCGCACCTGTGGAAATCACCAACGGAAACACGCCCAAAATAAACGCAAACGAAGTCATTAAAATCGGACGCAATCTAATTTTTGCTGCATCTATCACTGCTTCAAAACGATCTAAACCGTGTCCTTGCCGACGTTTGGCAAACTCTACAATTAAAATTGCATTTTTACTCGCCAAACCGACCAACACGATAAAACCCACTTGCGTGAAAATATTATTATCCATTCCGCACAGCCACACGCCTGCCATTGACGACAAAATACACATTGGCACAATCAAAATCACCGTAAACGGCAACGACCAGCTTTCGTATTGTGCTGCCAACACCAAAAACACAAAAATCACACTTAAAGGAAACACCAGCAAGCCTACATTTCCCGCTAACACTTGCTGCAAGCTCACTTCCGTCCATTCAAAACCAAAGCCAGCCGGCAATTCGCGCTCCAGCAAATCGGTCATCAGTTTAATCGCCTGCCCAGAACTGACGCCTGGCAAGGTGCTACCGTTGATTTCTGCGGCAGGATACATATTGTAGCGGGTGATTTTGTCCGAACCTGTGGTGTTTTGCACAGTCACCAACGAACCTAAAGGCACAATATGCCCGTCTGCGGTGCGGGTTTTCAGTTTAACAATATCGTCCGGCTGCATCCGAAACTGCGCATCCGCTTGAGCAATCACCTGAAAAGTGCGACCAAAATTATTAAAATCATTCACATACAATGAACCTAAATAAATCTGCAAAGTATCAAAAATTTCATTCAGCGGTACGCCCATCGCTTTACTACGAATCCTATCCACATTCACAAATAGCTGCGGCGCGTCAGCGCGAAACGTGCTAAACAGCCCCACCAAGCCCGGTTGTTGATTGCCTTTTTCGATAAATTCCGTATTCACTTTTTGCAACTGCGCCAGTCCTGCATTTGAACGATCTTGAATTTGCAGTTTAAAACCGCCAACTGAACTCATTCCACGCACCGGCGGCGGTGGAAAAACTTTAATCTGGGCATTGGGAATTTGCGCAAATTGTTTGCCGAATTGTTTCACCAATGCCTCAGACGACATTTCTGGATGTCCTTTGCGTAGTTCAAAACTTTTTAAGCGAATAAAAACGGTAGCAAGATTTGATTGAAAAGAACCCGTCAGCACCGACCAACCCACATAAGAAATCACATTTCCCACGCCGGGCGTGTTTTTGGCAATTTTATTGATTTCTTTAACCAACTCTTCAGTACGACTCACGGAAGCGGCATCAGGTAATTGTGCGTATGTCACCATATAGCCTTGGTCTTGCTGTGGAATAAATCCAGTCGGCACTTTTTCAAACGCCAACCAATTCAGCCCGTTCAATCCGGCATAAAACAGCAAAACTAACACCGTCATCCGAATTAAACGCCCCACTAAACGCGCATAACCGTGACTAAACCACGCAAAAAAACGATTGAAACCGCGAAAAAATCGTCCCAATAACCAGTCCAAAAAGCGGGTAAAAGCATCTTGATTATGATGTGCTCTGTCTAGCAACAACGCACACAGCGCGGGGCTTAAAGTTAAAGAGTTGAAAGCGGAAATCAAAGTAGATACGGCAATCGTCAAGGCGAATTG
Organism: uncultured Methylomonas sp.; assembly: GCA_936941155.1. Lineage (GTDB taxonomy): Bacteria > Pseudomonadota > Gammaproteobacteria > Methylococcales > Methylomonadaceae > CAIQWF01. The sequence continues at coordinate 36,254 of CAKZJE010000032.1, read as the reverse complement.
TTTATAAAACGCGCCAGATACACCAACAATAAAAGCAGTTGGCACAAACACGGCGGCTAATACCAACGATGTTGCAATAATCGGCCCCACCACTTCCTGCATGGCTTTGCGGGTTGCGGCTCGCGCCGTTAAACCTAGGCTGAGATGGCGTTCCACATTTTCCACCACCACAATCGCATCATCTACCACAATCCCAATCGCCAACACCAAGCCGAATAATGACAAGGTATTCAGCGACAATCCCAATGCTGCCATCACCGCAAACGTGCCAATTAACGACACCGGCACACTTAGCAGCGGAATTATCGTGGCGCGCCAGTTTTGCAAAAATACCACCACCACAATCACAACCAGCAAAATCGCTTCAAACAGGGTTTTCACCACTGCATCAATAGATTGCTGAATAAATACCACCGTGTCATAAACCAGTTTATATTCAAGCCCTTGCGGAAAATGCGTTTTCAGCTTTTCCATGGCTTCAACCACACCTTTTTTGGTTTCCAGAGCATTTGAACCGGGCATTTGAAAGACCGCCATCCCAACAGCATCTTCGCCATTGAGCATAAAATGTGAGCTGTAATCTTTCGCGCCCAATTCAACCCGCGCCACGTCTTTTAAATAAACCACTTCGCCATTTTCACTTTGTTTAATCACAATATTGGCAAACTGTTCTGGCTCTAACAGCCGTCCTTGCGTGGTGACGGTATATTGAAAATCGGTTTTCTTTGCGGTGGGCGGCTGTCCAATTACACCCGCTGCAACCTGCACATTTTGCTCGCGAATCGCTTTCACCACTTCGCTGGCGGTGAGGTTTTGTGCCGCGATTTTTTCAGGATTCAGCCATAAACGCATACTGTAATCTTTGCCGCCGAGCAGCACAATTTCGCCCACGCCGGGCAAGCGCGACAAAGTATCTTTGATTTGCAACAAAGCGTAATTGCTTAAATAAACGCTGTCATATCGCTTATTCGGTGAAATCAACCCAATCATTAAACTTAAATCAGGGCTGCGTTTTTTCACGCTAATGCCAATGCGCCGCACTTCTTCCGGCAATTTTGGCTCTGCCAATGCCACGCGGTTTTGAACTAACACCTGTGCTTTGTCCAAATCCGTGCCGGGCTTAAAGGTAATCGTTAATGCCATATTGCCGCTATTGGTAGATTGCGATGACATATACAGCATGTTTTCCACGCCGTTGACTTCCTGCTCCATCGGCATTGCCACCGTATCAGCGACCACTTGCGAATTCGCACCAGGATAAACCGTGCTAACAACAATCGTCGGCGGAGCGATTTCAGGATATTGCGCAATCGGCAATTTCCATAAGGACAAGCTGCCTACCAACACAATCAAAATCGACAACACGGAGGCAAAAATCGGGCGGTCGATAAAAAAATTCACCATTCGATTCATGGCTATTGCTCCGTTGTCGGTGCGGGGAACGTGATTTTTTCCGGCACAACTTTGCTATCGGGTTTCAATTTTTGCAAACCTTCAATCACCACCCATTCGCCTGCTTGCAAACCTTGCTGAATAATCCGCAACTCACCGACTTTTTTCCCTTGCGTAATTTTATGTTGCGTAACTTTTTGCTCTTTGTTCATCACCCAGACAAAACGATCCGCTTGATCCGTACCAATCGCGCGATCCGGTAGCAATAACGCCGAATAAGCCGCGCCGCCGCGAATTCGCAACCGCGCAAAAAATCCCGGACTCAGCAATTCATCCGCATTATCAAACACACCGCGCACACTCACTGTGCCTGTCGTTGGATTTTCCTGCGGTGCGACATAATCAATTTTTCCACTATGAGGAAAATCTTGTTCATCCGCTAAAGCCAATTCCAGCGTTGTGCCGTTTAAATCCCGTCCTTGTTTTTTTGCCTCACGCCGATAATTCAAAATCGCTCGCTCATCCACATCCATATAAACATAAACCGGATTGGTTGACACAATTTTTGCCAACACCGTTGCATCCATTTCATTGCCACTGACCACATTGCCTGCGGTCAACAATTCGCGGCTAATGCGCCCATTAATCGGAGCGCGAACTTGGGTGAACTCTAAATTCAACTCTGCTGTGGTCACTCGTGCGGCTGCTGATTCAATAGCCGCCGCTGCTTCTTTAACGCCTTTTTTGCGTGCATCATATTCTTCCGCAGAAATTGCTTTCGCTTTGAATAAGTTATCCGCCCGCGCTAAATCATTTTTCGCCAATTCCTGTTGAGTTTTGGCTTTTTCCAATTCCGCAACCGCAAAACTCAACGCCGCTTTAAACGGGCGGTTATCAATCACAAATAACAAATCGCCTTTTTTAACATTTGCGCCTGCTGTGAAATTCACTTTTTCTAAATAACCACCGACTCTAGCCCGCACATCGACTGCATTCACCGCTTCAATTCGCCCCGTGTATTCATCCCATTCGGTCACTTGCTGAGTTAACGGCTGAGCAATTTTCACTTTTGCCGGCGGCGACGGTGTTTTTCCTGCTTCTGCGGCAGATTTTTCTGATTTCTGACAAGCCGTGAGCGATAAAAATAACGCAGTGATTAATAAAGTGTGTAGGGAACGAAAAACAAAGATGCGGCGATCAATCGGCATGGAAAAAGACGAGGTTTTGTGCATTTTTTAACTGCCTCAAGCGGTTAGGCGACAATAAATGATAATAGGTATTATCATTTAGTCTAGGTTATCATTGTTGTTTAGGTCAATTGATTTTTTTGAGTAAATACTGATGGTTAAATGCGGACGACCTGCAAAAGGCAATGAATCGTTAAGTCGAGACCGCTTGCTGGATGCGGCGTTAATTTTGTTTTTGGAACATGGTTACGGCAATTTGAGTATGGAAACAATCGCGCGTCATGCGCAGGTTTCCATGCGAACCATTTATACGCAATTTGGCGGCAAGGCAGGATTATTTGGGGCGTTAATTCGGCGTTTTAGCGATCAATTTGTCACCGGTTTGCCAGTGGAAGCAACTGCGGAAAAAACCTTGTTAGCGTTTGCAGAAAAATTTCTTTATCGCGTGACGCGCCCCGATGCCGTCAGAATTCGCGCGATTTTGATTGCAGAATCACCGCGTTTTCCAGATTTAGCGACAGAGTTTTATCAACAAGGTGCGCTGCGGACTTTGGAGCATTTAACGCAGTTTTTTGTCGTGCAGCAACAGGCGGGATTTTTTTTGCAGATAAATCCACGTTTTTTGGCAGAACAATTTATTAGTGCGTTACGAGGTGAGCGATTGCAGCAATTGCAATTAGGTTTAGCCGCCGCGCCGAATGAAGATGAAATTAAAGAATGGGCAGAGCAAGCAACGCGCTTGTTTTTGTATGGTTGTATAAGAAATTCCGTAGAGACGCAAAATATTGCGCCTCTACATCCTTGATTTTGCTGATATTATATTGCTTTAACGCCCCTGCGTTTGCGGCCTTGTCTATTTAATATGAGAGAAAAAGAATGACATCAAAATATTTTAATCCTTACACCGATTTTGGATTTAAAAAACTATTTGGCGAAGAAGCCAGTAAAGATTTATTACAGGATTTTTTAAATCAGTTATTACCGCCGCATCATCAAATCGCCGAATTATCGTTTAAAAACCCTGAAAAAATAGCCAGCACACCAAAAGAACGCAAAGCGATTCATGATATTTATTGCAAAACCGCAAAAGGCGAGCAGTTTATTGTGGAAATGCAAAAAGCTAAGGTCAATTTCTTTAAAGACCGTGCGTTATTTTATTCAGCTTTTCCGATTAAAGAACAAGCGAAAAAAGGCGTGTGGAGTTTTGAACTCATGCCCGTTTATTTTATTGCGATTTTAAATTTTCAATACGATGAAAAAGAGGAAATGCAAAAGTTTTTACGCGCGGTTTGTTTAAAAGATCAAGATGGGGAGATTTTTTATGACAAATTGCATTTTAAGTTTTTGCAAATGCCCTTGTTTACCAAACAAGCGCATGAATTAGAAACGCATTTTGATAAATGGGTTTATTTTTTGAAGAATTTAGAAAATTTTGACCATATTCCAGCTATTTTAAATGAGCCGATTTTTCAGAAAGGGTTTGAAATAGCGGAGCTTTCGCATTTAACTTCCAGACAATATGATGCGTATTTAAAAAGTTTGGTGGAATATTCGGAAGTTCAAAATGTGAACGATACTGCATTTAGTGATGGGAAAATTGAGGGACTTATTGAAGGGGAATACAAAGGTATAAAAAAAGTTGCTAAGTCTTTGAAAGAAAAAAATTTGGCAATTGATTTTATTATCGAAACAACTGGTTTAAGTAAGGCGGAAATTGAAGAGCTGTAGAAAAATAAAAAGTTTGGTGGAATATTCGTAAGTTCAAAATGTGAACGATACCGCTTTTGGAGATGGCGAAAAAATAGGGATTGAAAAAGGTGAATTAGCCAAAGCAATAAAAATTGCTAAAGGAATGTTGGCTAAGGGGTTTGATTTAAAAACTATTTCTGAATTAACAGACTTAAGCGAGACGGAAATTGAAAAATTGTAAAATAATCTGAATCAGGATTTTCAGAATTAACAAGATTTTCAGGATTATCTTGAAAATCCTAAAATCCTGTAAATCTTGATTCAGACATTTTGAGGAGATTGATAATGAATAACAGATTAAATTTAATCCCCAGACCTTCCATGTTTTTAAAACATGGAAGGTCTTTGTTGCTGCTAATACTGCTGTGTTTTCATTCACAGGCGTTTACGAATTTATATGAGGAAAGATTATGAAACAAGTCGCATCATTGCAATATGGGGTTATTTTTAAAAAAGCTTTTTCACAACCGGATATATTCACCGCTTTTGCAAAAGCAGTTTTGGGAATTAATTTAGAAATAGATAAAGTCGAAACAGAAAAATCGTTTAAGCCAGCTATTGGCAATGTAGATTCCCGCTTTGATTTATTTGCACAGGATGAAAAAAACCGTGTGATTGTGGATATTCAACATCGAAAAAAGGAGAGTCATTACGACCGTTTTTTGCATTATCACTGTGCGGCGATTTTAGAACAAATGCCACGCGGTGAACAAAGTTATCGTCCACCCTTGGCTGTTTATACCATTGTGGTTTTAACTTCGATGGATAAATACGAAAAAGATGTTTTAACGATTGATTTTGATCCAAAAGATTTAAAGGGTAAGGGGATTGGTGAAATTCCGCATAAGGTGATTTATTTGTGTCCAAAATGCGTCAATGAAAATACGCCCATTGCTTATCGGGAATGGATGGAGGCGATTGCCGATACATTGGATACCACAGTTGATGAAAGTCATTATCATAATGCAATGATTCAAAAAGTATTTGAGACGATTGAGGAAAGTAGTCTTACTCCGAGAGACCGCGCTAATATGATTGATGAATATGAAGATCGGTTGTTTGTTGAAACGGAACGTAAAGATGCTGCATTAAAGGGCGAATTAATAAAGGCAATGAAAATTGCAAAGGAGATGCTATTAGATAATGAGCCAATTGAGAAAATTGCCAGATATACACAATTATCAGTTGAGCAAATTAATTTGTTGAAAGAGGAGAATTGAAAATGAAACAGTTTTTAAATTTCCGTAGAGACGCAATATTTTGCGTCTCTACAGCGTTGATGTTGTTGGTGCTGTGTTGTTTTCAACCTGCCTTTGCCACACGCGATTTTATTAACAACGGCGATGGCGCGGTGACTCATAACAAAATAGGAGTTTTATTATGAAACAAGTGGTATCACTCCAGTATGACGTTATTTTTAAAAAGGCATTTTCCAAACCTGAAATATTTACGGCTTTTGTGAAAGCGGTTTTGGGAATTGAATTAGAAATCACAGAAGTGGAAACAGAAAAAACCTTTAACCAAGAAATCGGGCGAGTGAAATCGCGTTTTGATTTGTTTGCAGAAGATGTTAAGAATCGGGTGATTGTGGATATTCAACATGCGCAACATAAAGATTTTTACGCGCGTTTTTTGCATTACCATTGTATGGCGATAGTAGAACAGGTTAAAAATTCAAAGGATTATCGTCCGCAAACCAAAGTTTTTACAATTGTAGTTTTAACCTCCGAAAGTAAAGAAGAAAAAGATGTTTTAACGATTGATTTTGATCCCAAAGATTTACAAGGCAAGGGCATTGGTAAAATTCCACACAAGGTGATTTATTTGTGTCCCGCCTTTGTGAATGAAAATACACCGCTGGAATATAGGGAGTGGTTGGATGCCATTAATGATACTTTGGATGGTGAAGTGGATGACACGCATTATGAAAATAAAATCATTAAGGCGATATTCGATTTGATTGAAGAAGATAGTATTAGCCCTGAAGAGCGTTACGAAATGTTTGAAGAAACCCATCGTCAGGAGGAAATAGAGGAAGGTGAACAAAAAGGTGTGCAAAAAGGTGTGCAAAAAGGCGTACAAAAAGTTGCTAAAAATATGTTAGTAAAAGGTTTGGATTTTGAATCAATTGCTGAATTAACTGGATTATCTCTTTCTGAAATTGAGAAGCTAGACAATTCAATTTTAAATGATGCGGAGAAATGAAAATGAATAGATTTTTAAAATCCGTATTGATGTTGCTACTGATGTTGTTCGTTTTTTGCACAGCCGCCTTTGCCACACCCACCACACCCACCAGCGATTTTATTGACAACGGCGATGGCACGGTAACGCACAAAACCACCGGCTTGGTGTGGATGCGTTGTTCGATGGGGCAAACGTGGGATAAAGCCACAGCAAACTGCACAGGCACGGCGGCAGCCTACACTTGGGATGCGGCAATGGCGTTGAAAAGTAATTTTGCAGGAAAAAGTGATTGGCGATTGCCGAATATTGCGGAATTGCACACGATTGTTGAACGAGAAAATTACAATCCAGCAATTAACACCATCATTTTTCCCAATACGCCTAGTGAACATTTTTTCTCATCTTCACCCGATGCTAGCAATATTTACAGCGGTTGGATTCAGGATTTCAGGTTTGGTGAAGGCAGTCCTAGTCTTATGAATTCTCTCAGCCTTGTTCGACTTGTACGCAGTGGACAATCGTTTGGTTCTTTGCCATTGACAACTCCTACTAGAGATTTTATTGATAACAAAAACGGTACAGTGACACATAAACGCACAGGTTTAATCTGGCAACGCTGTGTCATTGGGCAAACTTGGGCAGGGGGGGCTTGTTCAGGTGCTGCCAACACTTACAGTTACAATCATGCCCTTAATTTAACCAGTACGTTTGCAGGTTACAACGATTGGCGTATTCCAAATGAAAATGAATTGTTAAGTATCGGAGAATATGGCTCTTATAACCCAGCTATTAATTTGGTGCTATTTCCTATTCTCAATACACCTAACCCTTGGATTTGGTCATCATCTCCAAGTTCGAGCGGAAGCGATTCTGCGTGGCGTTTAGACATAAATCATGGACACAGTGCAAACAGCTATAAGAATTCCAACTTGGCTGTTCGACTTGTACGCAACGGACAACCCTCTGCTTCCTCACCCTTTTCCATCGCCCAAAGCCCCCTCTCCGGTTCAACAGGCGATATTTTCGTACAATGGGGCAACGGCTTCACCCCCAACAGCACCGCCACCCTGCACATCCAAAAACCAGACGGCACAGAATACCCCACCCAACCACAAACCCTGGACGCAAACGGGCATTTTTCCATCAACTACCCCATCCCCACCAACAAACCCACTGGCACTTATCGCTGGTGGCTGGTGGACAACAGCACAGGCACAAAAAGCCAAACCATCAGCTATAAAATCATCCCGCTGAAAAACATTGCCAAACTCTACGGCACACTGCACAGCAACACCAACAACGGCGCGGCGTTAGCCAATGCCAAAGTCAGCATCGGTCTCAAATCCATCCTCACCGCCAAAGACGGCAGTTTTGCCTTAAACAAAATCGCCGTAGGGCAACAAATCGTCACCTTTTCCAAAATCGGCTATCAACCTTTTTCAGTCACGGTCTCTGTTCCCAGCAGCGGCGCGTACAATCTCGGCGACCGCTGGCTGGTGCAAAACGGCACAGTCACACCTACCATTGCTCAAGCTCCGATGGTCGGCTTGCCCGGCTCAACCTTTGTGCAATGAATGGGGCACGGGCTTTACCCGCAACGGCAAAGCCACCCTGCATTTTAAAAAACCGGATGGCAGCGAATATCCGTCTGTCGTCGTGGCATTAGACGGTTTGGGACATTTGGAAAAATCGTATACCACGCCGATGGATAAACCAGCGGGCGATTACAGTTGGTGGGCTGTGGATAATGCCAGCCAAAAAATCAGCAATACCGTGACGTATACAGTGACGCAACCTGCCAATGTTTGCACTGCGCCGCCCGATAAAGGCTTGATGAAAATCAACGATGCGACCTGCATGGAACAATGGAATTTGGCGATTTTTTATAAAGAACGCTATAACGGCTATTTCACTAAAAATCAAAAAATCATTGAGGCTTTTATTAACCGCACGCTCGATGCCAACAGTGCTTTAAGCATTGGCTTAGATATGTATTCGGCGATGAATTCGATTACTGAATTACCTAATTTAGCAGGCAAAAATGTAGCGGATTTAGCGGCTGTCGGAGCAAGTCAAGCGGCACAACTTGAAGCAAAAAACACTAACAGCCAATTAGCTGATTTATGGGGAGGATTATTAGGTGCTTGGTTGGAATCTGCTGCAACGAGTAATCCGCTGCCTGCTATTGAACAATCGGTAATAACCAGCATTGACGCATTTAAAAATGCCTTAACTACAATTGGCGTGACTACTTTAACCAAGCGTTATCAAGAATTGGAAATTGCCAAACAATATTTGTTTGAATATTACCGCAATGGCTCGCGTTTTGAGTTGTTAGCGGCAAGTTATGGCTTACCTGCGAATGCGAAAATGTATAACGTTATTACGGCAATTGGTAAGCAAATCGGCGCAACACCGCATTGGTTTTGGGGTGATGCTTACAATGTTTATAACGTAGTGGATATTATTCGCGCGGAGGAAAATATTGTTGCCATGAAACAGGCGGAATATAGCAAGTAAACCTATTGTAGAGACGTTGCAATGCAACGTCTCTACAGCAGTTTTTTATGACATTTTTCAACGAAATTTTTCAAAACGACCAGTCGTCTTAAAAATTTCAGGCGATAAAACATAAACTACGGAGCAAATGTTTATCGCCTAAACCTTTCAGGTCTCAAAGACCTGAAAGTTTTTTATACCGCAAACTAAAGTTTCAAGACACATTGTTTGCATCTCTACATTTTTCAAATTAAACAAGGTTTAAAAATCCCACGCCGCGATTTACATTTTTATGACAAGCATCACGCCCGCAACAATCCCCAAAATATTCACAATGCTGTTGCTGTAGCTAAAGCTGTAATGGAACAAAAATAAACCGTTGTGCAAAACACACCAACACCCCAAAAAAAACAGCCCTAAATTGCCGTGTTTGAGTTTGATAGCGTAAGAAAGCAAAAATACTCCGGCAATTAAATTAATGGTCGGTAAAATTTTATCTTCGTGCGGAAAATAAAACTCAAACAATCCTTCCAAACCTTGTAGCGTCAGCCAAAGAGCTAAAATCACTAGCCCGATATATTTATAATCCACTCTTAGCTCCCGTTAGTTGTTTGAGTAAGTAATTTTCTGCGGCTGTTTGTATTTTAAGGTTTAAAGATTCACTGATTTGTACAAATATTTCAAAGGCTTGCATATCTGGCATCGACTGCACGCCTTGATTTTCCAATCCTGCAATCACGGCATAAACGGTGATCAAATCACTATCTTGCGCAGGTTGAAAGCGTGCCTCCTCATCCACACTTGATTTTATTTCTGCAATCAGGCGGCTGTTTATCAAACTCACTAAAATGCTGTGCACAACCGCTATCGGCAAGTTTAACTGCTCGGCTATTTCAGCAAGACTTAAGGCTTTTTCGGCTTTAGCAAACTGTTGCACTAAAAGATGGGTGATTTTTAAAGCCAGCACTTTTTTGAGTGAAAAACTGAGCTCAGAAAACTGTTCGTTGTGGCGGTAGGTTTCATAATGCTGAATAAAAAAGGCGATTTCACAACCTAATAGCACAATTAACCAACCGAGTTGCAACCAAATTAAAAACAGCGGCAAGGCGGCAAAGCTACCATAAATCGCGTTATAACCGGATACGCCGACTTGCAATCCTAAGTAAGCGGCTTGCACGACTTGATAAATAATTCCCGTGATAGTTCCAGCAATAATAGCAGCTTTTAGCTGGATTTTTTGATTGGGGATAAAGGCAAACACAAAACTAAATAAGCCCGCCATAATCAAGATTGGCAAGTAATTTAACAGCGTGAGTAAAACGCTGCTGCCCGAATCAGGAATTGAAAGTGTTTTCACGAGCCAATTAATTTGCGTATGCACAAACACCGTCATACTGGAAGCTATCACCAATAAAATCGGAGCTAATAGCATTAAGGATAAATAATCACTGAGCTTTCTTGCTAGTGTGCGACCTTGTTTAATCTGCCAAATTTGATTAAATGCTTCTTCCACCGTACTGATGACTTTTATCACTGTCCAAAACAGCAGCACTACGCCCATGCCAGCAACCACGCCGCCTTGCGTATTCGCCAACATGTTTTCTGCAAATTCAATTAAGCGAATTAATAGGGAGTCGTGTTTTGGAACTTGCAGCAGCAATTGTTGTTGCAAGGTTTTTTCCAGCCCAAAGCCTTTGGCAATGCCAAAGAGCATGGCAATGACTGGCACAATGGATAACAGTGTGTATAAAGTGAGTGCGGAGGCTTGTAATTCGCAGGAGTTTTTCTTAAATCCTTGCGCTGATAATAATAATATTTTCAAGCACTTCACAGCCCACGCTTGTCGTAAACTTAAGTTTTGTTCAGAAAGTAACCAAATCTCTTCTTTAACAAAACGCGCTATATTTTTTATCATGTTTTTTATGTGATAATGTTAAATAGTTAAAGTAACAGGAATGCTGTTGCAAGAATATTAATAGTTTGTTTTAGCTTATTTCTTGTTTTTTTATCATTTGTAATAACTGCGTAGTACAAAATAACAACAATAGTAGCTGCTTTAAGTTTTTTCAGATATTAATCTGATAACTGAGGCATTCAAAAAAGTTAATCTTTCAGGCATTAATAAAAATAGTGAGCAGAATATGATGAAAAATAAAAAACTCCGCAATGCTTTATTTACATTATTACCTATGACATTTGCAAGCGCGATGCTTGTGAGTGCGCCAGCATCCGCTGCTGTTACGGGAATGCAGTTTGGTGATCTTGAAAAAGGGAGTGTGATGGTGTGGGCGCGTTCCGACCACTCTGGTCGCATGATGATTCAGTACGCGACTAACAGCAAATTTACGGGGGCTAGAATTATTCGCGGCCCTTATGCACTAGAGAATACAGACTACACAGCTAAGCAAGAACTAAGAGCTCTTCCTTTAGGTGCAAATGTGTATGTGAAAGTCTGGTTTGAAGATTTAACCAATGCTCGGACTAGAAGTGCGGCTGTGGTAGGGCATTTTCATACAATTGCAAATACTGAAAACATTCGTTTTGCATGGGGAGCGGATACCGCAGGTCAAGGTTATGGCATCAATACCGCTTTTGGTGGCATGAAAATTTATGAAGCCATTCGTCAGGCAAAACCGCAGTTTTTTATTCACAGCGGCGATACTATTTATGCAGATAGCGTTATTCCACCCTCAATCACCACTTCAGCAGCTGAAGGTGGCGTGGTGTGGACAAATCTTGTGACTCCTGAAGTATCAAAAGTTGCAGAAACCTTAGACGAATTTCGCGGACGTTATAAATATAATTTCTTAGATGCGAATGTGCAGGCTTTTAATAAAGAAGTGCCACAAATTTGGCAGTGGGATGACCATGAGGTTGTCAATAACTGGTCTAATTCTAAAGACTTAAGCGCGGATGCTCGCTATACCGTAAAAGATGTACCGTTATTAACGGCAAGAGCTGCAACGGCTTTCAATGAATACAGTGCGCAACGTCCACACGACTTTACAGCACCCGGACGCATTTATAGAAAAATATCTTACGGCCCGTTGCTCGATGTGTTTGTGGTTGATATGCGTAGTTATCGCGGTGCTAACGGAATGAATAATGAAACAACAGAAAGTGCAGCAACCGCATTTTTAGGCAACACGCAAGTGGCGTGGCTGTTGTCAGAGTTAAGAAAATCAAAAGCAACATGGAAAGTGATTGCAGCAGACCAACCTCTTAGCGTTAATATTAATGATGTCTTTCCAACCCCAGTGGGAGCGCAGCCAACTTGGGAAGCGATAGCCAATGGTAATAACGGTGTGGCATTAGGTCGAGAGCTTGAACTAGCCCGTTTATTAAAAGGCATTAAAACAGCAAATGTTAAAAACATCGTTTGGCTAACAGGTGATGTGCATTATGCAGGGGCGTATCAATATGATCCAACCAAAGCTGCAAGCAGTGATTTCAATGGTTTTTGGGAGTTTATTGCAGGCCCTCTGAATGCTGGCTCTTTTGGTGGTTACACCATAGACGGAACTTTTGGTGCACAAGAAGTGTTTAAAAAACAACCTCCCGCAGGTCAAGCAAATTTGTCACCTTATGCGGGATTGCAGTTTTTTGGCGAAGTGAATATCGACAATATCAGCAAAGTAATGACAGTCAACTTAAAAGATATTAACGGCGTTTCTGTGTTCAGCCAACCGTTGACACCGCAATAATCGCTTTCAGTTTAAGAGGGATAGGTTGAATAAATCTATCCCTTTTTAGATTGGTTAGCAGTCAAAACAGCGTACAAAAATACTTAAGGAACAGACTAATGACTACTTTCTCTGATTATTTAACTCATCCAGACTATAACAAAAAAATCTTAGGCGGGTTATGTAGCTTAACGGTGTCATTTACGTTTTGTCTGCACTTTTTTGTTGCCAAAGACGTGATGCTAGCAGTGCCTCCGATTGTACTTGGAGGAACGCGCGGTGTTTTAGGCGGCTTGCTGTTATTTATGATTTATTTTCGCAATATTAAAGGCAACTTCACTGCCAGCAATTTAAAAATGCTGCTGAGCATCGCCTTTTTTGGTTATTTTATTAATCAAATTTTGTTTTTGAATGGATTAAAACTGTCGTCGCCCTTAAATACTTCGGTGATTATGAACACCATTCCGGTTGTTGCAGCATTGATTTCTATGTTGTTTCGCGTGGAAGTTTTTGCGTGGCGCAAAATACTGGGCTGTTTTTTAGGTTTTAGCATGATAGCTCTGTTGACTGTTACCACCAGCACTAAAGGACTCGGTGGCGCGAAAATAGGCGATTTGCTGATTTTTGCCAGCGTTGTCACCTTGTGCACCTCTACTGTGCTCACCAAAACGTTGGTTAAAAAAGGATTTCCTTCTCCGATTATTTCCGCCAGCATGTTATTTTTTGGTGGCTTGGCGTTATGCACTTTAGTTTCAGATCAATTGATGTTGATTGTTGATTATGCAATGGTGTCTGAAATCAACACGGCTAAAGTGATTTTTGAAATTGTGATTTCTACTGCTTTGACGTATTTGCTGAGCTTTAAAGCTTTAAAATATCTTGCGCCTAGTCAATCCATGATTTTTATTTATTTGCAGCCGTTAATTACCGCTGGGATTGATTTCTTGATTTTTGCAAAATCTCCGCCGTTGATTTTAATACCTGTTTTGCTTGGCGTGGTCTTTTCCGGTTATTTAGTGATTTCCGCAGATAGTCGCTAAGTTTTTTCAAAATATGACAAGCAACTGATGACACGCCCACCCTCTTTATTGCAACAAGCGCACAGCATTTTACAAACGCACATTCAACGCGGTGATATTGTGGTCGATGCCACAGCTGGCAATGGTCACGATACTTTATTTTTAGCGCAACAAATTGCGCCATCGGGTTTAGTGTATAGTTTTGACATTCAAGCCGCCGCTATCAACGCAACCCGCAATCGCCTGATGGCTGCTGATTTACTCATTTCTGTTTGTTTAATCGAAAACAGCCATGCAAAAATGCGTCATTACATTGCGCCACTCCATCACGGCAAAATTTCAGCCATTATGTTTAATTTAGGCTATTTTCCGCGTGGTGATAAAACGATTATTACGCAGACGGATTCCACACTTTTGGCGTTAAATGCCGCCGTGAAATTGCTGAGTCAGAATGGAATTATCACAATTTTGGCATATCCCGGACATTCGGGCGGCGACACAGAAACTACGGAGGTCGAAAACTGGTGTCAAAAACTAGCCGCTGAGCAGTTTAGTGTTAAAGTAATCTACAGTCCTGAACATAAAGACACTGCGCCGCGTTTGCTAGTGGTGCAAAAAATCGGTTGAATTGCCAACGCGCGTGAGCTTTGCATTTTGCAGAGTGTTTAGGGATAATCGCAGCCTAATCTTTTTTTAGATGTTTTGTTTTAAAAGTCATATTTTCTTTCACGCCTAAAATAAGCATTTTTTTCGATGTGTAGAGGCGCGATAATCGTGCTTCGACAAAAATAAAAATCGCTGAAAATTATTTTTAAAGCGTTATCGGCACTTTTAAAACACGCACTGATTCATTGTATGCAGACCTCCAAAGTCGCTAAGACCTTGGAGGTTTATTTTTTTAAACTGTTAGGTTAGTCAACCTAACTCAGTCATTTTTCTTAAGGAGAAAACGATGCTCAACAAAGTGATGTTAATAGGTAATTTAGGGGCAGACCCTGAAGTGCGTTATATGCCCAGTGGCGAAACAGTGACTAATGTTAGATTAGCAACCACTAGACGCTGGAAAGACAAGCAATCAGGCGAGCAACGTGAGATGACAGAATGGCATCGGATTGTATTTTTTAACATCGGTAATTATAAAATTGCTGAAATTGCAGGCGAGTATTTAAAAAAAGGCAGCAAAATTTATGTAGAAGGACGGATTCAAACCCGCAAATGGCAAGACAAAGATGGAAAAGATCAGTACACCACAGAAATTGTCGGCGATCAAATGCACATGCTAGATACAAAAGGCGGCGGCACAGCAAATTTTGCTGATAACAGCCAATCAGCTTATGCCGAACCACAACCCGCACAGCATTATCAACAGCCTGCGCAGCAATACGCGCCTCCTGTTCAGCAATACGCACCCGTGCCGCCAGTACAACAATACGCGCCTGCGCCTGCTCCACAACCTATGCAACAGCCTTATAACCCTGCACCTATGCAGCAACCTGCGCCGCAATTTAATCAACCGCCTGCGCAACAACCGTTTAACCCCGCGCCACCACCTCAATTTAATCAGCAACCTGCGCCACAATTCAGACAGCCACCGTCTGCTCCGGCGTATGATGATTTTGATGATGACGTACCGTTTTAAACGATGTTGAAAGCCTTGATTTTTGATGTTGATGGCACGTTAGCAGACACAGAACGGTTTGGACATCGAGTTGCGTTTAATTTGGCGTTTGCCGAAGCGGGTTTACATTGGCATTGGGATGAAAATCTGTACGGCGATTTACTCGCCGTTGCAGGTGGCAAACAGCGTATCGCACATTTTATCGCTTGTTATCAGCCTGAAATGCTGGCCACAACCGATTTGCCGACGTTTATCAAAGAATTGCAAGCGATAAAAAATCGTCACTATGCGCAGTTGTTAACAACAGGGAAAATTCCGCCGCGACTGGGTGTGATTCGTTTAATCAATGAAGCGAAAAGCGCGGGTTTGCGACTTGCGATTGCCACCACAACGATGGCAGAAAATGTTGAAGCGTTATTTGCCACTGCATTTCCGCAAGAAATGTTAAGCTGGTTTGAGGTGATAGCAACGGATGAAAGTGTCATGCAGAAAAAGCCCGCGCCGGATGTTTATCAGTATGTCCTTGAAAAAATGCAGCTTTCAGCGCAAGAATGCTTAGCGATTGAAGATTCGCAGCAAGGTTTGCAAGCGGCATTAAGTGCGAAAATTCCCACGCTAATCACCGTGAATGGTTACACACAACAACAGGATTTTAGTGGTGCGCTTGCTGTCGTAAATCATTTAGGTGAATTAGAACAGCCTCTAACTTGTTTAACGCAATATTTTTTAGAGCCGTGTGATAGGGTGAATGTAGCGGTTTTGAATAAGTTATTGAATACAAATTTTCAGGTATAAAAAACCTTCCAGGTCTTAGAGACCTGGAAGGTTTAGGCGATAAAAATTTTTAGTGATTTCAACGCTGTATTCAAGACTGGCAATTCTTGAAGGGTTACAAATTTTAAGTTGCTGCCTTTCCACTGTTTTAAATTTAATCCTTAGCCAACAAACATTGAATGTTATGAAAAAACTTCTCTTATCCATCCTCGCCGTTATTTTAATTATTGAAGAATGGTTGTGGGACTCGCTGTCAGCTTTTGGACATTTTATTGCCTATCATGTAGGGCTGGCGCGTTTTGAAAACTGGCTCTCGCAAACCAAACCTTATCAAGCGTTAATCGCCATCAGCATTCCGATTATTATTGTTACGCCCATTAATCTCACTGCTTTTTGGTTATTAGCACAGGGTTTAATTTTGCAAGGGATTGCATTGGAAATTGCGGCTAAATTATTAGGCACCATTTTTATCGCGCGGTTTTTCAGTTTAACCAAACCGCAATTACTGACTTTTCGCCTGATTGCATGGCTGTATAACACCATTACTTATTGGTTGCGTTGGGCACATGCAAAAGTGACAGAAACAGCTGTTTATCAATGGCTGAAAAAAACCAAAGCAGAAGTCAAAGCAAAAGTTGCAGCATGGCTGAAAAGCGGACATTCTTCATAAGCAGCTTTTTATAAAATAAACAGCAGGTTATGTCATTCTAAGGAGTTAAAATCATGCCCAGAAAACTGATTCAAAAATATTTGCCCCAGCTTGAAGCGATTAAACAGCATAAAAATTTACAATTTTTAGGTGAAAAACTGCATCAGTCTAATCTGTGGCATTTTAATCGCCATTCGGTGTCATTGGCGTTTGCAATTGGGCTGTTTTGCGCTTGGATACCCACGCCGGGACAAATGGCGATTGCGGGAATGGCAGCGTGGTATTTTCAAGCTAATTTGCCGGTTTCTGTCGCGTTAGTTTGGTTGACGAATCCTTTGACAATGCCGCCTTTGTTTTATTTTGCTTATCGAGTTGGATTGGTTTTTTTAGACTACCCACCACCGAGCGCGAATTTTGTGTTTTCGCTGGAAGGCTTGTTAAATGGTGTGGGCGATATAGGCGGGGTATTTTTATACGGCTGTTTTGTGTGCGGGGTGATTTGCGCCGTGTTGGGATATTGCGGTATCGAATTGTTCTGGCGTTATCAGGTGGTGAAACAATGGTTAGTCAGGCAGGTCAAGCGTAGCCATTTGCCGCTGAAATAGAGGAATGTGAGAGAATTTTAGGCGAAAAAAAAGGTCGAAGTAAAAATACATCGACCTTTTTTTAAATCTTGCTGCGTTAGCTTTAAGCCATTGCACGAACTTTGTCGTTCAATCTGCTTTTATTACGCGCTGCCTTATTTTTGTGAATAAGACCTTTAGTCACAGCAGAATCAATCACAGGCATAGCGGTTTGAAAAGCTGCTTGAGCTTTTTCCTTGTCGCCTGTATTAACAGCTGCGATTACTTTTTTTATAAAAGTGCGTAAATTACTGCGTTGTCCTGCGTTGCGAATACGGCTTTTTTCTGCCTGACGCGCTCTCTTTTTAGCTTGTGCTGTATTAGCCATAGTTACTCGATTGTTGCTGTGCGTTATAAAAACCGTATATTATCTTTTCAAAGACTATTATTGTCAACATATCAACTCATTATATTGGAAGAGTATGAGCAAACAACTTTTTAAATCAACGCTGATTGTAAGTGTGATGACGCTGCTGTCACGAATCTTAGGCTTTGTGCGCGACATGCTAATAGGGCAAATTTTTGGTGTTAGTGCGGGAACAGACGCTTTTTTTGTCGCCTTTAAAATCCCCAATTTCTTAAGACGCTTGTTTGCAGAAGGCGCGTTTTCACAAGCTTTTATTCCCGTGTTAGCCGAGTACAAAGAGCGCGGCAGTCAGCAGGCTTTAAAGCTGTTTATTGATAAAACCGCAGGAACGTTAGCTGTCGTTTTACTTTTAATCACTGTGATAGGAGTATTGGCAGCTCCGGTGTTGATTTTGTTATTTGCGCCCGGATTTTCTTGGCAAGGTACGCAGCATGATTTAGCCGTGCAAATGCTACGTCTGACTTTTCCCTATATATTATTTATTTCACTGGTTGCCTTTGCAGGATCTATTTTAAATTCACACGGCAAGTTTGCTATTCCTGCTGTCACGCCAGTTCTCTTAAATATTTGCATCATAGCCGCAGCTATTTATCTAGCTCCGCTGATGGAAAAGCCCGTCGTCGCATTAGCATGGGGTGTTTTGGCAGCTGGATTGCTGCAATTATTATTTCAGTTTCCCTCATTAATTAAACTGGGTTTGCTGCCTCGCTTAACCGTTGATTTTAAAGATGCAGGTGTTAAGCAAGTGATTCAGCTGATGCTGCCTGCTATTTTTGCCTCATCTATTGTGCAAATCAATTTGTTATTAAACACCTTATTAGCCTCGTTTTTACCAGCCGGCAGCGTGTCTTGGCTGTACTATTCAGATAGATTGGTCGAATTTCCACTCGGTATTTTTGGAGTCGCTCTGGCAACAGTGATTTTGCCGAGTTTATCGAAAAATCATGCAGGGGATGACCGCATTGCTTTTTCAAACACCTTAGACTGGGGATTACGTTTTGTTCTATTAATTGTGATACCGGCTGCATTAGGGTTATTTCTTTTAGCCGAACCGATTTTGTCAACATTGTTTCAATACCATGAATTTACCGTGCACGATGTGCAAATGGCTGGCAAAAGTTTAATGGCATATTCTTTGGGGTTGGTCGGTTTTGTGATGGTAAAAATATTAGTGCCCGCTTTTAGCTCCCGCAAAGATATGAAGACACCGGTGCGAGTGGGCATTTACATCATGTTAATCAATATTGGATTGGGCGTGTGTTTGATTTTTCCTTTCGCACATACTGGTTTAGCATTAGCCACTTCGTTAGGAGCTTTGTTAAATGCCGCATTGTTGTTATTACGATTATTAAAAGAAAAAGTTTATCAACCGGTCGCAGGCTGGCAGTGGTTTTTGCTTAAAGTAATGATTGCAAACGGCTTGATGGCAAGCGGATTGTATTATTTTGTGGATAAAACCTTGTGGTATCACTGGCCGGCTACTGAGCGACTTCTCCATTTAGGATTTTATATATTCAGGGGAATATTAATTTACGGTGTAAGTTTATTTTTATTGGGATTTCGCCCAAAACACTTCAAGGCGCAAGAAAGTTTTTGAAACTATGTTTTTAAATTTTAGCGCGAGGTTAGGAACGTGCATGAAACAAGTTCGGCAACTGTAGGTGCGAATTCATTCGCACTGTGCGGATAAATCGACACCTACATTAAATATTTGCATAAGTTGTTTCGTGCATATCCCTTAGTTTAAATAACGGATCAGTATGCAGTTCTCACTTTTAACCAGAATGTTTGGTAGTTTCTTGAAAGTGATAAATTTGTCATACTATTTTCTATAAGGTTATGTATGATGACCTCACGGCATTTTTAATGCTCTTGAAAATAAATTGATATTTTTTTTAATGAAAAAAATTTAGAGGAATCAAAATGGCAATTTTTTATAACACAGCTGGCAATGATAAATTCACAGGCACAGGCAACGATACCGTTTCTTATTCAACAGCGTTGGCAGGCGTAACTGTTAATTTAAGCCAAAAAACCGCACAAGATACTAAATCTGGTTTAGATATATTGAGCGGAATTAACAATATCTTAGGTAGCGATTATTTTGATAGTTTGACAGGTAACGATCTGGATAATTTTATTTACGGTGGCATGGGTAACGATTTAATGGTCGGTGGCTCAGGCAATGACACCTTAGATGGTGGCAATGGCAACGATACTGTCAGTGGCAATGACGGCGATGATCTTCTGTTTGGCGGAATCGGCAACGATACTTTGAGTGGTGGACTTGCAGACGATTCTGTTTATGGCGGCACAGGATCTGACAAGATTACAGGTGAAGATGGCAATGACGTGCTTTCCGGTGAAGATGGCAATGACAAAGTATTAGGTGGCTCTGGCAATGATACATTAGCGGGTGGCTCTGGTAATGATATTTTAGATGGGGGCTTAGGTATCGACAGTTTGACTGGCGGCACAGGCAATGATACTTATGAAGTTAACTCTGTTAATGATGTAGTTATAGAAACCAGCATTCTTGGGAGTGAAATAGACACTATCAATTCTTCAGTCAGTTGGAATTTAGCAACACAAGATCTTAATATTGAAAACCTGACGCTCACAGGTGCAATCGCTATTAATGGCTTAGGTAATGACCTAAACAACAAAATAACCGGAAACGTTGCCGCAAACATTTTAGAGGGCGGGATTGGCAATGACACCCTAGTTGGCGGTGCTGGCAATGATAAACTCACAGGCGGAGCTGGCAGAGACTTAATCAGCGGCGGAGCAGGAGCGGATGTGTTTATTTTTGTTTCACCTAACGATTCTGCCGCTAACACAGATGTTATCCCTGATTTTAGTAGCAAAGATGGCGATAAAATTAACTTGCACGGCATTTTTGCAGGGAAAGTGACTTTCTTAGGCACAGGAGCTTTCACCGGTGGTGCAAACGCAGAAGTAAATTACGCAACAAATGCAGCAGGCGTTACCATCATCAGAGGTGATGTCGATCACAACGGCGCGGCTGATTTTGCAATTCAACTGAATGGCGTAAGCAGCTTAGCCACAACGGATTTTATTTTCTAAACAACTGAAGTTGTCCATTAAACCTGACAGGAATAACGGCCTGTCAGGTTTTTTGTTTAAAATACCCTCTTAAAAATTTATTATCCGACGCATCTGCTTTTCTTCATATCTTTCAACAACACACAGCAATGAAAACATCAAAACAAATCTCTTTCGTTATTGCCACTTGCATTGGGTTCTGGAGTCTTTTAGCTCATGCTGAAATGTATAAATGTTTGAACAAAGCCGGAAAAACAATTTACCAAGCCAATAAATGTCCTGTCGATGCAAAAGTAAGCGTGGTTAAAGAAGCAGATAAAATCAAACGAGCAGAGCCTGCGCCCGCAAAACCCAAAACTTTGGATTCTGTAATTGCAGACGGAAAACAAGCAGCGGCGGATATTGATAAGAAAATCAAAACAACTAACGAAGAATATGACGTTAAAATAGCATTGCTTAAAAAACAAAAAGTTTCTACTTTCAAATTAGAAACAGAAAAAAGTCTAGCATTAAAAGACTTATATACTGAAAAAACAAAAGCGTATAAAAGCAATCTTGCCGCAGTAAAAGCCGAAGAGAAAAAAATAAATTTGCAAACAACCGCGATTGAAAAGAAAATTTCTGACATTAAAGCAAAAACAGCGAAAAAAACAGCTGAAACAGAATCTGCCGAATAAGAATTCTGCTCTTCAAAATTTTCACATCTCGCCTTTCAAATCAATTGTATTGCCACTGTCTCGCTTGGCTTTGGCAACTACAAAAAATAATTTCCCCTCAATCATTACTTTGTTATGAAACGTATTTCTGTTATTTGCCCTTTTTTCAATGAAGAAGAAACTATTGCGGAGTTTTTTGCCGCTCTACTAAAAGTGATTACGCACATTCCTTTTCAAGTGGAAATTATTTGTATTAATGATGGCAGTGCTGACGCTACGTTAGCGTTATTGTGTGTTCAGCAAAAAAACAATGTTGCAGAAAATGTGCAGATTAAAATTTTGGACTTATCGCGGAATTTTGGCAAAGAAGCCGCTTTAACCGCAGGAATTGATTATGCCAGTGGCGATGCGGTGATTCCGATTGATACGGATTTGCAAGACCCGCCAGAACTGATTGTCGAAATGTTGGCAAAATGGCAGGAGGGGTATGAAGTAGTTTTAGCAACGCGTGCCGATCGGTCGAGTGATAGCTGGTTAAAAAGAAATTCTGCCGACTGTTTTTATAAACTCCATAATCAAATTTCAACGCCGGCATTACCTGAACATACCGGGGATTTCAGATTGTTAGATCGCTGCGTAGTTGAGGCGTTAAAACAATTGCCTGAAAATCAACGTTTTATGAAAGGCTTGTTTAATTGGGTCGGGTTTAAAACCACACAAATTACTTATACGCGCGTTGCACGAATTGAAGGTGAAAGTAAATTTTCGGCGTGGCGTTTGTGGACATTAGCGTTAGAAGGGATTACCAGTTTTAGCACCGTGCCTTTGCGGATTTGGACGTATCTTGGCATGGTGATTTCCATGTCAGCATTTTTTTATGGCAGTTTTATTATTTTGCGTACCCTGATTTTTGGCGTGGATTTGCCCGGTTATGCGTCGTTGATTGTGACTGTTTTATTTTTAGGCGGGTTGCAGCTGATTGGGATTGGGGTGTTAGGCGAATATATTGGCAGAATTTATATGGAAGCAAAGCAACGCCCTGTGTATTTAATTCGGAAAAAATATGAGTGAATCAATGACGACTTCCTGTTTTTGAAAAACTAGAAGTCGTTTTATGCGGTGAAACGACTTAATTATTTACACAGAAAACATTCATTGTAATGACGAAAATTTTTCAAGACGACTGGTCGTATTAAAAATTTCAAACACAAAAGAAACTAGCTTCATTTGCTAGAGACGCACTATTTTGTCGCTCTACGGTATAATCCAAAACTCTTTTGATTTATTAGCAGCCACAATGCACCCTCAATTTAAAACCATTGGTATTATCGGCAAGCGCAGCGACCCAAGCATTACTGAAACACTATTGATTTTATTAAATTTTTTAAATCATCGTGGCTATACCACAATTGTGGCAAAAGAAAGTGCGCAATTTTTGCCCCCAAACAGCGTTGAGTTTTACCCGTTGGCAGAATTGGCAAAGCATTGTGACTTGATGATTGCAATGGGAGGCGATGGCACATTTTTGGCGGCAGCACGAGTCGCTTCCGTCGATAACATTCCACTGATTGGTATAAATCTCGGTAAAGTCGGTTTTTTAGTGGATATTTCGCCAGCACAAATGTGTGAAAAATTGGAGCAAATGTTAGCGGGTGACTACACGGAGGAGCTACGCTATTTATTACGCACCAAAATTATTCGCAACGAAAAAATCACTCACGAAGAAATTTCCTTGAATGAAGTGGTGATTCATCGTTGGGTTACGCCCAGCATGATTAAAATTGTCACGCATATTAATGGCAGCTTTTTGAATGTGCAGCGTTCTGACGGCTTAATCATCGCAACGCCAACAGGTTCAACTGCTTATTCATTATCAGCCGGTGGGCCTATTTTATATCCCGATTTAAACGCTCTGGTATTAGTGCCGCTGAATCCACATACCTTATCGAATCGTCCCATTGTGATTGATGATTCTGCGGAAATTGAAATCACCTTTAGCCAAACTTCACAAATCAATGCGTTAGTGACTTGTGATCATTTGGAAATTCCAGATGTGTTGATTAGCGACCGCATTTTAATTAAAAAAGATCCCACGCCAATCAAAATTTTGCATCCGTATGGGCATGATTTTTTTGATACTTTGCGAAAAAAATTGTATTGGAGTAATGACTATTCAGTATAAAGCCTAAAAATAAACACTAAAATAAAGTTTTTACTTTACAACAAACAGTTAAAGTATTAAAAAGCTCCCTTTTTAATACCGGATTGGAAAATGGCAAAGATGTCATCTAAATTTGTATCGGAATCTGCGAGTCAAAGCAATGACAGCAAAAATGTGAGTCCTTCTGATGAGGGTGTAGAAGATAGCATTGAGTTAAACGAATATTATCCGTTTCCTATTGAAAATGAAAAAGCTTCAAAGAAAATGGCATCGCGTAGAAAAGTAGAAATGTTGTGGGAAAGAAAACGCCTAAAAGATCAACTCGGAGATTACGACGACTACGAAGACTACGACGATGAGTTTAATTTTTAGCTTGATGTAATCGCTGAAAATAGTCAAAGAGTGTGAAATCCTCAGCAAAAAGGCGTGAACTTCATTGTTCACGCCTTTTTTGTTTTTAGCTGAATAAAAACCGTCTTCGATGACGGAAAAAATCTGAAATTAACGCCATTTTTGCAGCAATCAGTGCTGGTTATTTTTAGCATTAGCAATCGGTTATGTATTTTAAGTAATTGTATTTTAAATATATTTTCATATATAAATATCTTTTATATCTTTTTTTTAAAAAAAAATAGACAGAATTCTTTTATATGAATTAAACTGAACACCAGCTTAACGGACTTAAGCGCGGTTTAACGACTGGCTAATGAGGAGGAAGAAAGCGAGCTTAGAAGTAATAACAATAATAAATAGCTTCATACAATAATAACTATAATTTAGCTGCTTGAAATTAAATTAAGCCACATTGGTGGCAATATCGTAAAGATACTAATAACAATAATAAATCTGAACGCAGAGCCCGCTTTACGCGGGCTTTTTATTGCCTGAATGAAAGTCATCCACGCCTTCCAGAACAGATTGCCATAATTTGTTTTGCAATTAACTATCTAAAAGTCATGTTTTTTCAATTACATCCACGTTTACAGCAAGATTGTATTGTTATCGGTCGCTTTGAATTATCGCTGCTGCTGATGATGAATGACAATCACTATCCTTGGTTTATTTTAGTGCCGCAGCGTGCTGATTTATCCGAGATTTATCAGCTTGATGCCGCCGATAGACAGCTTTTGCAAACTGAGTCATGTCTCTTAGCGCAAACGTTAGCAACGGTGTATCAAGCGGATAAAATGAATATCGCAGCAATTGGTAATTTAGTGCCGCAATTGCATATTCATCATGTGGTGCGTTATCAAGCCGATGCTGCGTGGCCTGCGCCTGTGTGGGGGAAACTTGCTGCTGTGCCTTATTCGCAGGAACAAATCACAACGCATAAACGGTTAATCCAAGCGGCTTTAGGTTCTGCTTTAAGTGTGAGCGAATAAAACGCAACGCTATTCATCCGCAGGTTTTTCGTTGCATTATTCAATTGAGAGCTAGATGTTCGGAGTTGTACGAAAATTTTCTAAGACGACTGGTCGTCTTGTAAATTTTCAGAGGATTGAAGTTTATAGAATGAGTTCGTAGTGACGAGTTAAGGAACGTGTACAAATCAACTTAGGCGAGTTTATTCTTAAAATCGCTGAGGTCACGACTAGCAGTCCTTTAAGGACTGCCAGTCGTAAAGTTGCCGAGTTTATTTCGTGCGGTCTTGGCTAAAAATAACTTGCCGATTTTGCATGTTGATGTAGGGGCTAATTCATTCGCTATGGGCGATTAAAATCGCCCCTACAAGAAGTTATGATTCAGGGAAGCTATTATTGACCGAATCCTTAGTGCTTGAAAACATGCTTGGTTCTAAAGGCTTTTCCTTTCGCATCTTTGGTTTTATTTCCAAACGTTTTGCTAGTTGTGTCAGAAAAACCTTTCGGCTGAAACGCTGGAATCAAATGCTGTTTGCCATTGCCAATCAAATCGGCTCGTCCCATTGCTTTTAACGCATCGCGCAACATCGGCCAATTCGCAGGATCGTGATAACGCAAAAACGCTTTATGCAACCGCCGTTGTTTCACCGCTTTTGGAATCGAAATATCGGGTGCTTTGCGGCTGACTTTGTGCAGCGTATCTTTTCCTGAATGATACATCGCAGTGGCAATTGACATCGGTGACGGCAAAAATGCCTGCACTTGGTCGGCTCTAAAGTCATGTTTTTTCAGCCAAATGGCTAAATTCAACATATCTTTATCGGTTGTGCCCGGATGCGCAGCAATAAAATACGGAATCAAATATTGTTCTTTGCCCGCTTCTTTGGAATATTTATCAAACATGGTTTTAAAGCGGTCATAGCTGCCCATCCCCGGTTTCATCATTTTGGACAACACACCTTCTTCGGTGTGTTCCGGCGCAATTTTCAAATAGCCACCGACATGATGCGTGACTAATTCTTTCACATATTCCGGTGATTCCACCGCGAGGTCATAACGCAAGCCGGAGGCGATAAAAATCTTCTTTATCCCAGGCAGTTTACGAGCGCGGCGATACAGTTTTATCAATGGCGCATGATCGGTATTCAAATTCGGACAAATGCCTGGATAAACACACGATGGTTTGCGGCACGATTCTTCAATTTTTGGGTCTTTACACGCCAGCCGATACATATTCGCTGTAGGCCCGCCTAAATCGGAAATATGTCCGGTAAATGCGGGTGAGGTATCCCGAATCGCTTCAATTTCTCGAATAATCGAATCTTCGGAGCGACTTTGAATAATGCGCCCCTCATGTTCGGTAATAGAACAAAACGTGCAGCCGCCAAAACAGCCACGCATAATATTCACCGAATGCTGAATCATCTCAAACGCGGGCACATTGGCGTTGCCATAAGACGTGTGCGGGAGGCGCGAATACGGCAAATCAAACACGCCGTCCATTTCTGCCATTGTTAAAGGAATCGGTGGTGGATTAATCCAAATTAAGCGCGTGCCATGTTGTTGAATCATCGGCAACGCATTGCCGGGATTGGTTTCGGCGTGCATTACCCGTGAGGCGTGAGCGTACAGAATCGGATCATCTTTTACCGCATCATAATCAGGCAAGCGCACCACGGTGTTGCCGCGAATCGCTTTGGTAATATGTTTGCTGAATAGAATAGGAGCTTCGTTGAGACCTTCCAGGTTTTTAAAACCTGGAAGGTCTGGTTTTTTATCACACGCAGGTTCTTCCTGATATGGATTTTGTGGCAAAGTAACGACACCGGGCTTATCCATATCGGTAGAATCTTTCACCGCCCAACCCGCAGGAATTTGTTTGACAAAATGCACCGTGCCGCGAATCCCTTTTAAATCGGCAATCGCCTCACCATTTGCCAAGCGATGCGCAATTTCCACCACTTGCCGCTCGGCATTGCCATACACCAATAAATCCGCTTTTGAATCCATCAACACCGATTTCCGCACTTTATCTGACCAATAATCATAATGCGCAATCCGCCGCAAACTCGCCTCAATGCCACCGATAATAATCGGTACGTCTTTAAAGGCTTCGCGGCAACGATGCGAATACACATTCACCGCACGATCTGGTCGTTTTCCCGCTACGCCATCAGGCGTGTAAGCATCATTGGAACGGATTTTTTTATCAGAGGTATAGCGATTCACCATTGAATCCATATTGCCGCCGGTCACGCCAAAAAATAATTTGGGTTTTCCTAAACGACGAAAATCTTCCGCACTGCTCCAGTCCGGTTGCGAAATAATTCCGACGCGAAAACCCTGCGCTTCCAACAATCGCCCGATTAACGCCATGCCAAAGCTGGGGTGGTCAATATAAGCATCGCCGGTCACTAAAATGATGTCACATTCATCCCAGCCGCGTTCTGTCATTTGCGCTTGCGTCATTGGCAATTCACGACTAGCTCCAAAGCGGCTTGCCCAATATTTTTTATAGCTGAAAATGTTTTTTGCGCTGTGCATTATGTTTTTATGATTCGATGAAAAGTGTTGGGATTGTGTTTTTTTAATTCAGAGACAAAATCAGAAAATTCAAGCTGATAGGTTTTTTCTAGCTCTAATGCTTTGATTTTAAGCTCTTTTAAGCTGAGCTTGGAAAATTTTTCGTTAAAGGCAAAACCGATAACGTTGCCACGCCCACGCACCGGCAGAAATAACAAATTTTCAGCAAAAACTTGTTGTAAATTCCATGCAATTTGACCGAATAACGCTTTGTTTGAACCCCATAAATTCATCACCAGAATGCCGTCATCGGTTAATAAGGTTTTGCAGCTATCAAAAAAAGCCGCATGAATCACGGCATCCGCCATGCCTTCGTGGTCAAACGCATCGACTAAAATCAAATCATGTTGTGCCGAATGTTTTACGCTTTGTCGGCGCATATAAATTGCGGCATCTTCCACTTTAATTTTCAAACGTGGACTCAGAGGCAAGCCAAAATAACTGTGCGCAATTTTGACCACGCCGCGCCTATATTCAATCACTTTAACTTGTGTGTTAGGAAAATGATGCAAAAAGTATTTTGGCAACACGCCGCCGCCTAAACCTATCATCAATAAATTGTCGCTGTGTTCTTTGAATAATAGCCATGCCATCATGGTGCGGGCGTACAGCGAGAGCAATTTATCCGGTTCAGCAAGTGACATGGTGCTTTGTCTGGCTTCAGAGCCAAAATGCAGGGCGCGAATTCCAGCGTTATCAACGACTTCAATAATGCCGTCATCGTCGTGACTTTGGTGAATGACAAGTCCACTGTATTTATACATAAAACTCTTGCGTGAGGCTGGGGAAAAGTGAGGTTTGTTTTTCAAGCGGAAAAAAGCAGGGGGATAAAATACCTGAGTATGAAAAGTTGTCAGGGGGGGGAACGACTGCCAGTCCTTTGAGGACTGGCAGTCGTAGCTAGCAGTTTTTCTGATGAACGAATCAATGAGAAATTGCGTCGTGCTGTTTTTTTCAGCTTAAAACAATCCTAATTGCACCTGCGCCACTTCTGACATCATTTCGCGTCCCCAAGGTGGGTCTAAAACCACTTCCACATTCACTGATTCCACACCCGGCAATGCACGAATGGATCTTTCAACATCATTTTGCAAGACTGGCCCCATGCCACAGCCCGGCGCAGTCAAGGTCATCATCACATGCACATTATTTTTGCCTTCATCAATGGGCGTAACGCGACAATGATAAACCAAACCTAAATCGACAATATTCACTGGAATTTCAGGGTCATACACCGTTTTCATCACTTCCCAGCAATTTTGTTCAACTGCCTTTGCATCCGTTTCCACCACCAAAGTATGCAGCTCATGTGACTCTTTCCCTATGGCATCGGCATCAACTCCGGCAATCCGCACCATGTGTCCATGTTCGGTGACAACGGTGTAATTTGTGCCTAAGGCTTGATGAATAGTGACTTCACTGTCTTTGCTTAACGTGCCATGATTGCCGTCTGGAATAGTGACAACATTCACATCGCGGGTTAAAAAAACGGTTTCTCTTTGTGCGGACATGATTTCTTAACAAGGGTTAAAGGTTTGTGCGTCAATAACTTGACCTGTGATGCCAAGGCTTTCGTCGCTGAATAAATAAGTGTAAATAGGGTTTAAGCTAGACATTGCGGGTAAAGCGGTTTTATCTTCACCGGGATACGCTTTTTTGCGAAACGGCGAATCAACTGCGCCGGGCACTAAAGTATTCACCCGAATTTTTCCAGCAGATTCTAATTCGTCTGCCAAAATTTTTGCCAAGCCTTCCAATGCAATTTTAGACACGCCATACGCGCCGGAATAGGCTTTTCCTTGGCGAGCTGAGGAATCGGAAGTAAAAACAATCGCTGCATGGTCGCTGGCTTGCAGCACGGGCAACAGCACCCGCGTTAATAAAAACGGTGCGTTAAGATTTACATTCAGCGCGTTGCCCCAGTTTTTGGTGCTGTGCGCAGACAAGGGCGAAAAATGACTAAATTCCAAAGCAGAATGTAATAAACCGTGTAATGCGCCATATTTTGCTGCAATCACGCTGGCAAGTTCTTCATATTCCACTTCACTTGCGCCTGCCAAATCAAACGGATACATCACTGGCGTGGGTGCACCTGTTTCAACAATCGCATCGTAAGTTTTTTCTAATTTTGGAATGATTTTATCCAGCAAAATAATATGTGCACCTTGCTCGGCTAACGCTAAGGCTGCGGTACTGCCTAAGCCACCGCCTGCACCTGTAATTAAAATAATCTTATCTTTCAGCAACATAAAACACTCTCTATCCAAGCACTGATGTGTGCGGGTGATGTCACTAAGGCATCCGCGCCCCATTGTTCGGGTTGGTCATCGTCGGTTAAATACCCGTACACCGCCGCTAAGGTTTTCATCTTCGCATTTTTGCCAGCTGTGATGTCATGTTTGGCATCACCAATATAAACACAGTTTTCCGGTTGCACACCTGCGCGTCTGCACGCTTCCCACATCGGTTCAGGATGCGGTTTGCTATTGTTCGTGGTATCGCCACTGATAATGCAGGCGGCGCGTTCCGTTAAATTCAACGCTTTTGTCAAAGGATGGGTAAAACGCTCGCGTTTATTGGTGATAATGCCCCATTTCAAACCACGCGCTTCTATATCTTCCAATGTTTCTATCATGCCCGCGAAAAAACCACCGTGCTCCACAATATTATGTTCATAATGATTGAGCATGGTTTCCAAAATCGCTGGATGATCTTCAAGCGCGTCGGCAGCACTGCTGTGTTTAATCATGGCTTCCGCACCAAATGAAATAAACGGGCGTACTGTTGAATACGCCGCTTGCGCAAAACCGTGTTGTTCTAACGCCAGATTTAAGCAAGCAATTAAATCGGGCGCGGTGTCGACCAATGTGCCATCTAAATCAAACAAAACGCAGGTTAAGGTAAAATCAAGATTCGCCATGATTATTGAACACGCTTGAAGGCGGCAATGTAATTCACATCAATATCTTTGCCTAAACTAAATTGTTTGCTGAACGGGTTGTATTCAATCCCGACCATCCCTTGTAATTGCAAGCCAGACGCACGCGCTGATTGGCTTAATTCAGAGGGTTTTATAAAGGTTTTATAATCGTGAGTGCCTTTCGGTAACATTTTTAACAAATATTCTGCCGCCACAATGGATAACAAATACGCTTTGGGTTTGCGGTTTAAGGTTGAGAAAAACACCATGCCGCCGGGTTTAACCATTTTTGCACACGCGGCAATGATTGAACCGGGGTCTGGAACGTGTTCCAACATTTCCATGCAAGTGACATGATCAAAACTTTCCGGTTGTTCTTCTGCCAATTGTTCGGCACTAATTTTTTGATAATGCGCTTGAATGCCGGTTTCTAAACCATGCAAATCTGCAACATCAATTAAATCTTCACTTAAATCAATCCCAAACGCATCCGCGCCATTTTGCGCTAAACATTCCGTTAAAATACCGCCGCCACACCCGACATCGACCACGCGCATTCCGTCAAGTTGCGCATATTGTTTAATAAAATCAATGCGTAACGGGTTAATATCATGCAGGGTTTTAAATTCGCCTTGCAAATCCCACCAGCGTTCAGCTTGTGAGCCAAATTTGTGAATTTCGTGGGCGTGGACGTTATTTGTTGCGGTCATAATGGTGCACTCGATAAAGTGTGGATAGTTTACTATATTAGTAGGTTATTAGTCATTTGTTGCCTGCAAAACAGGCTTTATAAGGTGAGCTGTAGGCTCTTTTTTTCTTTGCCAATTGTTTGATTTTTAAGTGGTCTAATATCAACAACTGCGCCATGAGCGATAAAAACATCGTAAAAAACTTGATAGTTTTCTCCCCAATAAATCATGGCGCATGACATCGGTGCGCCTTTGCCAGCATCTTCGCCATTTTCTAAAAACTTCAAGCGCGTGTCATATAAAAAGCAGATGGCTTGCGCTTTGCCAAACACAAAGTTTTTCCAGTGGCCGGTATTTGTTGCCACAGGTACTAGTGCAATAACTTGTGAATGATAGGTTTTATACGCATCGTAGCAACGTGCTAACCATTGTTTAATAGATGTGCCGCGTGATTTATCAAGTCCATAAGGCGGATTGACATAAATAGTTTGAAAGTTCCACGAGTCATAAAGCCCGTCTTGCTTGGGAAGGCGATATTCTGTGGTTGCCTTAACAATTGAAAACTCATTTGAACAAGGGTCTAAGTCAATTGTGCCGCCAAATACCTTTTTAACCGCATCAACATAAATTTTTGGTGTTCCCCAATGTTGACTTTGGGTATTAATGGTTCTGCCTGCGGTCATTTTCTAATCTCCTGCCAATTTTTCTTAGACAACATATCAATTTCACCTTTTAAACGGCTTATATCAACGTCATAAGGGGAAATCACGTTAAACCATGTTTCAATTTTTGCTGCATGACTGGAAAAGTAATCCAACAAAGCACAATGCGCGTCATATTGCATTTGTACTTTTGTAAATGAGTTTTTTCTTTTATCAGCAGTATAGCTAGATAAAAAAGCAGCTTTTATTGGGGAGTATTTTTCTATGGGAGATAAGATAACATCGGTAATGAATTGTGCTAAACCAGCATCAGTTAAAAAAATAAGCCAATCATAAGACTGCGCT
This sequence comes from uncultured Methylomonas sp., assembly GCA_936941155.1. GTDB lineage: Bacteria > Pseudomonadota > Gammaproteobacteria > Methylococcales > Methylomonadaceae > CAIQWF01. The sequence goes on along the minus strand of CAKZJE010000032.1, from coordinate 4,064 downwards.
AATACTTTTAATTCTTTATTATGGTCTTGCGCGGTAAACCAATTGCCATGATTACTAACTACACCGACTGTAAGAATGAATTTTTTTAATAAGCTTGCGTCAGTTGAATTAATAACCTCCTCAAGGAGTTCTGTATAAGGTTTTGAGTAAGGCTGATTGTTTTTGTCATAGATAATTCCATACAACTCACCACTATCAAGCCTGACTTTTTGTAAAGAGGAAACCGACTTTGCAACATAAGCTCCTTGCTTAGCCTTTTCAATAGTTTGAGGGCCTTTTTTCATGCCTTCTTCTACACCAACTCGTTTACATTCAAACATTGCAAATGGATGGGATTGTTGTTGATAAACAGCAATATCGAGCGATGTAGAATTATCTTTCTCAATTGAGGCAATAAAAAGAGTATTTTCTTTGCTGCCAATCATGCAGCTATTTCTTAAAATTTTATCATTTGAAATTAAAAGACTATTTTTTTTAACAATATTATCAATTTGAGTAAGTTGTTTTAAGACTTTAGAGGATGTGATTGAGGTGTTATTAAAAGGTAATTGTATAGAATATTCACCAATTACAGGGTGCAATGAATATTCAACATTATGACTAATATCTAAGTTTCCATATTCAGCGAGTGCGCGTTCAATAGAAATATATTTATTGAAACCCCATGATTCTAAAAGATAAAAAGTAATAATTTCTACAATTGTGCCTAAAGCTCTTCCTGCTGCTTTTTTTGAGTCTTTTGCGTAATGAAATACCTCTTCTGTTAATGCCTTTTGTAATTGGTCTATTGACTCATAACTCATGTATAGAATTCTCTTAATGTGATAGTTGAATATAAAAGCAAGCTGTGCACATCGCTTGTGGTAGCAAATGGGCTTTGTAGATGATGTTTTGATATACAGTCGTATGAGTGACTGCTACACAGACAGAAAGTTTACATTAATAGCCAGCAGAATCAGTATGCAATTCAGCTATTGCAAAAGGCAAACGATGCACTTGCGTGGTCATTTGCCCATCGGGATAAAGTTGTAACACGCGATAACCCGGTGCAATCGTATCTAAAGTGAAATCTTTGCAATTGGGTTTAAATTGAAAACAAGTCGAGGGCACACCGAAAATAAAAATCCCCTGATGTTGGGTTTCTAATAATTGATGAATATGACCTGTAGTAATGGCTTTCACTTGCGGGTAGTTTTTCAAAATAGCAAAAAAATCGGGAGCATTGCTGATAATCATCGTGTCAAGCCATGCACTATAACTGGGAGTGCAATTATGGTGAACAGCAATAAGGGTGGGGCGTTCTGGTTCTGAGGATAAACTTTCAACTAAAAAATCTAACTCGGTTTGCTGCAAATAACCGCCGGGATCGGTTAATTTTTGGCTATTGAGATTAATTAATTGCCATTCACCGCATAACAAACGCTTTTCACAACTCACGCAACCGGCATTTAAAACCTTTTGCATCAAAGCCCAATCATCATGATTGCCCGGCAAACACACGGTTTTAGTTTGATACGCCGACAGAATTTCATAAATACGTTGATAACTGTCTAAACACGGATCTTGCGCCAAATCACCAGATACCAAAATTAAATCAAATGCTTGATATTGCTCAAACGCATGTTGCAAAGCCTGCTTAAAGTAATATTCAGTTGCAACCCCCAGCAATTTATCGTTGCGATGAGGCAGAACGTGCAAATCAGAAATTTGCAAAATAGAGATTGGCTTTGCAGAATGAGTCATAGCATTTTTGAAAGTTCTTTATAAAGGATTTTTGAATTTCGTTGTGGATTATAGTAGCTTTTTAGCTCGTCGGGCAGTGTTTCTACGCTGGAAGTTAAAAAACCACGTTCAATAAACCAATGTGTGGTTTGCGTGGTTAACACAAATAATTTTTTGAGATTTTGCAAGCGGGCTTTGTTGAGCAAATATTCAAATAAACGATGACCGCGCCCGCCTTTTTGATAATCAATATGCACAGCAAGACACGCCATTACCGCAATGTCGTGGTTTTTTAATAAATGAAACGCCGTGCAGCCGATAATCAAGCCGTCACGCTCAATCACAATGTAATCGTTAATTTCCATTTCCAGTTTTTCTCTGGAACGTTTTGCCAAAATTCCTTGCTGCTCCAGCGGTTTAATCAATTCTAAAATGCCGCCAATATCGTCCAAATTAGCAGGACGCAAAGTTTCAAATTCCGCAGAACTAATCAATGTGCCTATGCCGTCGCGGGTAAAGAGTTCTAACAATAACGCACCATCTTGACGACGATTAATCAGATGCACTCGCTCTACGCCACGATCACAGCTTTGAATAGCAGAATTTAAAATCCGCGAGGTATAAGCGGAAAGTTGCGGACAGTCTTTTAACAAACTTTTCGCTTCATGCGTGGTGATTTGCTGCATGGTTTTATCGCTATCAGGCACGCAACAATCTTCTTCGGTGAGAAAAATCAATTTTTGCGCTTGCAACGCAATCGCGACTTCGGTTGCAACATCTTCAGCCGCTAGGTTAAAAATATCGCCGCTGGGTGAGTAACCTAACGGTGAAATTAACACTACGTTGTTTTGATCTAGTTGTTGATGAATTCCGACATAATCAATGCGCCGCACCACGCCGGTGTGACAAAAATCCGTGCCTTCAATTACGCCTAGCGGTTTGGCGGTGACAAAATTGCCGGATGCGACTTTGATTTTTGCTCCTGCCATTGGTGAGTTGGTTAAACCCATTGATAATAAAGCCTCAATTTCCACGCGCACTGTGCCGGCTGCTTCTTTCACGCATTCCAGCGTTGCCGTGTCAGTGATGCGCAGATTGTTTTTGAAAGCAGATTGCAGTTGTTTTCTTTGCAAACGTGCGTCAATTTGTGGGCGAATGCCATACACCAAAACTAGGCGAATTCCTAAGCTGCGCAGCAATGCGACATCGTGAATGAAATGGGCAAATTCATTCAGCAATACCGCTTCGCCACCAAAATTGATGACAAAAGTGCGGTTGCGGTGCGCGTGGATGTAGGGGGAGGAGTTTCTAAACCAAGTAACAAAAGCTTGCGGGGTTTCCATGATGCAGGAATGATATATTAGCGAATAATGTTTAAGGTTAAAGATTCAAGGCGGAAAATTCAAGCGGATTCGGTTTATAGGATTTAAGTCAGTAGAATAATAACTGTTAGACCTGACAGGTTTTTAAAACCTGTCAGGTCTTTTTTTAGTCATCTTCTGCAATCAAATGTTGAATGGCAGCATCATTGTCATGCTGATGGTTATCTTCAAATGCGGTGAGATTGCCAAACCAGTTTAAAACTTGTTGTGTTTGAATGCGGCTGTGTTTTTGTTGCTGAATGGTTTCATAGAATGAATAAGGGTAAGTGCGAAAGTCATCAGTGAAGCCGTGTTTTTGCGGGTTGCGGTGGATGTAGCTGATGAGTTGAATGAAATAGCTGTCGGAGTTTACGGGAATGCGGTGAAACGGTTTTTCAAATAAGCTGCCTGAACGATGATAGGCTTTGTTAATGGCTTTGGTGTAGGTGCTAAAAAGGTTTGAAAACGCTTGGGAGTAGGACTGCCAGTCCTGAGCCACCGCTTCAGGTTTCATCCTCACCAACAAATGAAAGTGGTTTTTCATCAAGCAATAGGCGTAAGTGTCGGCAATTGGGTAAATGTAATGAATATAAAGTTTTAGGAAGTAGTGATAATTGCGCTCTTCAAAAAATAGGTTTTCGCCATTATTACCGCGATTATAGATGTGGTAATACTGCCCACTGAATAAAGGAGTTTCTTTTAACATATTTTCATCACCATCGGAGCTTAGGACTGGCAGTCCTTAAAGGACTGCCAGTCCTGAACCAACCCTAAAACAGATTTGCACCATTATTACCACGATTGTAAACATGGTAGTAATGTCCACTAATTAACGGCGTTTCTTTTGTCATATTTGTTCTCCCCAGCCTAGACCTTCCAGGTTTTAAAAACCTGGAAGGTCTAAAGAGACAGTGAAAGTATTCAAAACCAGCGGTATCTTAGAGAAAAAAAACACTGAAAAATTAGAAAAATGCTGAAAAA
>CAKZJE010000031.1 GCA_936941155.1 uncultured Methylomonas sp. | reverse complement strand
TGAAAGCGGCGTATTGTGATTATCGTGATTTTGGACACGCCCAAGTTTTGCAAGGACAAAAAGCGGTGGCGGATGAAAAACAGTTTGCGAAACAACGCAAATTTGTGGAAAAACTGTGGGCGGATGTGATGCTTTAAATCTGACAGGCAATAAAAACCGCCTTTGGTTTTTTCGAAGAGGCGGTTTTTTGTAGGGTAGGCAAACTTCTTGACTATTTTTTAATTGCCTCAACAAACACAATATTTTCATCCGGGTCAAAAGAAACAATCAAATCAGCGACTTTATCTTTTGGCAATGTTTCAAATAATTTCAATAACTCATCACGACTGCGAAAAATTAAAAACCAATCCATAAAACTTTCCATATAACCGACATCAGGAATATTTGGTAAAAAATTCGCCACCAGCATTCGACCGCCTGGTTTTAAAAAGCTAAACATCACTTCAACCAAGCGTTGCGCAACTTTATCGACTAAGTAATCGAACAAACCCGCCGCATAAACCAGCGATAAACCACTAAATTTAATCTTGCCACTCAACAGTTGTCGCACAGAACCAACCGATGCGGATACATTGTAACAACCATATTCGCGCTGCATCAAAGCAACGCTGTCTTTATCTTGGTCTAATGCGTAAAATCGTCCAACTTTTCCATTCAATGCTGATGGACTCAACTCGATTTCTCGAAGATGCCCCGCTGCTATCGAAAGAATAAAGGGATTTTCTTCATTGTTTACGGATTCTTCAATCCGTTGCGCCAGCAATTCACGGCGATAACGAACCGCACGCGGAGCAGCAGTGTTACAACTATGATGAGCAATTTTTAGAGCTATTCCTTCTAACTGCACATTTTTTGCATGACCCTCTCCATAGATAAAATCAATTAGTTCAGCGTCACCTGCATAACCACGAGGTTTATAAAATGAATGCTTTGTGAAAGGACATAAATGAATAAGATTTTTTACAGGGTGACTAAGAACATAAGAAGACACATAATTGCGCCACTCATTAAATGAATTTTTATTTCTGCAAGTTTTTAATTCTCTATCCAACATGTCCATGCCATCGTATACATTGCCTTTTAATAAAAGAGCGTAAGCGTCATCCAAAAATGAGTTCATGTAGTGTTTCACCTTAAAATTAACTTAGAATCCAAACTATGGTGCAGAATAACTGCGCCTGAAATTATAAGTTCTTGAAAGTTTGCTACAATACTGCTGAACAGGTATTTTCAACGGTAGGAGCGATATTGATGTCGGTGCATGAAAAAATCAGATTAATTCGAGAAACAAAAGGTCTGACACAAGAACAACTAGCAGAAAAACTAGATATGTCACCGAGTGCTTACGGTGATATTGAACGTGGCAACAGTGATATAAAATTATCTCGCTTGGAAAAAATTGCTGAATCGCTTGAAGTAAAACTTTCTGAATTATTTGAATTAAGCGAAAAAGGCTCTTTAAATATCGTTAATTTTCTTAGCTTTGATAATGACAATAAAATACACATTGGATCATCTGCTTCCGAATTAGAAAAACAATTAGCGATTAATGAATTAAAAGACAAAGAACTTGCCATGCAGCAGCGAGAAATCGCCTACTTAAAAGAACTGCTCGATATGCACAAAAACTCAAAAACCAATCTTGCGGAGTAACTCATCATGCCAATAGCTACTTTTAAAGACTGGACACTGACCACTTTAGAAAAAACGTTTGGATTAACCCAAGTCTGGCAATCCGACTTGCTCGATACTTGGCAAAAAATGCCCTGTAAAATTAGTCGAACCGACAAAGCTATCTTATTAAAATTCCAAAGAGTTTTAGTTCACGGGGGCAGAGGCTGGAATGAAACTGAATTGGAAAATAAATTTATCAGCCCCGTCATTATGTTAGCTGACATTGATGATGACAAAGTTGGATATTTCTTAGAGCGTCCTTTATCCGCGACTATCGGTGACTATCAAATGTCCGGCATTGTGGACGGTATGATTGCCACAGGACTACGCGAACCCAACACGCCTTTGTTTTGTTTGCACGAATATAAACGCAGCATTGAAAATCAAGGCACGCCAGATGCGCAAGTGCTGGCAGCAATGCTGGTCGCAAGAGAATTAAATCAACACAATCACCCCATTTATGGATTATTTGTCGTGGGATTGGTCTGGAATTTTGTGGTTTTAGAAGGAAATAATTATTGTATTAGCCACAATTACAATGCAGACGGTTTGGAAATGTTTAACATTTTTAAAATGCTTAAAAATTTAAAATCATTAATCACTGTAGATACTAAAACCCTTGATTATCCCTCTGTTTCTTTGTTGCCTTAACAATCTTTTTCTCTGACACAACAGAACCCACGCCTCCCAGTTTTGTGACTACGCTGAAATGCTGATTGACAAGATTAATCCTGAAAGTCCTAAAATCCTGAAAATCGTGTTCAAAAACCCGAAAAACTTAACCCCGCTATTCTAAAAGCGCGAGAACACTGCAATAATACACCGCAAAGTTTGAAGCGCGTTTTCCTCGTGACATTCAAATCACACATCCATATCAAAACACAAACACAGGTAACAACATGAAAACAATGGACGATAGAGACGGGTTAATTTGGCTGGACGGACAATGGGTTGAATGGCGCGAGGCAAAAGTGCACGTTTTAACTCACACCCTGCATTATGGCGCGGGCGTGTTTGAAGGCTTACGCGCCTATCACACCGACAAAGGCGCGGCAATTTTCAAGCTGAAAGAACACACCGATCGCCTATTCCGTTCCGCACATATTTTGAATATGAAATTGCCGTTTTCTAAAGACGAAATCAATTTGGCACAAAAAGAAGCGATTTCAAAAAATAACTTAGACAGCGCGTACATTCGCACCATGTGTTTTTACGGCTCAGAAGGCATGGGCTTACGCGCGGACAATTTAAAAGCGCATGTGATGGTGGCTGCATGGACATGGGGCGCGTATTTGGGCGCGGAAAACATGGAAAAAGGCATCCGCATTCGCACATCTTCTTACACCCGCAATCATGTGAATAGCACCATGTGCAAAGCCAAAGCCAACGGCAATTACATTAACTCGATTTTAGCCTTGCAAGAAGCCCTATCAACCGGTTACGACGAAGCATTATTACTCGACCACGAAGGCTATGCCGCAGAAGGCAGTGGCGAAAACTTATTCATCGTGCGCAACGGCAAACTTTACACTCCAGAAACCACTTGCGCATTAGAAGGCATCACCCGCGAAACCATTATGACCATTGCGCACGAACAAGGCTTAGAAGTCGTTGAAAAACGCATTACTCGCGATGAAATTTATGTGGCAGATGAAGCTTTTTTCACAGGATCAGCAGCGGAAGTCACACCAATTCGTGAATACGATGGCAGAGCCATTGGCGCGGGTGGTCGCGGGCCAATTACAGAAAAATTACAAAGCTTATATTTTGATTATGTCCACGGTCGCCGTGCCGATCACGGCGAATGGTTAACCTATGCCAGCTAACATGAAAGAAAACAAACGCATTTTAGTCGTCGGCCCTGCTTGGGTCGGCGATATGGTAATGGCGCAAAGCCTGTTTATCACGTTAAAACAGCAACAGCCCGATTGTCAGATTGACGTTATTGCCCCAGCATGGACGCTAGGTTTGTTACAACGAATGCCGGAAGTCTCTTTAGCCATAGAAATGCCGCTGAAACGCGGCAAACTAGGGATATTTGCCCGAATAAAACTAGGCAAATCGCTACGATCGCATCATTACGACCAAGCCATTTTATTGCCGAACACATGGAAATCAGCACTTACACCGTTTTTTGCCAAAATTCCACTCAGAACTGGCTATCGCGGTGAATTCCGTAAGGGCTTGCTCAATGATATGCGCCGCTTAGATGAAACGGTGTTGCTGCAAACGGTGCAGCGTTTTGTCGCATTAGCAGACACAAAACAACCCACCATTCCACCTTCTTGCCCGTTTCCACAATTTAAAGTTAGCCAAGAAAATCAGCAGCAAGTCATTGCAAAATATTCTATTAACACGCAAACGAAAATTTTAGCGTTGTGCCCGGGTGCAGAATTTGGTGAATCCAAACAATGGCCTGCAATTTATTATGCCAAAGTTGCACGCGATAAAATAAACTCAGGCTGGCAAGTTTGGTTGCTAGGTTCGGCAAAAGATATGGTCATTGCCGCAGAAATCAATCAACTTTGTACAGGCGGCTGTGTCGATTTTTGTGGAGAAACCAATATTGTAGAGGCGATTGATTTATTGTCACTTGCAGATGCTGTTATCAGCAATGATTCTGGCTTAATGCACGTTGCTGCCGCTTTAAATAAAAACTTAATCGCAATTTATGGCTCATCTGACCCTGAATTCACACCGCCGTTAAGCTCCACAGCAAAAATCATTCATTTAGGGCTAAACTGCTCCCCTTGTTTTCAACGCACCTGCCCTTTAGAACATACACACTGTTTAACAGAGATAAAACCGCACCAAGTTTTGGAAACATTAGATAGTTTTTCGCAGGAGTAAATTTTTAGTTGTTATACCAAGTCGAGAATTAAAAAAGTTATGAAAATAGCCATCGTAAAATTATCCGCATTAGGCGATATTGTCCATGCAATGGTGGCATTACAATTTATCAAAGCTCACTCGCCCACTATTCAAATTGATTGGATTGTTGAAGAAAGTTTTTTAGCTATTTTGGAACATAATCCCGATATAAATGCGATTTATCCGGTTAATTTAAAAGCGTTAAAAAAAGATAAAAGTAAATTCTGGCGTGAATTAAAAAACATTCACCAGATTTCTAAAAATAATTATGATTTGGTCATTGATGCGCAAGGCTTAATCAAATCAGCGATAGTTGCTAAATTATTAGGCAAAAAAGTAGCCGGATTTAATCAAAACTCTATTCGGGAAAAGTTAGCCGCTTATTTTTACACCTTAAAAATAGACTGCCCGTATCACGAAAACACCATTGATCGAAATGCAAAAATTTTATCCGCGCCACTAGGTTTTGCGATTAGTTCGGCACAAATTCACGCCAAAAACACTTTTATATTTTTTCAAAATAAAAACAAAGAGTTAGAAAGTTATTTTCCTCCAGATAAAAAAAATATTATTTTTGTGATTGGTTCGACATGGGAAAGCCGTAATTATCCTAAAGAACATTTTTTAGAGCTTGCCGAGCAGTTGAAACAAAATTGTTTAGTGGTGTGGGGAAATGCAGCAGAGCAGGAAAAAGCCCAATGGTTGGCGCATCATTCGCAATTTATTCAAGTATTACCCAAATTAGATTTGAATGATTTAAAAATGGCCATTTCTAAAGCCGATTTAGTGATTGGCAACGACACAGGCCCTACCCATCTTGCCTGGGGCTTAAATATTCCTGCCATTGTTTTATTTGGCTGCACACCAGTTCGTCGGGTTTATCAAACCGCAATCAATAAAGTTTTAAAATCGCCCTCTGTCGTTAATCCTTATAAATTAAACAAACTGGATTTTTCAATTGCTGAAATTAAAGTGGAGCAAGTTTTAGCGTTAGCAACGCAATTACTTTACGCCTCTCCTGTTGTTCTTTAAATCCCTGTATTTAGAACCAAACATGGAAACTCGCTAGTCTTTACAAATGTTCAGCTAAGCGTTTGAAAAATCCCAGCCTACAGCCAGCGCGTTTTTGCGCTATAATTGCCGACTTTTATCGTCCAATCAAAGAGCATCGTGTCTAGTTCAAACAATGATTTAACCACTTTTCAGGGGCTGATTTTAGCTCTGCAAGCTTACTGGTCTGAGCAAGGCTGTGTGTTGTTGCAACCTTTAGATTTAGAAGTTGGCGCAGGAACATTTCATCCGTCCACTTTTTTACGCGCCATTGGCCCTGAGCCTTGGAGCGCGGCGTATGTGCAGCCTTCGCGCCGTCCTACCGATGGGCGTTTTGGCGAAAATCCCATGCGTTTGCAGCATTATTATCAATATCAAGTGATGTTAAAGCCTTCGCCTGACAATATTCAAGATTTGTATTTAGGCTCGCTGCGTTATTTGGGCTTGGATTTATTAGAGCATGACGTGCGTTTTGTGGAAGATAACTGGGAATCACCGACACTCGGCGCGTGGGGCTTGGGTTGGGAAGTGTGGTTAAACGGTATGGAAGTCACGCAGTTTACCTATTTTCAACAAGTCGGCGGTTTGGAATGTCGTCCGGTGACAGGTGAAATCACTTACGGTTTGGAACGTATCGCGATGTATATTCAAGGCGTGGAAAGCGTGTTTGATTTGGTGTGGGCAAACACGCCACAAGGCGTGGTGCGTTATGGCGATGTGTATCATCAAAATGAAGTGGAAATGTCTGCGTTCAATTTTGACCACGCGAATGTTGATTTCCTGTTTCAATGTTTTGACACTTACGAGCAAGAAAGCCAAAAATTAATTGCTGCGGGATTGCCGTTGCCTGCGTATGAAATGGTATTAAAAGCCTCGCATACCTTTAATTTGTTAGATGCGCGTCATGCGATTTCGGTGACTGAAAGACAACGTTATATTTTGCGGGTGCGGAACTTAGCGAAAGCGGTGGCAGAAGCTTATTACGCAAGAAGGGAAGCGTTGGGTTTTCCGATGTGTCAGAAATAAATGAGCGAGTCGTTTTTTAAAAACATTCATATTTCCAATTTTAAATCGCTTAAAGATGTGACTTTGAGCGATTGCAAACGGATTAATTTACTTATTGGCAAGCCGAATATGGGAAAGTCGAATATTTTGGAGGCGATTGGGTTATTTTCTTTGCCTTATTTTAAATATAATAAAAGTAAAAAATTAACTCAGTTTGTTAGATTAGAAAACCTTGCAGAACTTTTTTTTGATGGAAATACGGGTGAAATAATTACTGTCAATACTGATGATGGTAGTTTTTGTAGTATCTTATACTCTGTAGATAATGCTGTTAGAATTGATATAAACTTAGAAAATCAAAGTCCAATTTTTGAATTTTCTGGTTTATTTCCTGATTCTAATTATCCAGTTATTAATATTCCAAGACCAGAAAACCATACCATTATCGTAGATGGAAAATTTAATATTGCTGGTAATTATAAAAAAAGAGATTATCCATCTCCTAAAGTTAGATATTATAAATTTCCTCATTCTTTTATATCAAAAGAACAAGACTTTATCAAAGTCTTTGGACTGATTCCTCCCAATGGAACTAATTTCTTTGAAATTGCTCAAAAAGATAATATAAAAAATGAATTATCAGCATTATTTGTTGAATATGGTTTGAGTTTATTATTTGATAAAACAAATAATACTTTAAGGATAATGAAAACATTGAAAGAAGATAATGCAATGGTTTCTTTTCCTTTTAGTTCTATTGCGGATACATTACAGCGTGTTATTTTTTTTAAAACAGCAATTGCTTCCAATAAAAATTCAATTTTACTTTTTGAAGAACCCGAAGCACATTGTTTTCCACCGTATATTGCGCACTTCACTCAAGACGTTCTTAACTCAGAAACGAATCAGTTTTTTATCGCTACGCATAGTCCTTATGTACTCAACGATTTTTTAGAGTACAACCGCAACGATGTTGCTATTTACATGGCGGATTTTAAAGACGGGCAAACTGTTATTTATCGTTTAACAGATGATGAAGTCAATGAAGTTTATGATTATGGTATAGATGTGTTTTTCAATTATGAGCGATTTACACAACATGGATGATTATGTTCTGCCAGAATGCTTTCTTGATACCAATTTAATGGAAACCTTATTGCCACCACAAAAAAGCTATAATCATCAAACAGGTTGTAATAACGTAATTAGGCTCATGCAGAAAAAATTTATAGGAAAATTCGCTCTTGGTATTTTAGATATGGATAAAGATTCTCCTGATAAATTACAAGCAAAAAAATTTGATTTTATAAACGAAATGCACAGTGTAAGGCTTTATAAACATCAATTAGAGAGTCATTATTTAATCTTGCATCCCAATATCGAAAAATGGCTAATTAACGAAGCGAAACAAGTGAATTTGTCACTAGAGTATTATCAACTTTCCAGTGATTTTGAAGAGTTGAAAAAATTAGCTAAACCCGCCACAAGCAAAAATAATCCTCGCTTTAAAGCAGTTTTTGAAAAACTAAAAGAACAAAATGCCAAAGGTATTACACAATTATTTAACTGGGCAGCCTATTTAATGAACAATGCTGACCAAATAGACGAAACACTCTTAAAAAATATAGGCAACGCCCCGTCATGAAAAAAAATAAAATCCCGCTTACGCAATCCCTTTCTGAAAGCGAATTAACATGGTTGCAAAATTATTTAGAGTCGCTTTCACAAACAAATGCCGAGTGCATGACTTTAGAAACGCTGGACGGATTATTTTGTGCGTTAATTATTAATCCTGTGATGGCAAAACCTGCTGACTGGATGAATACGATTTTTGGACAAAAACGCGCCATTGCTTCCGAGGAAGAATTGGAGCGCGTTATGATGATTTTAATTCGCTATTGGAATCAAGCCAGTGCAGCCATTGAAAATAAGCAATATATGCCGCGCACGCTCGAAAATGCACAAAAATGGGCTTTAGGATTTAATCAGGGAATGGATTATTGCCGCAAAGAATGGGATTTATTTTTAACGGATGCTGAAAATACCGCGCTACTTGCTCCTATTGTTGCGTTGGAAAAAGCACACGAAATTACAGAAGAAAATCGACAAGCTTTAGTGGCGCAAATATCCACCATTGTTTCTACCTTGTTTTATTATTGGATTGATAAAATGAATAACGATAAAAAAGAAACAAAACCTAAAGTCGGTCGAAACGATCCTTGTCCATGCGGCAGCGGCAAAAAATATAAAAAATGTTGTGATGCTTAAATTTACATCCACACGTTATTAAATTAAAAATCTAAACACAGTGAGAATTATTGTGACAGAACAACACGATTTATTATTTGAATTAGGCTCAGAAGAATTGCCGCCTAAAACCTTATTGATATTAAGCCGCGCTTTGACCGATGGCATTATTAACGGTTTAAAAGAAGCCGATTTAAGTTATGGCGAAGTGAAATCTTACGCCACACCACGCCGTTTAGCGGTTTTAATCCACGATTTAAACGCCACGCAACCCGATAAAGTAGTCGAAAAACGCGGCCCTGCTTTGAAAGCCGCTTATGACAATGAAGGTAATCCTAGCAAAGCCGCCGTTGGTTTTGCGCAAAGTTGCGGCACAACTTTTGAACAATTAGAGCAGTTAAAAACCGATAAAGGCGAATGGCTGATTTTCAAACAAGCCGTGCAAGGTCAAACCACCGTTGAATTAATTCCTGAAATTATCCGCAAAAGCATCGCGGCGTTGCCAATTGCGAAACGAATGCGCTGGGGTAACAACACAGCTGAATTCGTGCGTCCTGTGCATTGGGCGGTGTTGCTGTACGGTGAAAACGTGATTGATGCGGAAATTTTAGGCTTAAAAACCGGCAAGCAAACGCGCGGTCATCGTTTCCATGCACCTGCGGCGATTACTATTTCAACCCCGCAAAGCTACGCGCAAACTTTATTAGAACAAGGCAGAGTGATTGCCGATTTCGAACAACGTAAAGATATTATCCGCACCCGTGCGAATGAAGCGGCGGCAAAAGTCGGCGGTGCGGCGCATATTGAAGAAGATTTACTGAATGAAATCAGTTCTTTAAATGAATATCCTGTGCCTGTGGTGGGCAATTTTGACACGCGCTTTTTAGCGTTGCCGAAAGAAGTGTTGATTACCACCATGCAAAGCAATCAAAAATATTTTCCGGTGGTGAATGCGGACGGCGGCTTGTTGGCGCATTTCATCACTTTCAGCAATTTAGAAAGCACTAATCCGGCTTCGATTCAACGCGGCAACGAGCGGGTGATTTTGCCGCGTTTTGCGGATGCGGAATTTTTCTGGAATCAAGATAGAAAACAACCGCTTTCTGCGCGAGTGGAATTGCTAAAAACCATCGTTTTTCAACAAAAGTTGGGAACGTTGTTTGATAAAACCCAGCGTGTTATCAAATTGACAAAACTTATTGCTACTTATCACTCAGAATTAAAATCAGATGTCGTTTTAGCAGAACGAGCGGCAGAATTATCAAAAGCAGATTTACTAACTAACATGGTAAGTGAGTTCCCTAACTTACAGGGAATTATGGGGCATTATTACGCATTAGCTGACGGTGAACATCCAGATGTAGCAAAAGCTATTGAAGAGCAATATTTTCCCAAACAATCGGGCAGTAAAACGGCTGAAAGTAAGGTCGGTCAAATATTAGCAATCACCGATAAAATTGATACTGTAACAAGTATTTTCAGTATTGGATTATTACCTACTGGTGACAAAGACCCATATGGTTTAAGACGAGCAACTTTAGGCATACTACGAACAATAATTGAAAATAATTTAACATTTAATCTTAACGTCCTTGTTGATACTTCATTAGGCTATTTAAAACATCACGACTTAAAGAACTATGAGGGTTTTGACAGAGAAAGTACAAAAGTTACAGTAATGGATTTTATTTTTGAACGTTTGCGCGGTTATTGTTTGGAGCAAGGATTTAGCCACGACGAATTTGAAGCGGTCATCTCGATAAAACCTGCGCAACCACTCGATTTTATGCAACGTTTGCAAGCGGTAAAAGCGTTTAGAGCCTTGCCGGAAGCGGAAAGTTTAGCCGCTGCCAATAAACGCATCAGCAATATTTTGAAAAAATCAGAAACACCTGCCGCCGCCACTGTAGGTGAATTGGTTGAAACTGCGGAAATTGAATTATTGGCAGTTGCAAAACAATCCGCAGCCGATATTGAGCCATTATTGGCACAAGGCGATTATCAAGCCGCTTTATATCGGTTAGCACAACTCAAACAACCGGTGGATAATTTCTTTGATAACGTGATGGTGAATTGTGATGATTTGCAATTACGCGCCAGCCGTTTAGCATTATTGGATTTATTAGCGCAGCAATTTTTGCAAATCGCAGATATTTCTAAATTACAATCGTAATGTCTGAAAAATACGTTTTACTCGACCGCGATGGTGTGATTAATCACGATTCTGATGATTATATTAAATCGCCGGAAGAATGGATTCCAATTAAAGGCAGTTTAGAAGCTATTGCGCTATTAAACAAAAATGGCTTTAAAGTCGCGGTGGTTTCCAATCAGTCTGGCATTGCTCGTGGCTATTATTCGCTTGAGACTTTAAACACCATGCACGACAAAATGCAACGTTTATTAGCTGAAAAAGGCGGACACATTGAGACGATTTATTTTTGTCCGCATTCACCCAATGCAAACTGTAATTGTCGAAAACCTAAAGCCGGTTTATTAAAAAAATTTAGCCAAGAAAAAAACTATCCTCTGCAAGATATTTTTTTTATCGGCGATAGTTTGAGCGATATTCAAGCAGCGCAAGCTGTTTCTGCCAAACCTTTATTAGTTAAAACAGGGAAAGGTTTAAAAACTATTTCTAAAAATCCCACTCTTAATATTCCCATTTTTGAGAATCTTTATGACGCAACAAAATTCATCCTCCAGACAACCCAGTTTTAGAGTGTATTTAGGCTCTGCTGTATTTTTTGTTTATATTATTGTTTCCTTCACGATTATTGGAACGTTGATTTTGGTTGCTGCGCCATTTGTCAGTTTTAAGATACGCTACAAAATGGCAAAAGTTTGGGTCGCCTGTTTAATGTGGGGAGTCAAAGTTTTATGCGGCATTACTTACAAAATTGAAGGTTTGGAAAACCTGCCAACAGACCGTCCTGCAATTATTTTGAGCAAACATCAATCAGCTTGGGAAACGGTTGCGTTTCGATTATTTTTACCAACACACACAACGTTATTAAAACGCTCGTTATTGTGGATACCAATTGGTGGCTGGGCGTTGGCGACTTTAAGACCGATTGCAATTGACCGTAAAAATCAACGTGAAGCATTAAAATCTTTAATAGAGCAAGGCAGTGCAGCTTTAGCAGAAGGCTTGTGGGTTTTAGTGTTTCCCGAAGGAACTCGCACCGCGCCTGGAGAAGATAAAAAGTTCAGTGCTGGTGGGGCGATGTTGGCGCATAAAACAGGTTATCCGGTAATCCCATTAGCACATAATGCGGGGGAGTTTTGGCCACGCTACAGCTTTTTAAAATATCCTGGGGTGATTAAAGTTAAAATAGGTGCGCCAATTGAAGTAGAAGGAAAAAAAGCTAAAGAAATTAATGAACAAGCTGAAGCTTGGGTTGCTCAAGCAATGACAGAAATCACTACAAATTCTGAAAAACATCAATAATTTTTTTTATTCACATTCAATTCACGCAATTGAGCTATTCTATAAAATTATTTTTTTTATTTTAACCTCTGGGATATCGACATGAATAAATTATTTGTTACTCCAATACTTATTTTAAGCACTCTCTTAGTTACTTCTTGTGCTCAACAGCGCGGTTATACTCCTGCGATAGATACTCGAGTCAGCAATCCAGCAGCAACAGCAAACCTCGACCGTGATTTGCAAGAGTGTCAAGCTTTGGCGGAACAAGCTGGCGGCAATACAGCAAAAGAAGCAGCCATAGGTACCGTAGCTGGAGGCGCAATGGGAGCTGTGACAGGAGCGATTGTTGGTGCTGTTTCAGGTGGAAATGTTGCTACATCAGCAATGATAGGCGGAACTGCGGGCGGCATTGGTGGAGCTGCAAAACAAGGTTTTGACTCCAACACTCAATACAAAAGAGCTTTTAATGATTGTATGACAGGGCGTGGGCATCGAGTCATCAATTAAGATTTGCCAAAATAAAGCCGTGTTTTAAATTAACAACGCGGCTTTTTTCTGTTTAAAGAACTCATTTCCACAGAAAAAAACCTTCTTGCTAGTAAAGTTTTCTGCTCTAACCAAAATCATTTTAGATGACTTAGCATCGTAAATAGTTTAACTCTTTATAACCTTCTGTTATTGTTATATTCTTATAGTAAAATAGTTTAAACCTTAGTTAACTACTGGTAAGTTCATTATGACATCTACATTAGAATCACAAGAAGAAAACACATCATTAGAAAAACAACCAGAACAAACATCTGTCGCGCGATTGAAAGAGTTACACCCAACTATTAATGCTATTATTGTAGTTTTTGGTATTATTATGGTATGGCGGGGCGTATGGGCATTGTTAGATATTCATTTGTTTCCAAACCACCCAACGCTCAGTGCTTTAGTCAGCCTTGGATTAGGTGCTTTAGTTCTTCATCTGGATGACTTTAGCCTAAAAGACTTGAAACGCTAAATAAAAATATCCTACTTTCGAACAAATTCTGTCTATAAAGCAATTGAAAATATTCTTTATCTTTTCAGAATCGGTAAAATAGACGTACTTTCTGGCTGTGTCTTGATTTTTTTTAATATTAAAGTTTACATGAAAACAAAAAACATTGGTTTTATCGGCGGTGGCAATATGGCATCTAGCCTCATTAGCGGTTTGATTGCTAGTGGTCACGCCCCTTCGCAAATTTGGGTATCAGATGTTAATCAAGATGCACTACAAACGTTAGCATCAACACTCAACGTTAATATTTCAGGCGATAATAATGAAGTTATTAATGAAGTTGATGTTGTAGTATTAGCCGTAAAACCGCAAGTTCTGCGTAGCGTCGCAGAAAGTAGTGCTGCTTTATTGCAAACAAAAAACACATTAGTTGTGTCTATTGCTGCAGGTATCTCTCAACTGAGTTTAAGCCAATGGCTAGGTGAGAAAATCGCAATTGTACGTTGTATGCCTAATACACCAGCTTTAGTATTAACAGGTGCAACTGCATTACATGCCAATTCTAACGTCAGCAATGAGCAGCGCGACCTAGCAGAGAATATTTTACGCGCTGTTGGTATTTCTCTTTGGGTAGATAATGAATCTGAATTGGACGCTGTGACAGCAGTTTCGGGCAGCGGCCCTGCATATTATTTTCTCTTAATGGAAACAATGGAATCTGCTGCAATAGAAATGGGCTTATCAAAAGAAACAGCACGATTACTGATTCAACAAACAGCGTTGGGAGCTGCTAAAATTGCATTAGAATCAAGCGAGTCACCTCAGCAACTACGCAACCGTGTTACCTCTCCGGGGGGCACTACGCAACGCGCTATAGAAACTTTTGAACAAGGTAATTTCGCACAACTGGTATCAAAAGCATTACATGCCGCTAAAGATCGCTCTATTGAAATATCAAAACAGTTAGGAGTAGGCTAATGAATGCTAACTATATGATAGTACCGTTGATTTTTCTAATCGACAGCCTGCTGTCTTTGTATATTTTAGCTGTAGTGCTACGTTTTTTATTGCAATGGGTTAAAGCTGACTTTCACAATCCATTTTGCCAAACCTTGGTAACAATAACTCATCCACCTCTGAAATTATTGCGGCGTTTTGTTCCACCAATCGGAAAAATTGACAGCTCATCGATTTTACTGGCTTTACTATTGCAAATGATGACCAATTTATCAATTTGGCTATTGCAAGGTGTTAATCCAAACTTTTTCACTCTATTCGTTCTTTCGTGCGCACATTTAATTGGACTGACTTTAAATATTTTTATTTTCGCTATTTTTGCTCAAGCGTTGTTAAGCTGGTTTAATCCGAATACTTATAATCCGGCATTTGCTTTACTGGCAAATCTCACCGAGCCTGTTCTTAATTTTTGTCGAAGAATGACTCCTGATTTAAATGGTCTTGATTTCTCACCGTTAGCGGCCATAATATTGTTGCAACTAACTAAAATGTTATTATTACCTCCATTAGAAGAACAGCTCGCTTATTTATTTTAATAAGTTAGCCTTATTACCCAATAAGTATATATTATCGAATGCTCATTAGTTTACATATATAACATAAATACTGAAAATAACTATTCTCCTAACCAACACTAAATCATTTAGTTAGTTAAAAGCTATATTAGAAAAAGAGCTCATAAATTAAGTGAATAAATAAGACAGCAATTTACTATATTAACGATTGCTTTTTCTTCACTTTTTAACGCTCTTCAATTTAACTACTTATAACGCCAATAATTAATAGCTGCTAATTCAGCTTCTAAAATAGGATGTACAATGAAACTATTACTGTCTGCTCAATGCATAACAGCCCTATGTTTTGCTTTTACTCCTGCCTTAGCTCAATCTCAAAGTCAAGCTCAGTCCAAACACATGTATCGTTGGGTAGATGAAAACGGAAAAGTTTCTTTTTCTGATCAAGTCCCCCCCTCTAAAGCCGAATTAGGTCATACGGAATTAGACAAAAATGCCCGAGTGGTTAAAGTAGCTGCAAGAGCTAAAACTAAAGCAGAGCTTGAAATTTACAAGCGGTTAATGCAATTAAAAAAACAACAAGAACAACTTAATCTTAAACAAAAAGCACATGATAAAAACTTATTAAGTAGTTTTATTGATCTTGCTGCAATGGACACAACTCACGCCGCAAAAATGCAAGTGTTTAATGAGCAAGATCGAATGTTACGAGAAACTAATAAAAAACTAGATGATGAACTAGCAGCAAAGCAACAGAATGCTGCATCATATGAAATTAAAAACTCCAAAATTCCTGTTAGCGTTTTAGACAGAATCGAGGATATTCAGAAAAAAATAATTCAAATAAAACAAGCAGCTAATGACTTACAGCAAAAAAGAGAGAAAAGTGAGGCAGAATTTACTGCAGACAGAGCTCGTTTTATTTTTTTAACTCAATCAAAAAACAGCTCTACTGCAAATGGAAATAATGACAAATCAGCAAATCAACCAGGCTTATTTAGCTGTGATAGCTCCAGTCAATGCGAAAAAGCTTGGATTATTGCTAAAGAATTTGTAAAAGCTAATTCAACTGCGAAAATTAATGTAGATACTGATACGTTATTTATGAGCGAAGACCCTATTTCTGATACAGATCTAAATTTATCTATTTCTAAAATATCAATAGAAGGAAGTAAGTCGCAAATTTTTTTAGATATCAGATGTACTAATGATGCTTTAACTAATAAGGGCATCTGCTCAAACTATAAAGCAGAAGAAATTAGAAACAAATTTAGTGATTATCTAAAAGAAAGGTTGAATACTGCAAACTCCCCACCTAGTTCTTTCTAACTAGCATAAAGTAAAGTAGTTGGAAAAACTAATGCAGTAGAGTCCCCACTCCTTGATCTGTAAATAACTCTAACAATACCGCATTTTCAACACGCCCATCAATGATATGTACAGCAGATACTCCGCCTTTTAACGCATCTGTTGCGCAACGAGTTTTCGGAATCATACCTCCAGTAATCGTGCCATCTGCAATTAAAGCATCTACATCTTTAATCGACAACCCTGTAAGTAAATTTCCAGTTTTATCCAAAATTCCAGTGATATCGGTAAGTAGTAACAGTTTTTCTGCTTTTAGAACTTCCGCTATTTTGCCTGCAACTAAATCAGCATTAATATTATAAGAATAACCATCTTTGCCAACACCTATTGGTGCAATTACAGGAATAAAATCACTATGTCCAAGCATCTCAACCACAGCAGGATCAATACTTTCGACCTCACCGACATGCCCTAAATCGATAATTTCATGTGCTAACTTGTGCGAGTCTACCTGTTGCATTACAATTTTTCGTGCTCTGATAAAGTCACCATCTTTTCCTGTTAATCCCACCGCTTTACCTCCACTACGGTTAATTAAATTAACAATATCTTTATTAACTAATCCACCTAAAACCATCTCTACAACATCCATCGTTTCACTATCTGTCACTCTCATTCCATCAATAAATTCACTCACCTTTCCTAACTTTTTTAATAAGTTACCAATTTGCGGGCCGCCACCATGAACTACAATTGGGTTAATACCAACTAACTTCATCAATACGATGTTTCTAGCAAAACTATGTTTTAGCTCTTCATTAATCATTGCATTGCCACCAAACTTAATCACTACCGTTTTCCCTTGAAAACGACGAATGTATGGCAAAGCCTCACTTAAAACTTGTGCAATTTGTTGAGCGTTTTGTTTTTCTAAAATACGGCTATTATTCATAGTAAATGTATTGAAAGGAAAAAAGAAATTTTAAAAATCCAGAAATAAACCGTCAGATAAACTCAAATCATAAGTTCAATTGCTCACTTACTAAAAACACTGCATGAGATAGCAGGACATTCAATCCTTTTTGAATGCTAATGGTTGAAGTGATATATAAGAATCTCAACTTGAATATAAAGTTAAACCTATATCTATGTATAAATGTCACTTCCAAACTCGACATGACTAATCAACAAACAAGTAAAATGGTGTAGCACATTAATTAACAATTTGCTTTCTATTAAAAGTTTTCGGTATCTCGGAGTGCAAGCTTTGCTTGCAATGCCATGCAAAGCGTGACCTCCAGTATTTCATAATACCTTGAAACTTATTATCCTCCACTTAAAGCTTTTAATTGAAGTTTTAAAGTTCAAATTCTTACTTACTTTTTTGTATTGCTCTTAAATACAGCGTTTTTCAGCATCAAGATGAAGCCGAGTCTTTTCACAGATCAGCAATATAATATGCAAAGATGTAGGCTCACGCAATTGTTTGAGTTTTTTGAAAGTTTCATCCTTGCATTTAATCATTTACAGTACTGGTTGGATAATTAACAGAATAACGTAAAAAATGTGGATTTGATTTTTTTAGCAACCAACATAAACTCATTGTAATTATCCCCTCCACTTCAAAAGCAGTTTCCAGCTTGACAAACAAACTCTTCATTATTACGCTGCTACGAGCTTGACTTACATTGGCAAGATTCGAACCTAAAATATAAAATACTCCAAATTTCTCTAGCATACTCATAAAAAAACCCCACTGTCTTTCAACAGTGAGGTTTTTAATTCCTATCCTAAGACTGTTAATGTCTTAAGATTTTTCTTTATATGAAAGATGGAATTAATGGTGCGTCAATCATAACCATTTGACGATTGCCTTCTGCATCAAAGAAGAATAACAAACCAGCAAAACGGCTATCAGGGTCATAAATCAAGTCAGCTAAACGATAAACTTCCCATGCTGCGTCAGAAGCAGTAATTTCAACAGTTCTTGTTTCGCCAGGAGCTAACGGACTGTTATCACTTACTGTTAAGCCTTCTTCAGCTAACAAATCGTCAGGATAAGCTGTTTCGTCTTGTAAAACAGCTGGATCTAAGAAACGAACACCTGCAGTGTTGAATTCACCTAAACGAACAGCTGAATCACCGTTATTTGTAACTGTTAGTGTCATTTGCATAGCACGACCAGGTACACGGTAAGAAGCATCATCAACTTTCACAGATACCGTTGACTCAGGCATTTGAATTGGCTGCATACCGCGTAACAAACCAGCTTGTAATGGTGTTGTAACTGGGAACTTTTCGTTTGTTGTGCCCATAGAACCAGCTACGATAGCTATAGTAGCAACAGCAAAACCAAGCGCAACTTTTTTATCAGCTGCTGAAATCAAAGTATCTGCTTTACCACTGCTTACAGCAATGTGACGTGGAACAAACAATGGACGTTTTACCCAGAAAGCCAACCAAGCCAATCCTAAAGCATACCAGAAAGCATGCCAGAAATAGATATTACTCAAGTTATATGTTTCTAAGTTAATTGTCTCACCAGTTAATGTGGTAATGTTATTAACGAAGCTTCCCATTGATCCAGTAACAGTTACCCATTTTCCTGGACCGATGATTGGACCACCGCCTTGAACGTTCATCATTGTATGAACGTGCCAATCGCCTGGACGACGTGCTTTTAACAATACTTTAAACTCGTAAGTCTCGCCCAACTCCAAAGATACAGAACGAGGAACCAATTGACCGCCAATCCAAGATCCAGCACGAATAAACACAGGACCAGGAATACCGATATTTAAGAAAGAAACCTCTGGTTTATCTACAGTCTCTGGCCATCCTGCGAAAACATGGAATTTACCAGAAATTGTCATTGTGTCGTTAACTGCAACTGTATCTTTAGACCAGTTAAGATCAAACCAATGAATAGTACGCATACGCATAAATGCAGCTTGCGATTTCTCTCCATGAGCAGATGCTGTTGGCGTGTAAAACATCGCTGCTGTAAGTGACATCAGCAGTGCGACAAAGGATAATTTAGCAACTTTGTCTTTTATTATTTTCATATATCCTCCTCTATTACTAGAGAATCTATTTTTAGGTTACCTGGCAATAGTTATTATTGCCAGTTCTGAAATTTCGTGTATTTTGGTTTTCGATTAAACGTTTGAGCTATCAACGAAATCAGTTTTTGAAAACCATCTACCGAAGAAATGCCACAAGAAATAGATAATAATAGAAACGAAACCAGAGAAAAACGCAGATACAGGAGCAACGTCTTTACCGAAAGTTCTCAAAGTACCTTTTTCAACCATTCTAATGTACTCTGGAGTTCCTGTGCGTACATAATGATAGCCTTGCAAGTCCGCTAAAGTCATCATCATACCATTGTATTCAACAGGAACGTGTAATGGAGCTATAATTGGCCAGTTACCAGGATAGAATAACAAACCATACGCTAAACCACCAATAACTGCAGTTGCAGTTAAGCTGCTTGATAACATTAACACAACATCAAGAACAATAGCACCTGGAATTAAGTTAGATGGAAAGCAGAAATTAACAGGGAAATATGTCCATCCCCAGAAATTCAGATATCTATTAATCCACTCACCCAACATCAATGCCAAAACAGAAACTACAGCACCAAACGGCAAGCGATATCTATACCACAAACACGCTTGAACTGCAGCAGGAAATGTAATAGATACGATAGGTGCTACAGTTACCCACAGACGTCTATCTTTCCAGTCAGTCCAAAAGTCCCAGTCACCACCAGTCAACATATAGTGAATGTGATATCCACCAAGAACCGCAGTGAACACTGTAAAGAGAATCATCCAGTCGAATGTACGAGAAACTTGAACAGCTTCCGCACGAGATCTTACAGCTGATTGAGATGCGCTCATTAGCTTACCTCCTAAAAATTAAAATTATATTTTTTATTTACTAACTCAGCTTTGTATGTCCCGAAAATTAAATCAGG
This sequence comes from uncultured Methylomonas sp., assembly GCA_936941155.1. Taxonomy (GTDB): domain Bacteria; phylum Pseudomonadota; class Gammaproteobacteria; order Methylococcales; family Methylomonadaceae; genus CAIQWF01. Next base: position 269,038 of record CAKZJE010000031.1, on the reverse strand, counting down.
ACATAACTAGGAGATAGCATTGTTTTATCGAAAAGCATTCAACTATTAAGCCAAATCTTTTTTCAATAATTTTGTGATTGTCATGACTTCTGTGTTCACAACACCCATAATTGCAAGAGCTGCCCAACCAAAGAATACGAAACCGTAATGCAATGGAGCAACAAATAACTCTTCCATAAACCAGAATGTATGACCCCACTCATTCAGACCAACATTTGGCAGAATCATGAAAGGACCAACAACAGAAACCAAATACATCAAATGCAAACCTTCTTGGTATGTAGGCAATCTTGTTTTTGCATACATAAAAGCTCCAGTACCAGTAATAATGTAGATTGGATAAGACAAATAGAACTCAATAATATGACTTGGTGTAAAGTCAGTATCACGAACAATTGTTTGATGCCATGTACCATCTTGCTCTGTAAAATAACTAGCACCCCAATAAATTGCCCAGCCGTACATTACTAACCATGTCCAATGTGTGAAGTGTCTTCTTAATTCTTCACGTGGAGTAATTGACATAACTTTACGGTCACGAGTTTTCCACAACCAGCCATTAATTGAAGAGAACAACAACACTTCAATAACCATTTCGATATACAGCATATTCATCCAATATGTCTCGAACTCTGGCGCGAATGAATCTAAACCAGCAGACCATCCATAAACGCCTTCATACCAACGAATAAATGAATAAAACACAAGATACAACATAAAACCAGCAATTAGGTTTCTTTTGTTTAAAAGCGGAGCTTCTGCAGCATCAGCTTTGACTGACTCAGTTGTAGCAGCCATATTCTACCTCCTAAATATTTATTAAAATTTCTGGTTAATCAACCCGAAGTTTCTTAGTTTACTTCCTTGCGTCAAGTTGTATTAGCTTTAAACAACATCACATCTTCCTTGTTGTGTGGAGTGAGTCTACCACTTCAATTGACTATGTCAAGCCCAAATCGCATATTTTTTAAAACAGCAACATAGCCTTCATATTTTTTTTGTATTTATTATTAAAAACCAAGCTCTTAAATACAACTCTATCTTTATTTTACCTGACTCCCTGTCAATACACGCAATTCTAACTATCGCCTGACTCATCTCTCAGTTTCAGCAAAAAGCGGCACTAGATACTTTATAAGTGATCATAGCCCTAACAATCAACACTTCGGATAGTTTTAAAACCACATATCCTTTAAATCGACTCATCAAAAATCAGCCATTTCATTTAGTTGGGATTTATTGCAACTCTGTATTTAACCTGAGTTTGATTTAGACGCTGTAAACCTTACTACTCGTTGCGTGGCGTTTTTAAAACCCTCCAAACTATTATAATTATAGAGCCATTAAAAACTATCTATTGGCAACGCAAGCCACGGATAGATCACTTATTCAGTAATTCTAAACTTAGATTAACTTATACAGCGGCTTTCATAGCACAAAAAGCAGCCCCCCATAATGCAGCTTCAGTATTTGTACAAATTCTTACCGAAATAGACTCCAGCACATATTTATAACGTCCTTTGGCTAAAAAACCATCCATGAATATTCCTTGTTGCATAAAAGATAATATTTTTGCAGCAATGCCACCCGCCAATATTACTCCGCTGTAAGGTAAGCATTTAAGAGCAAGATTGCTTGCTTCTGCCCCGTATATCCGGCAAAACATTGCCAAAGCTTTAGCGCATAAAATATCTTCACCTGAGATTCCCAAAGCACTTACTACAGCAGCCGGGTCAGTTTCTTGCATTTGTTGTTCAGTTTTAGCATTAACTGGTGCGTAATTAATGTTTTTTAAAAACTGATAAAGATTAACTAGCCCTTGTCCAGACAAAACTCTTTCATAACAAACATGTTCTGGATAAATTCCCATCAAATATCGTAATAATGAAATTTCTTCTTCATTATTCGGAGCAAAATCTGTATTGCCACCTTCTGACGCAATAACATGATGTTTTTGACCATCCCACGCTACGATTGCCTCGCCTAATCCAGTTCCTGCTGCTAATACGGCTATATTGCCTTGCTTTACCTTTGCAGAGGAGTTCAGTTCTACAAAATCACTCGCCGGCAAGTTTAAAACGCCCCATGCCATTGCCTCTAAATCATTAAGCAATAAAACACCGGCAGCTCCAGTTTGTTGTGCTATTTCTGCACTTTTTAAAAACCAAGGCAAATTAGTAGTACGACATTCACCATCAACAACCGGGCCCGCAACACCAATACAAACCTGTGTAACAACAGCATCCGCTAAAAACAAGTTCAACACATCTGAAAAGTTAGCAAAATCACCGCTAGAATACTGATGCTTCTTAATGCAATTCCATTGTGAATCTCGTTGCTCATATAACGCTAAGAGCGTTTTCGTTCCTCCCACATCACCTGCCAGAATCATTATTTGCCCTCATAATGAGTAAAAACCTGATAGTTTTGGTTCTTATCAAAACTCATCACATTATAAGCATCTGCCTTTCCACCCATTTCCATACCCGGCGTACCACTAGGCATTGCAGGAACAGTAATACCAACTACATGCGGCTTAATTTTTAATAGTTTTTTTATATCATTTGCAGGCACATGCCCTTCAATCACATACCCATTAACCACAGCAGTATGACAAGAAGCCATTGCTTTTGAAACGCCATACTTATCTTTTATTGCCTGCACATCCTCAGTGACATTATCTTTAATCTGAAAATTACTTTCTTTTAAATGTGCCACCCATTTACCACAGCAACTACAGCTAGGACTTCTATAAACATCAATTTTAGTCGGCTCAGCCATAACTGTTTTTTCAGATTGCTCTGCATAGCTATATCCGTCAAAAACCAAAAGAAACAATCCTAAAACTATCGCCAAATTTTTCATAAAAGCACCTTTTTAAATAATTTATTACATCGCATTTTGATGATAAGGCAGACTAAACTCATGTACTGCATCCACCATCGCTTTAACATGTTCTGGATTCATATCGGGCAAAATTCCATGTCCCAAATTGAAAACATGCCCTGAGCCATTACCGTATTTCTGCAAAATCGTTTTTACTTTATCAGCAATCACTTGCGGTTCTGCATACAAAGCAACAGGATCAAGATTCCCCTGCAATGCAACTTTGTCACCCACACGAACACGCGCTTGGGCTATATCCGTCTGCCAATCCAATCCTAAAGCATCATACCCAGTATCAGCCATAGATTCCAACCACAGTCCGCCGCCTTTGGTAAACAGAATGGTAGGCACTTTTTGACCGTCACAGTCAGTTTTTAACAGCTGTCTAACTTGTTTTGCGTAATAAAGCGAAAACTCCAGATAATCCTCTGTACTCAGCATCCCTCCCCAAGTATCAAACAACATCACCGCTTGCGCCCCTGCTTCAATTTGTGCATTCAAATACAAAGCAACAGATTGCGCGAGTTTATCAAGCATTTGATGTGTTAATCTCGGCTCGTTATACATCATACTTTTAATTTTTTGAAAACTTTTACTGCTACCACCTTCAACCATATAAGTTGCCAGTGTCCATGGACTTCCAGAAAAACCAATCAATGGCACACGCCCTTGCAAATTTTTTCTGATTAAGCTCACAGCATCGGTAACATACCGCAGTTCAATATTAGGATCAGGAATCGGCAATGCTTGAATATCTGCCGCAGTTTTTATCGGTCTCTTAAATTTAGGCCCTTCGCCTTCAGTAAAATAAAGCCCTAATCCCATCGCGTCTGGAATCGTTAAAATATCTGAAAATAAAATTGCCGCATCAAAATCAAACCGCTCCAAAGGCTGTAATGTCACTTCACAAGCAAGCTCTGGATTAGTACACAAATCCAAAAAACTACCCGCTTGTTCACGCACTTTACGATATTCAGGTAAATAACGCCCAGCTTGCCGCATCATCCAAATTGGCGTTCTATCAACAGGTTGTTTTAATAGGGTTTTAATAAAAATATCGTTTTTCAAAAAAGTCATTGTTTTAAAGGCGATTGATTTGGATTTAATAATAAAGCAGTTCGTTTTTTAACTTCGTACTGTAATGTTCTAATTTGTCGTGGCCATGCTTGCTTAAACTCGGCTGGTAATAGACGCACAGCTAAATAAGCGGTCTTTGTATCTGCAAAAGAGCCATATAACAACACAAACTTTTCTCGATTTTTACTTTTTGTCTGCAAAATCTTCAACTCTTCTTGTAAACTTGGATGTTTTTTTTCAATATTTTGCAAAGCTTTTTTGCTTGATAATGCCATCAACTGCAAAGTATATTTTCCTGCTGATTGTTGTAAAATCCACTGCTCATCAGCATCTTGTTTAATAGTTTGTTGATTGGTTTGCGTCTCTACTGGTTTCGATAATGCAACAACTTTATTAACGTTCTCAGTATTTTTTTGATTATCTATTTTGCCATGATTTTGTTTTATCAATGGCTTAACAGAAATTAATGGTAAAGTTTTCGGTTTGAACTGTAAATTTAACTGTACCGGTTCGCGAATTGTTTTATATACCCAAAGAGAAACGACACTTACTATAATAAAACAGATGGCTAATACAGCTTTTACAGAAAGACTAAGTTTGTTTTTTTGTTCTTTTTTGATTAAAAACGAAAAGTCTGCAACTATTTTTCCAGGAACTCCAGCTGTGCGCTGATAAAACTTATTGAGTAATTTCTCGTTAATTTCTGGACTTTCACTCTCTGCATTTGAAAATACAGCACAGTCTTTTACAAAAACTGCAAGTTGTGGCTTTGTTAATGCAGGAATCTCCATAAAATAGCAATCATCTAGTACGCGATCTATGGTGTTTTTTAAATACAGTTGCTCTCTTGTAAATGCGAAAACAACTCTCAGAACAGGGTTGTGTAACGCATATTCTGTTAGTGTGGAAATAAGTCCGGCAGTTAAATTCACTGCATCATCAATCATCAACACAGCTTTTTGTTGCTGTTGTTCACAGAAACTTAATGCAGATTGCAAATCATGATTTGCTAACTCAGGATTGTACTGCTGTATTGTTGAAATAAGGCGTGTTTCAATTTGGTCAAAATTTAACGTTTCTAATCCTTGAAGCAGACAAATCGCCCAAATATTTTCTCTTTGCTTTTTGAAATAATTCAGAAGCGTGGTTTTTCCTATCCCATCAGAACCACACAGAATAATAGTTTCGCGTTGATTTAAGATGAGTTGCCCCAATAAATCGAATTTCTCTGCTCGCTCTTTGCTTATCAATCCATAAAAGTTTGGAGTCTGTGTTTCAACAATCACGTTAATACACTAGATTTCAAAAAAACTATTCAGGGTTTGCTCTAAAACTTCGCGCTTGACATTGAAAGGCAATGAAGCCGCGCCAATTTTTTCTAACCCAATGACTCGAATCGCACCATCTATGTTTTTTTTATCAACCGACATTAACTCAATATAGCGTTCAGTTGATAATGTTTTTGGAGGTTTTACAGGTAACTTAACTTGTTCAAAAATTTTGATAATTCTTTCAATATCCTCATCATTCAACCATCCTAAGCGTTTGGACAGCTCTGCTGCTTGGCATGTTCCTATCGCTACCGCCTCGCCATGTAAATATTCGCCATAGCCCGTTCCTGTTTCAATGGCATGTCCAAACGTATGTCCTAAGTTCAATGTAGCCCGCACGCCGGACTCAAATTCATCTTCTGCGACAATTCTCGCTTTAGTTGCACACGATTTTTCAATTGCAAAAGCGAGTGCATCTTTCTCTCTTGCAATCAATTTTTCTATATTTAGTTCTAGCCAATCAAAAAATTCAACATCAGCAATCAACCCGTATTTAATGACTTCTGCTAATCCAGCTGCAAATTGTCTGTCGTCTAAAGTATCTAACACGGTTGTATCTGCAATAACGGCTTGCGGCTGATAGAATGCCCCTATCATGTTTTTCCCTAAAGCATGATTAACGCCAGTTTTCCCCCCTACAGATGAGTCAACTTGAGCCAATAAAGTCGTAGGGATTTGAATAAAAGGTATGCCTCGTTGATAACAAGCCGCTGCAAAACCGCCCATATCACCGATAACGCCACCTCCTAAGGCAATTAATGTTGCGTTTCTACTAAACTTTTTCTCTAATAAAGCTGTAAAAATAGTCGTAACATGCTCTAAAGTTTTATATTGTTCGCCGTCAGGTAAAATAACAGTTGCTACTTGATAGGCGGTTAATTTGTTTAATACCGTTTCTAAATACAAAGGAGCAATTGTTGCGTTAGTCACAACCACTACTTGTTTTGACTTAATGTGCTGAACCAAAACATCAGATTCCGCTAATAAATTCTCACCAATATAAATTGGATAACTTCTTTTGCCCAAATCAACTTTTAACTGTTTCATAACCTTATTTTAATCGTTAGCGTCTTCAAAAGCCTGCAATATTGCTTTAACCACGGCTTTGCTCTGCATTTCGCCTGTATCTATTTTGAAATCAGCGCAATGAATATAAAGCGATTCTCTTTCTTCAAGCAATGTTTCAAGGCGTTGTTTCGGGTCTTCAGTATTCAAAAGTGGCCGTTGTGTATCACGCCGAGTTCTTTGCAAAATATGCTCTATCGAACATTGCAAATAAACTACGAATCCATTATTTTGCAAAGCCTTACGGTTTTCTTCTCGCAACACAACGCCACCGCCAGTTGCAAGAACAATTCCTTCGAGTTCTGTCAATTGCGCGATCATAGATTGTTCGCGATTTCTAAAGCCATTTTCGCCTTCATATTCAAAAATAGTGGGAATATCAACACCGGTATTTTCTTCAATTGCCTTATCACTATCATAAAAAGGCAAACGTAAGGCAAGTGCTAATTGTCTGCCAATAGTGGTTTTTCCAGCACCCATTAGGCCAATTAAATATATATTCTCAGATCGTCTCATAAATAACTGGGCAGTAATAAATTAAAAAAGGGGCATTATGCCCCTTTTTTATTTCAAATTGTAGTTTGTTAGCGAATTGTTAAAGCATCCTTCACAATTTTTGGGGTTACAAACACTAACAATTCACGCTTACGTTCAGTGGTATTATTCTTTTTAAATAAAAACCCTATGCCTGGTAAATCACCAAAAAAAGGAATTTTATAAATATCTTGACCTGAGTCATATTCATAAACACCACCTAAAACAATAGTTTCTCCATCGTTAATTTGGACGGTTGTTTTAACCTCTCTTGTTTCTATACTTCCTGTACCATCTGCGGATGGGTTATTCTTAGAAATCATTAAGTCCATGATAACGCTACCATTAGGAGTAATTTGCGGTGTTACATCCAACTCCAAAGTTGCTTTTTTCCACGTTGTTGTCGATGCCCCACCTTGTCCTTGTGAAACATAAGGAATGGTCACACCTTGGGTAATACTCGCCTGAACTCTGTCAGAGGTTATAACTCTAGGATTAGCAAGAATTTCACCTTTATTTTCATTTTGCAAGGCTGAAAGCTCTAAGTTCAACACATAATCTGCGCCACGAGCCAATGTCATTGCTAAAGCACCAGCAGGATGTCCTGCCATCGCCGCAGCACCCAAATCAACCAAGTAAGCCCCAGGTGTTGTGCCTGTTGTTGTAGTCCCACCTGGATAGGGTGTCGTTCCTGCAAGTGTACCACCACCATTCTGTTTGCCAGAATCGTCAACTGTTGGTATTCCAGACACAGTGCCAGAAGGCCCCATTACAAACATTCTCCCCGAACCTACGTTTGCGCCTCTAGCCACTCCAAATTTCACCCCTAAATCTTGGGCAAAGTTTTTATTAGCAATAACAATTCGTGATTCAATCATTACTTGACGCACAGGCACATCTAATAATTTAATCAAACTTCTAATTTCATCTAACTTTCCTACTACATCTTTCACGATTAAGGTGTTAGTTCGAGGATCAACGCTTGCTATACCACGAGCAGAAAGTAATTTCCCTGTTTCTATTTCGCCATTGTTTGCATTTTGAGTGGCAGCACCTGCATTTACAGTTGATGTAGCACCGCCACCAGTCGTGCTTTGCCCCATTAACATTGCTTTAATATCTTCAGCTTTCGCATAGTTAATTTGAATATACTCAGTACGCAAAGCCTCTAATCGCACAGCTACTTTTTGCGATTCTTCTTCCTCTTTTTCCAACTTAGTAATTTCTGCGGTAGGAGCTATCCATACTACGTTTCCTGATTTTCTTTGTCCTAATCCTTTCGATTTTAAAATTAAATCGAGAGCTTGATCCCAAGGAACATCATTCAATCGCAAGGTAATATTTCCACCTACTGCCTCTGTAGTGATCAAATTAAACTCGGTAAAGTCGGCTAAAACTTGCAAAACATTTCTCACTTCAATGTTTTGAAAGTTTAATGACAATTTATTTCCTGTATAAGGAAACTTTGCTTTAGCAGCAGCTTCTTTTTCAGCTACTGTCATTGGTTTAAAGTCGACTGTTAATAAACCATTTGCTTGATAAGAAGAATATTCATAATTACCATCTACTGTGGATACCGTTAATATCGTATCGGAACCGACACTTACAGCATCTACTTTTTGCACAGGCGTAGCAAAATCTGAAACATCAAAACGTTTTCTAAATGCTTCAGGTAACGTTGTGTTCAAAAACTTTAAAACAACTTTTCCACCTTTTTCTTTAACATCAACCACCGTATTAGGTTTAGCCAAAGCAATTAACAACAAGCCGTTTCCTGTTGCGCCACGTCTAAAATCTACATCTTTGATCGTTTGTTTTGGAAGCAGTCTTGCTACAACATTTTGCCTTCTGGCTTTTTCTGGCTCAATTTTTTCAACAACTGCTTCAAGCTCAGCGGTTGGTACGGATTCAACTTTGACTGATTTTTTATCTTCTACAGGCAGTGGCGTACTTTCGTTTAAAGTGACCAAAACTTTATTGCCATCTTCACTGGTTTGATAGGGCACTGCTTGAACTAAATTAATTACCACGCGCGTGCGACCTGCAACCTCGACAACATAGACGCTACTGACAGCACCTTTATTGACTGAAAAACTTTTTTTGGCTAGAGCACTTTTAACACCCGCAAAATCTAAAGCAATTCGCGCTGGATTATCGGTTTGAAACACTTTAGGCTTAACAGCCACTCCATCGAGTTCTAACTGTAACTGCACTTTATCCCCAGCAAGAGTGGCAAACTCCAAAGACTTGATTGCTAAATCCCCCGCCCACACAGCATTTACATGCAGCAGCAGTAAACATAAGCAGGTCACAATCCGAACAGAGAAAAAACTCCTCTGAGTCTGTGATAATTTATTATTTTGCTTGATATTCATCGTATCACCTTTAAAATCACTCAGTTGCTACCAGTTTTAATAAAGCCGGTTGTTCGTTATAACGTTTTCTTTCTTTGTCGGATGTCTTATCTGGGATAATTTCCGTTAATTTAATTTCATCATTAGAAACATCAGTGATTTTTCCATCATTAAATCCCATATAATTTCCAACTTTAACTCGATAAACAATTCTTTGACTTGATTGCACTAATCCCCATAAAGTTGTTGCATCCTTTAAAGTGCCAACCATTTTTAAAGAATCTAAAGAAAAACTTTCCAAATCTTCTTTCACACGAGTAGGATCAGGCTTAACCCCATTATCTGCAACCTCACCCTCTGTATCGCTTGCATCTTTATCTACGGGTTTGAACGGATCTCTTGATCCATCAAGTTGAAATGAATAAGGCTCAGTTGTCTTGTTAGGTGGCAAAGGATCTATCTTTCCTTTAGGTTTTGCTTTTATTTCTGCTATTTTTTGCTCTAAATCAGAAAAGTCATTTTCTCCACAAGCAGATAAAAGTAAACAAACTAAGCTTAATCCTAATCCTTTTATGAGATATAAACGATTTGGCAGGAAGTTATTTTTCATTTACCACCTCCTTTTTTTTCCTTCGCTTTTCCTTTACCCTTCCCTTTCTTATCATCACTTCCGCCGTCATCGGCTTCATTATAAGTTTTTATGGTGGCCTTCATTAGCATTAAGTCTGCCTCGGCTTTGTTTTCTGTTGCTTTATTTGGAATCGGAGTAATATCAATATTATGAACAGTTACAATTCGAGATAAGGAAGCTAAGCCACCAACAAACAAGCCTAACTCTTCATATTTGCCTATCATCTCAATGCTATAGGGTAACTCAACGTAAAAGTCTTTTTTCTCTTTAAGCTCTGGTTGAAATAATTTCGGCTCTAATCCACTGTTTATTGCAGTTTCAGATATTTCATTTAACAGTAGCGCAACCTCAGCTTCAGTAGGCATTTGCCGCATCATATCTTTTAATGATTTTTTAATATCATCATACTGAGTTCTGTAATCGTTGAGATTAACGGCTTTTTGTTGCTTTTGCATAAACGTGTTAGTTAATTCCCCCTCTTTTCCCTCAAGAACCTCTAACTCTGCTAATTGATCTATCGTAAAGGCATAAACCCCTCCACCTGCAACCAAAAGACACGCTATTAAAATTGCAGCAGCCTTAACCTGTAACGGCCATGACCCTGCCGCATTGAATTCCCAATTAACTTCTGATAAATCCATCATTTAGCTCCTGGTTTACCTTTAGGCTTTTTATTTTTACTTTTACTGTCTTCTTCCTCTTCCTGAGATTTGTCATATTTTTGCTTAAACATCAACGTAAAATCGTTAGAATCATCCTTTGCAGCATTTTTGACATCTTTTTTAACAAACTTAAGCGTAGGCTCCATAAAAGACACTGATATTTCAATGCCTTTCATATATTGTGAAACCTGAGCGTTAGATAAAGACTTCCCTGTTACAGTTATTTCCCTACCTTGTTGTTTCAAGCTAGTGAGATAAATGCCAACAGGTGTAATTTTGCGCAATTCATCAAAGAGTTGAACTATTTTAGGTCTACTTTCTTGTAAATCCTGAATTAACTTGATTTTTTCATTCAGCTTTAATTTCTTTTCTTCAATATCTTTGATTTCGCTGATGTTTTTCTCAACCTTTGTTATTTCATCAGATATTCTTTGATTTCGCTGATTCTGATAGTCTTTTAAAGATTCTATGTGCATATAAACCATTGCAAATAGAACGCAAGTCAAACCAACGCCTGCCCCCATTGCTATCAGAAAATCTTTTTGTCGTTTTTTCCGCAGCTCTTCTCGCCAAGGAAGTAAATTAATTTTAGCCATTAATCAAAGCTCCTTAAAGCCAATCCACAGGCAATCATCATGGCAGGCGCGTCATTACTTAAGTTTTGTGGCTTTATCCGGCTTGAGAGTGCCATATTAATAAACGGATTAGCAACATAAGCGGAAATACCTATGTTTTTTTCCACAATTTTATCTAAGCCTGCAATCGAGGCGCAGCCACCAGCAAGAATAATTCCATCAACATCTCTATTTGCACTTGATGAGACAAAAAACTGCAAAGCCCTTGATATTTGCTGAACCATTGCCTGCTTAAAAGGCTCTAAAACATCAGTGACATAATTGTCAGGCAACCCCCCTTGTCTTTTAGCCAATCCAGCCTCTTCGTAAGAAAGTCCATAACGACGCTGAATTTCTTCTGTTAGCTGCTTTCCACCAAAACTTTGCTCGCGTACATAAACAGTATGAGCATTATGCAGCACGTTAAGTGTAGTCATAGTAGAGCCTATATCAGCAATCGCAACTGTTTGCTTATCAATTGCTTTTTTGCTCATTTTGTCGGCATTGCGCAATTGATCAACTAACAAGGAAAACGCATTTTCCATTGCGAATGCTTCTACATCGACAATTCGAGGGCGTAAGCCAGCTCTTGTGAGCACTTCTACTCGATCCTCAACGTTTTCTCGACGAGATGCTGCCAGTAAAACATCAACAACTTCAGGACTATGTTCGTTTCTGCCTTGAACCTCAAAATCCAAATTAACCTCATCTAATGCGTAAGGAACGTACTGGTCAGCTTCCACCATAATCTGCTCTTCCAAGTCCTCATCAGATAATCCTGCTGACATTTGAATTATTTTAGTCATCACGGAAGATCCGGCTACTGCAACACAAGCATTTTTTTCCTTAGAGCCCGATTGCTTAACTGCCATTTTTATCGCATCAGCGACTACATCAATATTTGCAATATTTTTATCTACTACCGCATCTTGAGGCAATGGCACAACAGCATAACTTTCAACCTTATAGCGGTTTCCAGTTTTACTAAGTTCTAACAATTTGATTGCTGCGGTACTAATATCAATACCTAAAACAGCAGATTGCTTACGACTAAACAATTCCATAACTGAACCCTGCATTATAATGACAAGTTAAATATCTCATGGTTTTCACTGCCTTTTTCTCATTTAATCCAGCAAACAAAAGTTAAAACTACTAACGAAAGTATAGTAGCTTTTTTTTTTTCATAAAAAAAAATACACTTTATTTCAAGCTTGCTATTGTTCTGTATTTAAAAAGAGGCTATTTTTAGCCTCCTTTGAATTGTTATTACGAGTCAATTTTAGCCTTTTTACTGCAACTCACAACCTTCCTTTTCAGAATTCACTTGTTTGCCCCAGCATGACTTTATGTAAAATGTTTTTAAAATGGTTTGCTATCATTTCTTTGATACTTATTTTAAGTGGTTCTACTATTGGCTACATCCTTTATTCCAGATGGACTAAAGACTTGCCAGATGTCAACTCACTACGCAATGTACAATATCAAACACCTTTTAGCATCTACACTAAAGATCGCGCGTTAATTGCTCAATTTGGCGAAAAAAAACGCACTCCTATCAGTATTAACAAAATTCCACAGCAATTAATCAATGCGTTTCTTGCCGCCGAAGATGATCGATACTATTCGCATCCAGGTGTTGATTACAAAAGTCTGGTGCGAGCTTCTTTGCAACTGTTATTAACAGGCAAAAAAAAACAAGGCGCAAGTACAATCACCATGCAGGTAATTCGTAATTTTCTGCTAACCAGAGAAAAAACCTATAACCGAAAAGTAAAAGAAATGATTCTTTCTTTGCAAATGGAGCGCACTTTCAGCAAAAATGAAATTTTAGAGCTGTATTTCAATGTGATTTATATGGGACATAGTGCCTATGGTGTAGTGGCAGCTTCAGAAATCTATTATGGCAAAAGCTTATATGAGTTAACACTCGCAGAACAAGCAATGATTGCAGGTTTGCCTAAAGCACCATCAGATTATAACCCTGTCACCAATCCTGAGCGTGCTAAACAACGACGTGATTACATTTTGCGCAGAATGGCTGATTTAGGCTATGCCTCGCAAACAGCCGTAGATAAAGCCCTAAGCGAAGCTGATACCGCAAAAATTCACCTTCCTACGCCAGAATTTGAAGCCTCATACATTGCCGAGATGGTACGACAAGAAGTTGTTTCCAAATATGGGGAAGATGCTTACACCAGTGGCATGAAAATATACACAACAATTGATAAATCATTGCAAACAACGGCAAGCCAAGCTCTTCGGAACACGTTACATCTTTATGACAAACGACACGGGCTAACCAGTTTGCCCTATCAAACTCTCACTAATGAAGCAGAATTTGATAATCTGCCTGTAATTGGTGATACCCTTCCTGCTCGCATTCTTAAAGTGGGCGAATCAAGTTCTCAAGCACTGCTGCAAAATGACTCAATCATTGAAATCCCAACAACTAAAGTCAGATGGCGAAAATCGCCTGATAATTTTGTCAATGCAACTTTAGAAGTCAATGATATTGTCAGAGTTAAAGCTTTAGCTGATAACAAATGGGAACTCTCCAGAATACCTGAAGTTCAAGGAGCTTTTGTCTCTTTAAATCCCATGAATGGTGCAATTTTAGCCTTGGAAGGCGGATTTGATTTTGAAAAAAATACTTATAACAGGGCAACACAATCAAAAAGACAACCCGGCTCTGGATTTAAACCCATTATTTACACAACCGCTTTAGAAGAAGGTTTTACCGTTGCTAGCATGATTAGCGATACGCCAATTGTGATTACAAAAGGAACGCCTGAAGAACGCGCATGGCATCCACAAAATTATACTAATCGCTTTTACGGTCCTACATCCATTAGAACTGCCTTAACTTATTCCCGCAATATTGTTGCAATTCGTTTGCTACAAGACGTTGGCATCAAAAAAGCTATTGCTACTGCGATGCGCTTTGGATTTCAAAAAGAACAATTACCTTACGGGCTTTCTTTGGCTCTTGGCAGCGGATACGCCTCCCCATTGCAAATGGCTGGTTTTTATTCGGTATTTGCCAACGGTGGTTTTTTAGTAAAACCTTATCTTATTGATCGCATTGAAAATGACAAAGGTAAAATCTTATTTCAAGCCACTCCCGATGTAGCTTGTCCTTTATGCACAGATACTCCAGCTCCTAATGCGACTCCTATAACTGTTGCCCATCAAGCAACGCGGGTTATTTCGCCACAAATCAATTTTTTAATGAACTCTTTGCTGCGTGATGTTGTACAAAAAGGCACAGCAACGGATGCTAAAGTATTAAATCGCACAGATTTAGCAGGCAAGACTGGTACAACTAACGATCAGCGTGATGCTTGGTTCAATGGATTTACGCCAACTATTGTAGCGACAGCCTGGGTAGGTTTTGACTCAGACAAGTCTCTAGGAGGAAGTGAAACAGGCGGCAAAGCTGCTTTGCCAATGTGGATAGACTTTATGAAAGAAGCTCTCAAAAATACGCCAGAACAGCCTTTTACGCCACCCGAAGGAATTGTGAAACGAAAAGAAAACGGCATCAGCGATTTTTTTATAAAAGATCAAAAACCACGCAAACCATCTTTTCACCCTTCTGCGCCAGCACCTGCAAAACGTAAAAGCAATGGCTCTGAAACCCATGAGGGAAGAACTGTTGAAGAGTTATTTTAAAGTGAACAATAACCGTTAGATATTCCGAAAAACAATTCATTTAAAAACAAAAAGCCTTTTGTTATGCCCTTTTGTAAAGACATAATAAAAGGCTCCCTGCCTTTGTGCTTTTCTCCGCGCTGATATTTGGTTTTATCCTTAAAAACTTGAGTTTTATTAAATTGATGCGCATATTTTGCCACCGGATTTTTTATCACCGTCTCCAGTAATAATGTGTTTTTAGAACGCTTTTTCATCGCTTTTTCCTCTGTTGATAAAAGTTTTCATTATACCCGCGACGACTTACAAATAAAAAATGATTGTTAGAAATTGCCCGTGCTTATGTAGTAATTCAACTGTTCAGTCGTAATTCATAAAGCGAATAAACTCACAAAAATCATAATAAATATAAGTAAAACTTATGAGCATAATAAGCTAAGTTATTATTTTAACTAACATTATTTTTTTGAACTCAGCCGCTAAAAACAAAAAAAATATCGCTTTTTTTAAAGTTTTATTTTTATACACGGTTAATTTTTGCGATAATAATCTCACTTTTTTCTAAATGCAGGCATCCTTATAAACATGTGGTTTAAAAATCTTAGCCTTTTTCGCCTTACAGAGCCTTTTACACTGAGCAGTGCGGAAGTAGAGCAAAAATTAGAAACTATGCGATTTCGCCCTTGCGGTAGTCATGATGAATCCAGTTTTGGCTGGACATCGCCTTTAGGTCGCAGCACTGAACAATTAGTGCATAGCAGCAATGGCTTTATGATGATATGCGGAAAAAAAGAGGAAAAAGTCCTGCCATCCTCTGTTATCAACGAACTTGTACAAGAAAAAATTCTTGATATTGAAACCGAACAAGCTCGCAAATTATCTAAAAAAGAACGTACAGAAATTAAAGATGAACTTATTTTTGATTTGTTGCCGCGTGCTTTTTCTTTCTCGCGTCATACATTCGCTTACATAGACCCCAAAGGTGGCTGGATTGTAGTTGACTCAGGTACTGCAAAAAAAGCAGAAGACATGCTCAGTAGCGTTCGCAAGTGTTTAGGTTCACTGCCTATCGTACCTGTGAATACAGCTCAAAAACCGATTTCTGTGATGACAGAATGGTTGATTCATAATGAAACTCCCACTGGAATCAGCATTGAAGATGAATGTGAATTGCGTTCTCCTGAAGAAGAAGGCGGGATTGTACGCTGCAAAAAACACGATTTAGCCCTACCTGAAATCAAAAATCATTTGGAAACAGGTAAACAAGTCATTAAATTGGCATTAAATTGGGAAGACAGACTGTCTTTTGTACTTGATGAAAACTTATCTGTTAAACGTTTACGTTTTCTTGAATTAATTCAAGAACAAGTTGCTGACACAAATTCAGAAACCGAACAAGAACGTTTTGATGTGGAGTTTTCCATTATGACGGCTGAATTTGCTAGTTTTTTACCTAGATTATTGGAATTATTTGGTGGTGAGAACAAACTCTAATGGCTCTATTATTTAACTCTAGTTTTTCAGACACAATGACTGTGAATCAGGCTAACAAAGTCAATTTTGTGTTGCGGCAATCAATACTCGGTGCTGGCTTATTGATGATGTTAAGTCACAGCACAAACGCTGCTACTTTTAATCTACCGAAAGGCTCAGACAGCTTAATTGATAACGGACAAGGAAAGCCGTTGTATATCAAATCTAAACATGAAGATAGTTTGATAGACATTGCAGTTGCACATCTACTCGGTCAAGAAGAAGTCGTACGAGCCAATAAAAATGTAGACCGCTGGTTGCCCGGTGAAGGTACTGAAGTGCTTATTCCAACGCAATACATATTACCTGATGCTCCGCGACAAGGTATTGTGATAAACCTGCCAGAATACAGGCTTTATTACTACGCATCAGGCTCTAGTTATTCCCCTTCCCCCTCTCCCTTAGCAAAAGGGAAAACCTCAAGAAGCAACATTCCCTCGCTCGACACTCCTTACACAATCCCCCAACAAACAGGAAAAGTGATTTCTTATTCTGTCGGTATTGGGCGAGTCGATTGGAAAACGCCTTTAGGGGTTACAAAAGTGGTAGGAAAAGTTAAAAACCCCACTTGGACACCTCCGCCAGCGATCAGAGCCGAACATTTAGCAAAAGGTGATGTACTACCTGAAGTTTGGCCAGCAGGCCCTGACAACCCATTAGGCTTATTTGCTTTTCGCTTAGGAATCCCCGGTTATTTGCTGCATAGCACCAATAAACCGCAAGGGGTAGGAATGCAGGTTAGTCACGGCTGTATGCGTCTTTATCCAAAAGATATAGAACAAATGTTTCCAATGGTTCCTGTTGGCACACCGGTGAATATTATCAATCAACCAGTTAAAGTCGGCTGGTCTAATGGCTTGTTATACATTGAATCGCATCCGAATTTAGAAGGAGAGGAAACAAGTTATCAGCAACGTTTAGACATTGCGCTAAACTTAATTGAAAAAGCAAGTACTTATCAACCTGTGTCAGGCATTAACGGTGCTGCTTTAAGAGCGGCTTTGGAAGCCAGCAACGGTCTTCCCACTGTCATTTCAGGAAATGATTCGCCTTTAGAGCAATCAACACAACCTGACCTTGCCTCTAGCACATCATCCACGCCACCGAAACTCGAAGAAAACATCACGACTGTGCCTGTGCCACAAAGTGAAATAGAAGAAGAGTTACGGCGCGAAGAAATGCAAGAACGTGAGTTTAAAAACTCTCCTTTTCCGACTCGTTAACCAATTAGCAATAAATTTTAATCAATCAACCTCTCCCCATCTTATTGTGATGAGAGCGATATAAACATTAACCTATCTTTTAAAGATAAGAGGTTTTTTATGAAAAAAATATTAACTGTAAGTATGATTGCTGTGCTGGCTGGCTGCCAGCAAATACCCACGAAACCCGAAACCGTTGCCGTGATAGCTCCAGAGCCTATTAAAGTTAAGAGCACTAAATATTCTAAAGTTTTATTGGAAGCTGAAAATAAAGCCACCCCAGAAGGACGTAAAGTTTTGGCAACAGGACGCGAAATGGCTTTAATTAACCGCGCTGTTATTAAAGGCAGTTGCTGGGATTATGCAAACGCTGTTTTTGAACGTGCTGGCTATCCTTATCAAGGTAAACGTGCCGTTATTATGCACAATAGAAGCAGTGACCCACTCGCAGTAAACTTCAAATCTATTCAACCAGGTGATTTTCTGTCCTATGTTAATCACTCTTTCAATGACATTAAACACAGTGCTATTTTTGTAGACTGGATAGATTTTGATAAAAAAATCGGCTTAATGCTCAGCTATGCTGGACAAAATCGCAAAGAACCCGCTCGCTATAAACCTTATGATTTATCTGATGTTTATTATGTGGCGCGTGCTCGCACTTAATCATTTGCTTAAGTTTTGAGACTTTCACAAGTTGTGCCATGTAGTCGCATTCTGATTTGCCACTACATGGCATTGCACATCAATAGCTTTCCTTTCTATGAATTGCGTTAAAACTCAACGCACTTTAGTCCCATTCCAACAGTTTCCATTGATTAATATTTGAGCCTTTGTCCATATCATTGGTGCGTACATCCATTTTGCCGTCGCCATTGGTATCTAAAAAATAATACGGAGGCCCAACATCAGGAATCACTTTCACCATATACAATTTTCCATTGCGGCGAAATTCCTGAATGGTTTTCTTCTCTTTGCGAATAATCGTAATATCAGGCTCCATCGGCTCATCATCCTGAACCTTTTTGGGCATCTCAGGCGGCTCAGGCACAGGAGCTAAATCCGCTGGGGGCGGCTCATCATCAGCAAGACAAAATGCCGGAATAACAAACAAGCATAAAAATAAAAAACGGCGCATCACGGCATCTCCTTCGTACTTTGTGAAAAATAATCTCCATAGTAACGTTTTTTGCTAGTTTGGTTAATTAAAAAACTGCTAACAAAGAAAATCACGCCTTAGAGAAACATTTGTTTTTTCATGCAAAGAGATTTATTCATTTACTACGGTTAAAAAATCCCTGTTAATATCTTCTGAAATTTTCAAGACGACCAGTCGTCTTGAAAATTTTTGCAAGAGATCCTCCCAATCATTCGCTTGTGTAGATACAATTTGGATTCCATCAAGAATAACTTTCTTGAATCTTGTAGGAAATTGCACAGGGCGAATGAATTCGCCCCAACATCAACGCTTAACTTGCTATTGAACTCCCCGCCAACAGCAATTCTTCAATAAAATGCTGACTATACAGCGGCAAATAATTTTGCTTTAAATACGCAATCCGCGTGACAGAGCGCGGAATTAAATGCGACAAATCCCGCACCACTAAATCTTTGTCCGCAAACGTGTCATAAGCCATCCCTGCAATTAACCCTACGCCCAGCCCTAATCTAACGTAGGTTTTTATCACATCGGTATCAGCGGCTGCCAAAATAATATCAAGTTCCAAGCCTCTGTCTTTAAAGGCTTTTTCAATCATAGAGCGTCCGGTATAACCAAAGCTATAGGTTAAAATGGGAAAGGTCGCCAAACGCTCGCGGGTAATTTCGCCAGTCGCTAAAGGATGATTATGTGGCATCACCGCCGCATGATGCCATTCATAACAATGCTTGGTCACTAAACCTGCATCTTCACTGACCTTTTCAGTACAAATCGCCACATCTGCCTTGTGATTATGCAGTTGGTCAATTAATTGTTCGGGTGAGGCTTGCAACATATAAATTCGCACGCCCGGATATTTTTCTCTAAAACGTTGAATCGGCAACGGCAAAAAATATTTCGCTTGCGTGTGAGTGGTGGCAATATGAATTGTGCCTTGATTGCTATCTAAAAAATCCGCCGCAATCGTTTTAATATTCTGTTTTGCTTGGCTAATTGCAGCCACTTCATCCATCACTTGTCTGCCTAAAGGCGTTAAATCCACTAATTTTTTGCCCCGACGTTCAAACAAAGGTGAGCCTAATTCAGCCTCAAACAGCTGTAATTGTCGACTCACCGCAGATTGCACAACGTGCATTTTATCGGCTGCTTTCGATAAATTTAATTCAGTTTCTTGCAAAACTTGTAAAAGTTCAATTTGGCTTAAATTCATAATCTTAAAAAACTGTAGTGTTATATTGTTTAATTATTATATCTAATAATAAGATAATAAAATCTATTTATATCGTTTTATTAAAAACAAATAAGCGACTACTATAATCCCATGCAGTAAATTAGCTTTCATGTTTTAAATCTCCAGAGTGTGTAGAAGTAAATCGTTAGATGTGTATAACCTTTAGACAAGGATGTCTTTCAGGTGGGTTTCATCGCCCACCTATTTTTTTTAAACAGGACTACCGAGTCGATTACTTTTCAGAAACCATTCAAAACATGTTCGCAAATTTCAACAGTTTTTTAAGAATATTAGCCCTAAAACGAGGGAATGTAGCAATTGCGATTGCTAAAGTAACTTACGTTGTCACCGCGCCATAACAGCTGATGACAACCATTTGATTAAAGGAAAATATGATGTCGCTACAACAATTAGTTGATTATTTTAATGACAGATTCGCTCAAGAACACAGTTTTGATTTTCGCCCTTTGGTTTTGCAAGCCGGTTCTGTGAGTGGATTATTTGGCAAAAATCGTTTAGACAGTGTGCTTACGCCCGTGCGTGAGAGAGCTAATCCAAGTTTTATTGCAGGTCACAAAGCAAAACTTGTCACCTCGCCTAATTTTTTTCATCAGCAACAAACTTTTGAAATTGAAAATTTATTAAGTTGCGAGCCGGGACAGCAAAAAATCGACTTCAGCTCAATTATCAATTTTGATCGTTTATGCCGAACTGTGCATTTATTAAATTGGTTGGGAGTCAGCTATCGAAACAGTTTTTTGTGCTTAGAAGTAGACCCGCGCCATATTATTGGCGTGAAACATCATCACGGCACTTATTTTGAAGAAACTGTTTTACATTGTGGCTTGGAAACTAAAAACGTGGTGATTTCTTTATCCGCGAGCGGAATCCATGAAGTTCATCATCACGAATTATTAAAAGGTTTAAATAATTATCGCGATTGCGGCTACAAAATTGCGTTAAATATTGGACATTTAATTTCCGCCGATCGAATATTGAATTTAATCAAGCTGTTATCACCTGATTTTGTTTGCGTGACTGCTCCGCATGAAAACTACGGCAACTTGGCACAACACTCAACTTTGTCGAGTGCATTGCGCCAGTTGCAAGAAATAGTTTCTTCATTAGGGGGCGAAATTGTTTTTCAAGAGGTGACGCAACCAGAACAGGATTTATGTGCAACACAAATCGGTTTTAATTTTGTGCAAGGTGCTTATTATGAAAAACTGTCTAAGCCTAATGCGGGGTTGGTCAGCCATAAACGGCAAGTACGCGAGTATAGTTACGCAAATTATTAAGCGGTAATGATTGCTATTGTAGAGTCACAATTTTGCGTCTCCCCCCTCCCCTCTCTGCCATTAAGTTAAGCCGTTCGTGGTGAGCTTGTCGAACCATGAAAGGCTTAACTTTGTGTATTTGAATTTTCCCGTTCATCCTTCGACAAGCTCAGGACGAACGGAAAAATTCTTAACTTAAGGCAGTGCCCCCCTCCCCTGCCCTTCTGCTAACTCTCTTCCCCTGCTAACAAACGTTTAATATTTCCTTGATGTCGCCACAGCAGCACAATTGAAATCAATACAAAAACGCCCACTAAATAACTGTCACCTACAATCAGCCATGTATACAGCGGAGCTAAAACTGCGGCAACTAAGGCTGACAATGAAGAAATTTTAGACAGTTTATAAACTAAAAACCAAGTTCCAGAAATTGCCAATCCCAAAATCCACGACACGCCTAACGAAACACCCAGCGAAGTGGCAACGCCTTTTCCGCCTTTAAATCCAAAAAAAATCGGGTATAAATGCCCTAAAAAAGCAGCGAATACCACCGCTGCCAATATCAAACTTTCCACGCCTAGCATTTTTGCCAGCAACACAGGTAGCAGTCCTTTTATCGCATCGCCCGCTAAAGTAATGGCGGCAGCTTTTTTTCCTCCAATCCGCATTACGTTGGTTGCACCGGGATTATGAGAGCCTTCTGTGCGCGGGTCAGGTAAATCCATTAATTGACAGACAATAATTGCACTAGAGACAGAACCTACCAAATAACCTATTGGAACTAGCAACCACTCAATCATTTCCTTTTTTCCTCTTCAATTGAAACTTAGGAAGTAAAAACGTATCCTTGATACTTTAATACTCTTAAAACAACCATTTTAACCGGAAAACACAATGGATATTATATTTTTAGGCGGGCTGGAAATTGACACAATTATTGGGATTTATGATTGGGAACGAAAAAAGAAGCAAACGGTGGTTTTAGATATTGAAATGGCATTTGATATTAAAAAAGCCGCGCAAACCGATGATATTGCACATACACTTGATTATAAAGCCGTCTCTGAGCGCGTGGTTTCGTTTGTCGAAACCAGTGAGTTTTTTTTGGTGGAAAAATTAATTGAAGAAATTGCCGCTGTTTTGCGCACTGAATTTCAAATCCCTTGGGTCAGAATTGTCTTAAATAAACGCGGTGCAATTACACGAGCGAAAGATGTGGGGATTATCATTGAGCGAGGAGAAAAATAAATGCCTACTGCGTATATCAGTATCGGCAGTAATATTGAGCGAGATAAAAATATTCCGTCTAGTTTGGCAGCTCTCGCACAATGTTTCGGGGAACTGACTGTTTCAAGTGTTTATGAATCAGAGCCGGTCGGTTTTACTGGAGCGGCTTTTTATAATCTAGTCGTCGCTTTTGAATCCGATTGGGAAGTGAAAGCAGTTGGTAAAAAGTTACGCCAAATTGAGTTGGAACACGGGCGCACCCGCGAGGCGCAAAAGTTCTCTGCCAGAACCTTAGACTTGGATTTGATTTTGTATGGCGATTTGGTTATCAGTGATGGTCGCCTGCAAATTCCACGAGATGAAATTGAGCGTTATGCGTTTGTGTTAGAGCCATTAGCAGAAATTGCGCCTAATTTAACGCATCCGTTAAATCAAAAAAGTTACGCGCGGCTGTGGCAAGAGTTTGATAAAAGCGAGCAGCGTCAACACACTGTTGTACCAACATGGTTATCAACAGAATAACGTTCTGCCACCATCAACATTGATAATTTGTCCTGTGATATAGCTGGCATCATTGCACAAAAAAGCAACGGCTTTGGCTATATCATCGGGATTTCCCGCATGTCCTAAGGCAATTCTTTCTAAAATATCCGCTTTTGCCGACAGCGATAATTCTTGTTCTGGCCACAAAATTGCACCGGGTGAAATGCCATTTACGCGAATCTGCGGCGCAAGTTCTTTGGCTAAAATTTTCGTCATACCAGCCAGTCCCGCTTTGGCAATGCTATACACCGGATAATTTTTTAAGCCACGCTCGGCATGAATATCAATAATATTGACCACACAACCGCCGCGCTTTGCTAACGAATAGCTTAAGGCTTGAATCAAAAAAAACGGAGCTTTTAAATTGCTGCCCAACATTTCATCCCAACTGTTTTCAGTCACATCGGCAACGTTTTGCGGATAAAAACTTGAGGCATTATTCACTAAAACATCAATTCCGCCCCAAGCTGCACACGCTTGTTCGGCAAGGTTTTGAATTTGTGGAATTGATAATAAATCCGCAGCCATCATTTTTGCAGAATCAGGACGCGATTGATTGAGTTCTTCACACAACTGCAAAGCTTTTTCAGATGAGTTGCGATAATGTAAAAAAACATTATAACCTTGATTATGAAAGTGTTTTGCGCAGGCAGCCCCAATCCGTTTAGCTGCTCCGGTGATTAAAACGTTTTTTGGCATGTTATTTCAGACCTTCCATGTTTTTAAAACCTGGAAGGTCTCCTTTTCTAGCTTGAAAGTGATTTAACAGCATCACTAATAAAACCGCAGGCACGCCCAAAACAGAGGCGTAAATAAAAAAGAGTTGATAGCCAAAGTTATCAACAATGACCCCCGAAAACCCGCCGATTAAGTTAGCCGGCAAGGTCATCAACGAACTAAAAACCGCGTATTGTGTCGCAGTATAAGAACTGTTAGTCATACTAGAAAGGTAAGCAATAAACACCGAGCTAGCGATACCGCCGCTTAAGTTGTCCGCGCTAATCACTGCGGCTAAAAAGATTAAATCCGGTTTGGCGGCAACGGCTAGCATCGCAAACAATAAATTGGTCACGCAAACTAAAACCGCGCCTAATAACAGCGGTTTCATAATCCCATAACGAGCAACAAGCAAACCACCGACGGACGCACCGAAAATCGTCATAAAAAAGCCGAAAACTTTCCCCACTTCGGCAATTTCTTTTTTGCTATAACCCAGCTCCAAATAAAACGGATTCGCCATCACGCCCATCGTGATGTCACTCATTTTATACAGGGCGATAAGAGCTAAAATCAGCAACGCGAGTTTGCCGTTGCGAGTGAAAAATTCTACAAATGGACTTACGACTGCATCCACAAACCAAGCGATAAATTTTGCCCATAAAGTTGCGTGTTGTTGAATGCCTAATGAAGCTTCTAAACGTTGTTCCAGCAGTTGTGCAGTTTTGTCTTTGCTGACTTGTGGCTCTTGAATTAATAATGTCGTGGTCACGCCCACCGCCATAATCGCCGCCATCACACAATAAGTGGTTTGCCAGTTGCTGTATTCGGCAATGTAAAACGCGCCTGCGCCTGCGACTAATAAAGCGAGGCGATAACCAAACACATACGTTGCCGACATCGCGCCTTGATATTCGGGAGTAACGGCTTCAATCCGATACGCATCGACCACAATATCTTGGGTAGCGGAGCAAAATGCGACTGCAACAGCGCATAAAGCCAGTGTTTGCGTTTGCGTGTGAATATCCAAATTTGCCATGCAGATTAAGCCGGTGGCAATGCCGATTTGTGCAACTAGCATCCAACTGCGCCGTCTGCCGAGTAAACGGGTTAAAAACGGCAGCGGTAAGCGGTCAATCACGGGTGCCCAAAAGACTTTGATCGAATAAGTGACACCAACCCAGCTAAAAAAACCGATGACTGAGCGACTGATGCCTTCATCGCTCAGCCAAGCGGATAGCGTGGAAAAAACCAGCAGAAAAGGAAGACCGGCAGAAAAGCCTAGGAAAATCATCCCCAACACTCGCGGTTGGGTGTAAATGGAAAGGGTGGAGAGCCAAGATTTTTGTGTCATACTGCGGAAGAGGTAGATTGTAAAGTAGACAGGCATTTCGACCTATCGTAACATTTTGGGACTTTAAGGTGTTGAGAGTAAAAAATAGCTGTATTCCTTATGAGCCACAACAGTTCTTATATTTTTTACCACTTCCACAAGAACAAGGTCTGTTTCTATCTCTTCCACTTTGTTTAGGTGGTGCTACAACAACTTTTTCTTTTTCTGCACTTTTAACTACAACCGATTTAATTTGTTTAAGAAAAAGACGTGGAGATCTATCTGGAAACCATTTATCCAATAAAAAGTAATCTGCTCCTGATGCTGCAATGCCAAGAGGAGTAGATATTACCCCAAGAGTATTTGTAACAGCAAAGCGAAAGGTTTTCATTAGATAAGAATCCACAAAGTTAGTTTGATTTAACGATTCTACAAACGCATTAACAATATCTTCGTGTGAGTTTTGCGGCTGATGTGTTGTATTTAGCCACTTTCTAAAGTTTTCGGCAGATTTTAATTCGCGTAAGTCAAGAAGCTGTTCCGCTGTAATTTGGTTATTAGCAAACGCTAAACCTACATCAGGGACTCCTGAAATTTCTTGAATTTGGGCAAATGCTTTTTGCCCTTCAATTGGCATACCTACACGCTGTCCTTTAGCCCTTAGGAGAGAAAGCGAATAATCATCACCTGTAATTTCGTCAACTTTTAAATCTGATCCTATTCCTAATACAAAATTTTCAAATGCAGCATGAAGAACAGCCCCTATTTCAGAATTATCTATCACATCATGGGGGTAATACACTCTTATTTGGTTAGGTTCAATTCCTTTAAGTTTATCGAGTGATTTTCCTTGATTTCTAAAGTTTAAAAATTTTCTAAGATAAGGACTTTTCAAATCTCTATAGGTTTCCTTTTTAAATGTATCCTCTTTAATATTTGAAGTCACCGAAACTACTTTGTCGAGCAATAAGTTTGTAAGTAGCTTTTTTCTATCAAAGTTGGCTAATGGATTAGTTGTTTTTAGTGCAGTATCAATACATTCATCTAGGGGAGTAAAATAAGAGTAGAAAAGGTTAAACTCTTTTTTCCTAGTTTCATCATTTGCACGGAAAAAAGTTAACCCTTGACCTTCTTTTCTTAAGCCATTTCCACCATACATAAACCATTTATCATATCGGGCAAGGACTAGAACATTATTTTTTACAAGCTCATCAAATACATCTTCGCCCAATAAAATACGAAGAACTGGAAGTATTTGTAGATTTCCTGTAGGTATAAATATTTGGTCATAAAGCAGAATATAGTTAGCCAATGATCGTTTAATTTCACTTGATGCAACCATAGCATCAGAAACTTTATGCAAATCTTGAAATACTGGCCAAATGCCTAAATCAGTTGCTAAGACTTTCCTCAAAATTTAACTCCTTAATCAACAAAGAGACATTAAAAACAAGATAGACGGAACAGAGTAAAACTATTACAGAGGTTAAAATCAATTAAGCCTTTTGCTCCATCATAGCCGACAAAATCCCAATCACACGCTCTGGATTTTCTTCAAGGCTATAATCTTTCAAATCAATATAAACTTTGTTCTCTATCAGCTTAATAAATTTCCAAAAAATCCCTGTTGTCACCGCGCCATAGGTTATCGGAATATTATTACCTTCGGCTTCATTAAACATTCTAGCGGCAATCATCTCCGCAATACATTGCCCCAGTCCTGCCATAATATTTTCATTTTTAGCTTCTACCAATGCAATAACAGGCGATTTTACAAACAATTGTTCCGCCGACAAGCTGATAAGAAAATCGCAATAACCATTCAAGCCTTTTTCTTTGTCGATATTAAACTCAACACCTGAAAAAAAACTGATTTTTCGATCAAACAGTTTGCGCACTTCCAACAGCACATTAGAAATAATTAGCTCGGATTTGGCTTTTTCTGTATTCATGGCAACAGCCAGCGGAATATTTTCCTCTAGCGTCATAATGAAATAATCACTGATTTTTATAGGTTCAATGTTTGAAAAAATACCCATTTTTTCAATAATGTCTAAACCGAAATTTTGTTGAATTTGTTTAATCGTAAAATCACTATAAGACATGATGGAATCTCAGTATGGATTAGATTTTATGCGGAGTGTGACTGCGTGAGCCAAGAAGAGTTGGGCTTTGCGCCCTGCGAGAACCACTAACAATACAGCTCAAGTGTTTTTTTGAAGTTGGAGATAAGGTGGGCAAAACAGCGTGCCCACCCTACAAGTTATGGCTTAACCATTAATCAAATAATGCACAAAAATACTTGCTGCATAACCTGCTGCAATCGCTGGAGTCCATTTTAAATGACTAAAGAAAGTGTATTTGTGGTTAGAACGTCCCATTAACGCAACGCCCGCCGCAGAACCCACTGCCAACAATGAACCGCCCACGCCAGCTGTCAATGTGACCAACAACCATTGATATAAGTCCATGTTTAGCTTCATGTTTAATACCGCAAACATCACAGGAATATTATCAACTACAGCTGATAACAAACCGACCAAAATGTTAGCAGTTGTGTGTCCTAAGCCTGCGTACATTGTGCCAGACAACAATTCCAAATAACCGATATAGCCTAAACCACCTACCGCAAAAACTACACCGAAGAAGAACAACAAAGTATCCCATTCTGCATTATGAACTTGCTCAAAAATATCAAATGGTTTTTCGCCTTCAACATGATAAATGGTTTTCAACGCATAAGAATACGCCATTAAAATACCCAAGCCAGTCATCATGCCCATGAAAGGAGGCAAATGCAGGAATTGTTTAAAGCTAACAGCTAAACAAATAGTCACAAAAAATAAGGCACAAACTTCCCAAGCACCTTTTTTCAATTGCACAGCTTCTTCATTTGTTGCTTCAGGATGCACATCAGGCACAGCAAAATACATAAAAGCCGCTGGCACTGCGTAGTTCACCATTGAAGGAACGAATAATTTGAAGAAATCGAAAAATTCAGCATAACCTGCTTGCCATACCATCAACGTGGTGATGTCGCCGAATGGACAAAACGCGCCGCCAGCATTTGCAGCAATAACCAAGTTTACGAAACCAATCGCTACGAATTTTTCGTTATCTTTACCAACTGCTAATACCACCGCGCCCACTAATAAAGCCGCAGTTAAGTTATCAGCAACAGCCGATAAGAAGAATGTGATAACGCCAGTAATCACAAACAATTGTCTGTAACCGAATTGTTTTCTCACCAACCAAGAACGTAAAGCTTCAAATACATTCAGCGTGGACATGCTATTGATATAAGTCATTGCGACCAATAAAAACAACATTAACGCGCCATATTCTTTTAAGTTGTATTCAAAAGCCTCGTGCAAATCTTCGGTAGAAATGCCAGCAGAACCTGCTAATACTGCAACGTGTGCCCAAATAATCCCAGCCGCTAAAATCACTGGTTTAGATTTGCGCATGTGAGTGAACTCTTCAGTCATCACAAAACCGTAGGCCACCAAGAAAATCAACACGCAGTAAATTCCGCGTTCAGTTCCGGTCAATCCTAAATTTCCAAATTTATCTTCGCCTGCGATTGCCAACTCTGGCATAAACATCAGCAATAACGGAGCAAATATCATCAATAAGCGTAACAAAACAACCTCCCTACCCCAATAAAAGTAGTTAAAAAGTAAATAATAAAAATTTCAACCGTCAATACTATCACCATACAATAAGCTTTGTCATTTAATGGCTTGCAGTATATTATTGTTCATTTTGTCTTATCGCGTTTATACGCGCATTCCAACTCTATGTATGTATCAATATAACGACAACGACCAAACAATTATTGAAGAACGGGTAGTTCAGTTTCGCGGTCAAACTGAACGCTTTTTAAAAGGCGAACTGAACGAAGACCAATTTCGTGCTTTGCGTTTAATGAATGGCTTGTACATTCAAACACATGCGCCGATGTTGCGGGTGGCAGGGCCTTATGGTTTGATTTCTGCCAAACAATTACGCAAGCTGGGCGACATTGCTAAAAATTACGACAAAGGCTACGCACATTTTACGACGCGGCAAAATATTCAGTTTAACTGGCCAGAACTTGCAAAAGTGCCTGATATTTTGGCAGAACTCGCTACGGTACAAATGCACGCAGTGCAAACCAGTGGCAACTGTTTGCGTAACACCACCACTGACCATTTAGCCGGCGTTTGCAAAGATGAAATAGAAGATCCACGTCCAACGTGCGAGATTATTCGCCAATGGACAACGTTTCATCCTGAATTTGCCTATCTGCCGCGTAAATTTAAAATTGCGGTAAGTGCTTCAGCGCAAGACCGTGCCGCCACACAATTTCACGACATCGGCGTACATATTGTTAAAAATGCCGCAGGCGAAATCGGTTACAGAATTTTAGTGGGCGGCGGTTTAGGTCGCACCCCAATTATTGGCGAAGAAATTCGTCCATTTTTAGAAAAGAAACATTTACTCTCTTATTTAGAAGCGATTTTGCGAATTTATAATCTCTATGGTCGCCGTGATAATAAATACAAAGCGCGTATTAAAATTTTGGTAAAAGAAACGGGAATGGAGACTTTCCGTCAACAAGTTGAAGCCGAATGGAATGCGATAAAAGACGGCATGGAACTCAGCGATGCGCGTTTTGCAGAAATAAAAGCGCACTTTACTGATCCTGCTTACGATAAAAATGCAGCTGCCGATACAAGTTTTGCAGCGCATTTGGAACAAAATTCAGCGTTTGCAACTTGGATAAAGTTCAACACCAAAGAACACAAAATGGACGGCTATCGCGCCGTGTTTGTGTCTTTAAAAGCACCTGATTCACCACCTGGCGATATTACTGATGCCTGTTTATATGCCGTAGCAGATTTAGCGGATGAATACAGTTTTGGTGAAGTGCGCAGCACACATCGGCAAAATTTGGTATTAGCGGATGTAAAACAAGCGGATTTATATGCGTTGTGGCAAAAACTTTCTGCGTTGAAATTAGCAACGGCTAATATCGGCACAGCAACCGATATTATTTGCTGTCCGGGTCTGGATTTTTGCGCACTTGCAAACGCCGGTTCAATTGATGTGGTGAAAGAAATCAATCAAGCCTTGGATGATATTGATTACATTCACGATTTAGGTGACATCAAAATTAATATTTCTGGCTGCATGAATGGCTGTGCTCACCAAAGCGTTGGACATATCGGCATCTTAGGCGTGGATAAAAAAGGCGTGGAATGGTATCAAATCACGCTCGGCGGCTCGTCTGAAAATGAAGCGGCCATTGGCGATCGCTTAGGGCCTTCTGTGGCACGCGATGAAATTGTCCCAGCCATCACCACCATTTTAGAAGTGTATACGGAACAGCGGCAGGAAGAAGAGTCCTTTTTAACCACCGTGAAGCGCGTAGGTATGACCCCGTTTAAGGAAAAAGTTTATGCAAATCATTAAAGACAAACAGATTGTAGAAAATACTTATCGCTATCTTGCGGATGATGAAAGTTTATCTAACGGAAATATTACGGTGTCGTTAGCGCGTTGGCTGCAAGAAAAAGCGCAATTACTCAGTCACAATGGGCAAGTTGGTTTGCGTTTGACGATTGAAGATGATGTGACTTTGATTGCGGATGATTTGAACAAAATTGCCTTGCTTGAATTAAATTTTCCAGCGTTTACCGATGGACGCTTATTTTCGCGGGCAAAATTATTGCGAATTCGCTTTGGTTATCAAGGTGAAATTAGAGCGGTAGGGAATTTTATGCTGGATCAAGTTTTCTATTTATCCAAAATCGGTGTAAATGCGTTCCACTTGAATAATGAAGAACAATTACCCGTTGCTTTAGCAACATTGGATGATTTTTCAATTAGTTATCAATAAATAAAAACACCTGACAGGTTTTAAAAACCTGTCAGGTTTAAGTTTATTGCGTTAATTTCACTTCTGCTTCACGATATTTTTCCGCACAGTACAATCTCACCTCTTCTGGCAACATCGGCCCCGGCGCGGTTTTATCCCAATCCAAGGTTTCCAAATAATCGCGAATATATTGCTTATCAAAACTCGGTGGACTCATGCCTGTTCTGTAATATTCGGCTGGCCAAAAACGCGACGAATCCGGTGTCAACGCTTCATCAATCAAATATAACGTTCCTGCCGCATCTAAACCAAATTCAAATTTCGTATCCGCGATAATAATCCCGCGTTGTTTTGCGTACTCCGCCGCTTTTGTGTACAACAGAATGCTGGCATCACGCACTTTTTCTGCCAGTTCTTGCCCTAATAATTCAACGGTTTGCGCAAAGGAAATATTTTCATCATGCTCTGCCACACCCGCTTTAGTTGAAGGAGTAAAAATCGCCTCAGGCAATTGCTGCGCTTGTTGCAATCCTTTTGGCAACTCGATACCGCACACTGCGCCCGTTTTTTGATAATCTTTCCAACCCGAACCAATCAAATAACCGCGCACAATCGCTTCCACTGGCAAAGGCTGCAATTTCTTCACCACAATCGCGCGTCCTTCAACCTGAGCGCGTTCTTGTTCGTCTGGAATAATTTCTGCCAACGAAATATCCGCTAAATGATTCGGCATCACGTCTTTGAGTTTTTCAAACCAAAAGTTAGAAATTTGCGTTAAAACGCGCCCTTTTCCGGGAATCGGCTCAGGCAAAATCACATCGAAAGCAGACAATCTATCAGAACTCACAATCAGAAGATGCTCTGCATCAACTTCATAAATATCGCGTACTTTGCCACGCGCCAGCAGTTTTAAACTGGAAAGGGATGATTCGTAAAGAGCTTGCGGAACGTTCATAATGCCTCAGAAATGTGTTTGAAATAACTAGGTGGGGAAATTTTATCACCTTTTTTGTGAGTTACCCCGACCTGAGTTAATGAAAAAGTTCTGTACTCTTTTTGTGTATTCTTTTCAGGATTGAATTATTGCTGTTAGGATTTGGTCAATAATGACTTCACTGAATTTTTTAAATTAATCCTGTAGGGGCGATTTTAATCGCCCAGGGCGAATGAATTCGCCTCTACACCAACAGAAGTTAAACCGCATCCATTTCAGAAACACATAGTTTTTTAAAATGGTTAGATGCTATGTAAACGTGTAGAGACGCAAAATATTGCGTCTCTACGGTTCAACAAAAAACTACGTTTCTCAAATTAGATGAGATTTATTTTGGGAAAACAAATTTATTGCCGAATAAAAATCATCTTTTTCTATGCTAAAAATTTTTCAAGACGACCAGTCGTCTTAGAAATTTTTGGCAATTTTCTCTAAAAAATTTACCGGCAATTAAATTACTTTATAGTACGAATAACGACCGCGACCGCTATCTTTGGCTTGATACAGCGCAATATCGGCATGTCCCATTAACTTTTCGGGCGTATTTCCATGTTGCGGATAAAAGCTAATCCCAATGCTTGCGCCAATTTCTACAACATCACCTTTCGGCAAGGTAAATGGCATGGTTAAGCTTTCAATAATTTTCGCCGCAACCTGCCCTGCACTTTCCAGTTTCAATAAATGATCTAAGATAATCACAAATTCATCACCACCTAAACGCGCCACCATATCGCTTTCGCGCAAAATTTGCACAATTCGTGCCGCGACTTGCTTGAGCAATTCATCACCTGCCGCATGTCCTAGCGAATCATTTACGGCTTTAAATTTATCCAAATCCATCATAAGCACGGCAAATAATCTATTTTCGCGATAACTTATCGCAATTGCATAATTTAAACGATCTAATAATTTTCGCCGATTCGGTAAATCAGTTAAGGGATCAAAAAAAGCCAGCTGTTTCGTTTGCTCTTCAATTTTTTTGCGTTCCGTAATATCTTGTTTAATGCCTAAATAATGCGTGATGCGCCCATTACGTTGTTTAACAGGGGTTATTTGCGTCATTTCAATATATTCACTGCCATCTTTGCGACGATTCGTCAGCTCGCCCTGCCATTGTTTGCCATCATTTAAGGCTGCCCACATTTGCTGATATATCTCTTTATCAACTTTTCCTGATTTTAAAATTTGCGGTGTCTTCCCAATCAGTTCTTCTAAGGGATAGCCGGTTATTTCTAAAAAAGCATGGTTTGCATATTCTATTTTTGTATCTAAATCTGTGATAACAATCGAGACTGGACTTTGTTCCACTGCTAATAATAACTTCTGATTTTCGTTAGCGACTTTCTTAAAGCGTTGATTAGTAATCATTAAAAACAACACTAATGTAAAAATTAATATTCCTGCAATGATTGCCATCAGAAAAACTTCACGGTATCGCCACACAACATCCGAAAAATTAAAATATTTCAATTCTTCAGGATGCGAGCGTAAACGCAGCATCAAAACTTCAACAGGAGTGTAATCAGAGGGAGGATTAAAGCCGGCAATTTTTGCGGTCTGCGCAATAATGCTATTTGAATTGACATTGAGTAACACCAAAGAAACTTTGCGGACAATATCAGGATTCACTTGGGGAGAAACGCCAAAAGGCCATTCAGGATAATGTTCGGTTGAATGCAGCAGCGAGATATTATCTGCGCCAAACATGCTATGTTTATCTAACACGCGAACTTGCGATATTTTCATTTTTCCTTCACGCACTAGGCTTTCTAACACGCCACTGCGTACAAATCCTGCGTCATCTTTTCCTGTTAAAACTGCACTAACAGCACGATCATGCGGCATTCCTAAAAAATCATAACGTCCGGCTTGGATTTGATTTTTTTCCAATTCCCAACGCTGCATTAAATAACCACCGAGTGAGTCTTTGCCCGGCGAGGCGATGCTTTTTCCTTCTAAATCAGCCAGCGTTTTAATATCATCTCGGTCGGCACGGACAAAAATAACGCCTGCAAATTGTGTAATCGGATGCCCGCTTTCTAAATTCACAAGAGTTGCCACCGCATTTAGCAGCAAGTTGTTTTTCAGAATAATGTAATGCTCTGGATTGGTGAGTACAAACTCCAATTGTTTACTTTTTGCGGCTTTATCAAGCTCTGCCATTGGCATCGGAAGAATTTTAACGCTATAGCCGGGCAACACACGTTCAAACTCACGCGCTAAAGGTTGCCACTGCTTAAGCGTCACTTCTTTTGGACGAAATGACATAATACCAAAACGCAAGGTTTTCAGCTCTTGCGCAAAAGCACAATTCAGACTTGAGATAAAAATAACAATAACAAAAATAAATTTCACGTTATTTCCGAATATAGAGCTGGAATCGCTTTATTGTAGTCAAAAACTGAAATTTTGTCGGCTAAACGCAACAAATGAGCCGCAGTAAGCTTTTTCTTTTACGTTAAACGGCGGTTAATTCCGCAATCGACCAACGCGGTTTCGCAAAGACTTCCAAGTTTTCTGCTTCTCCTGCCAACAGGCGTTGACATCCTGCGTAGGCAATCATTGCGCCATTGTCTGTACAAAATTTCAAGCGTGGAAAATAGAGTTCAGCTTTTTCTTTTGCCGTCATTGCCAACAATGCCGCGCGAATTTGCTTGTTTGCACTCACGCCACCGGCAATCACCAATCTTTTTAGACCCGTTTGTTGCAAAGCACGACGGCATTTAATGGTTAATGTTTCCGCCGTTGCGGTTTGAAAAGCATAAGCAATATCGGCTTTATCTTGTTCGGTTTTTTCAGTTTCATTCAACGTGTTCATGGTGAATGTTTTTAATCCGCTAAAACTGAAATCTAAACCCGGTCTGTCTGTCATCGGTCGTGGAAATTTAAAACGCGGCGAGCCAAGTTCTGCTAATGCTGAAACTTTGGGCCCACCCGGATAGCCTAAGCCCAGCATTTTTGCTGTTTTATCAAAGGCTTCGCCCGCTGCATCATCAATGGATTCACCCAACAATTGATATTGCCCAATGCCGTCAACGCGCACTAACAAAGTGTGACCGCCCGACACTAATAATGCTACAAAGGGAAATGCAGGTGGATTTTCTTCCAGCATTGGAGCTAATAAGTGCCCTTCCATGTGATGCACGGCAATTGCCGGAACTTGCCATGTCCACGCCAAACTGCGGGCAGTAGTTGCACCCACTAATAACGCGCCCATTAAACCAGGGCCTGCGGTATAAGCAATGCCGTTAATATCATTTGCTTGCAGCTGTCCTGCCTGCAAACATTGCTTAATCAAAGGGATAACCCTCCGAATATGATCACGCGATGCCAGTTCAGGAACTACGCCGCCGTATTCGCTGTGCATGGTGATTTGACTGTATAAAAAGTCGCTAATCAAACCTTTTTCGGAATGATAAATAGCAACGCCGGTTTCATCGCAGGAAGTTTCTATGCCTAAAACGTACATTAAGTTTTTGATTGTTTAAAAATTAACAGTATAATTGTCGGTTCAATTTTTGGATTTGACAATCCACACTTTTCAGATATTAACATAAAATCAGGTCATATAATGCCATCAGTTAAAGTTAAAGAAAACGAACCATTTGATATTGCTATCCGTCGTTTTAAACGCGCATGTGAAAAAGCCGGTGTGTTGGCTGATGTGCGTCGTCGTGAATTTTATGAAAAACCAACGGCAGAACGTAAACGCAAAGGCGCGGCAGCTGTAAAACGTCATTTGAAAAAATTGGCTCGTGAGCGTTATGCGTTGAAAAATTTACGTCGTGGCCGTCCACAGCTGTAATTTAAACAAAAAAGGTTTAGCGTAATGGAATCATTAAAACAACGTATCACGGATGATATGAAAGCCTGTATGAAGGCAAAAGAAAAAGAACGGTTGGGCACAATTCGGCTGATTTTATCAGCATTGAAGCAAATTGAAGTGGATGAACGGATTGAATTGGACGATGCACGAGTGCTGGTCGTTTTAGACAAAATGCTAAAACAACGGCGCGAATCCATCAGACAATATCGTGATGCTAATCGCGAAGATTTAGCGATTATTGAAGAAGCAGAAATTCTCGTGATTCAAGACTTTTTGCCGCAAGCTTTATCTGAGCAAGAAATTGACACCATGATTGCAGCAGCAATTGCTGAATCAGAAGCAACTTCTGTGAAAGATATGGGAAAAGTGATGGGACTGCTAAAACCCAAAATGCAAGGCTGCGCTGATATGGCAGTTGTCGGAGTGAAAATTAAGGCGGCTCTGGCAGCATAACAACTCGTATGGAGCGTTATGGCTGGTCTTATTCCACGCGAGTTTATTAATGATCTCTTACTGCGAGTCGATATTGTTGATTTAATTGACTCGCACGTTCCCCTGAAAAAAACGGGCAGCAACTATATGGCTCGCTGTCCTTTTCACAATGAAAAATCTGCAAGTTTTTCCGTTAATCGCAACAAACAGTTTTATCACTGCTTTGGTTGCGGTGTCAGCGGCAATGCGGTTTCTTTTTTGATGGATTTTTCGCATCTTAATTTTGTTGAAGCCATTGAAGAGCTTGCCTCTTTCGTTGGCGTTGAAGTGCCGCGTGAAGCAGGCACACATCAAAACTCTGCTCCGCAAGACAATCTGAAAGAGTTTTATCAACTTCTTGATGATGTTGCCAAGTTTTATGCAACGCAGTTACGCACAACTAATCCCCAAGCACAACCTGCCATTGATTACTTAAAGGCACGCGGCGTAAGCGGGCAAATTGCAAAGACATTTCAATTAGGCTACGCACCTGAACAATGGGACGCGCTGTTAAAACACTTTCCAAGTAAATCTTTATTAGAAGTCGGTTTGCTAGTCAAAAATGATAATGGCAAACAATATGACCGTTTTCGTGGACGAGTCATGTTTCCAATTCGCGACAAACGCGGACGGGTCATTGGTTTCGGTGGTCGAGTTTTAGATAATTCACAACCTAAATACCTAAACTCACCAGAGTCTGCTGTTTTTTCTAAAGGACAGCATGTTTATGGCTTGTATGAATTGTTACAAAAAAACGCCAAACCGCAACGAATTCTAGTCGTTGAAGGCTATATGGATGTGATTGCATTGGCGCAATTTGGCATTGATTACGCCGTTGCAACATTAGGAACGGCAACATCCAAAACACATATTGATTTATTGTTTCGTCTGTCCACAGAACTGGTTTTTTGTTTTGATGGCGATAAGGCAGGACAACAAGCGGCGTGGCGAGCTACAGAAGCTGCATTGCCAAGTTTGCGTGACGGCCGACAAGTGCGCATTATGCTGTTACCAGAAGGACATGATCCCGATTCTTTAATTCGCGCCGAAGGTGTTGATAATTTTGCGCAGCGCGTGAGTTCTGCACAAGCGTTATCGGATTATTTTTTCGCTCACTTTACGGCTGCACTTGATTTATCAACGATGGAAGGTCGGGCAAAGTTAGTCGCGCAGGCAAAATCGCATATTGAACAATTGCCCGGCGGCGTGTTCAAACAAATGATGGAAACAGAGTTAAAACAACTCTCCCAAGTGCCTGAGCTAGTTTTTTCAGAAAATACCACTACACTTCAGCACAACTTAATCAAACCGAAATCAAAACTAAAAAAACATTTGTCCCCTGCGCGAGTCGCTATTGCATTATTGCTACAGAATCCCCATTTAGCGACAAGTGTGATGGAAAAAATTCCAGAATGGGATGAACTTGAATTTCCAGGGTTGGATGTATTAAAAAATTTGTTACATCACATTCTCAATTATCCTTCGCTTAGCACCGGAGCGTTGATTGAAATGTATCGGGGGTTGGCTTTAGAAAAAACCATTCAAACTTTGGCAAGCTGGGAGTTTTTGTTTCCTGAAAGCGGCATTAATGCTGAATTTCTAGGGGCTATTGATAATTTGATAGCTCAAGCTAAACAAGCAAAAATCACTCAACTGCTGGAAAAAGGAAACAGCCAAAGTTTAAGTGGCCATGAGCAAGACCAACTAAAAAAAATGTTAGCAAACAAACATTAGTTGATGGAAATAGTAATATTTTGTGCTATAATCCGCTGTTCAGCGAAGTTTGTCTGAAGATTAATAAAGTGAGCAACGATGAATCAAGAACAGCAGCAATCCCAGCTTAAACAGTTAATCGCTAAAGGTAAAATGCAAGGCTATTTAACCTATGCAGAGGTTAATGACCACTTACCTAGCGATATTATTGATCCTGAACAAGTCGATGACATCATTGGCATGATCAATGATATGGGAATTCAGGTTCACGAAGTTGCCCCAGATGCAGACTCGTTAATCACTTCTGACTCAGCTGTTACCTCTGATGACGATGAAGCTGCCGCAGAAGTTGCAGCCTTAGCTTCAGTTGATAGCGAATTTGGTCGCACCACAGACCCAGTACGCATGTATATGCGTGAAATGGGCACAGTTGAGCTTTTAACCCGTGAGCAAGAATTAAAAATTGCCAAAGGCATTGAAAGCGGACAACAACAAATTATCAAATCTATTGCACGATCTGCCTGCGTTGTTGAATCTTTCTTAAAATCCTTTGACGAAGTTTCTTCAGACGAAGAAACAGGTGTTCGCTTAAGCGATTTAGTTTCCGGTTTAGTCAATTCTGAAGAAACCGATGATTTTTTAGCATTACTTCCTGTGATTGACGATGAAGATGCTGAAACAGCAACCACCGAAGAAGACGAAGAAGCAGGTGGACTTAATTATGAAGAAATTAAAGTCAAAGTTGATGAGTTAAGAGATTGCTTAAAACTGGCTTCTGCCTCAGTTAAGAAGAATGGCTATACCCATGAAAAAACCGAAAAAGCGTTCGCCGCCTTAGCGGAATGTTTTTTAGCGTTTAAATGGACTCCTCAGTACATCAAAAAAATGGTGACTGAATTCTCTGGTATCGTGGCAAAAATCAGAGAAAAAGAAAAAATCATTTTTGAAATTTTCACGGCAAAAGCAAAAATGCCACGCAAAGAATTTATTTCATCCTTTGTTGATAACGAAACGAATATAAATTGGGTTAATCAATATTTAGAAAACAGCCCATACGCAGAAGTTATCAAAGAACATGAAAAAAACATCCGCAAAATACAAACGCAACTGATTGAAATTGAATCAGAACAATGCTTAACTGTTTCTGCTATCAAAGATATTAATCGACGAATGTCGATTGGCGAAGCAAAAGCCAGACGAGCGAAAAAAGAAATGATTGAGGCAAATTTGCGCCTTGTTATCTCTATTGCAAAAAAATATACCAATCGCGGCTTACAGTTTTTAGATTTAATTCAAGAAGGTAATATTGGCTTAATGAAAGCGGTTGATAAGTTTGAATACCGCAGAGGCTATAAGTTTTCTACTTACGCGACATGGTGGATTCGCCAAGCAATTACTCGTTCTATTGCAGATCAAGCGAGAACCATTCGAATTCCTGTGCATATGATTGAAACGATTAATAAACTTAATCGCGTATCACGGCAAATTTTGCAAGAATTAGGACGGGAAGCGACCCCAGAAGAACTGGCAGAACGCATGGAAATGCCAGAAGATAAAGTGCGTAAGGTCTTGAAAATAGCCAAAGAACCGATTTCGATGGAAACACCGATTGGTGATGACGAAGATTCGCATTTGGGAGATTTCATAGAAGATGCTAAAGTATTATCCCCAGTTGAATCTGCAACCATTGCAGGACTGCGTGAATCGACTCAACAAGTGTTAAGTGGGCTAACGGCTAGAGAAGCAAAAGTGTTAAGAATGCGTTTCGGCATTAACATGAATACAGACCATACTTTAGAAGAAGTTGGCAAACAGTTTGATGTAACAAGAGAAAGAATTCGTCAAATTGAAGCAAAAGCATTAAGAAAATTAAGACACCCATCACGTTCAGAACAATTGCGGTGTTTCTTGGACGGAGAATAAAAACTGAATCCATTTCAGTAGCAATTTAAGGGCCCTTAGCTCAGTTGGTTAGAGCATCCGACTCATAATCGGCAGGTCGTAGGTTCAAGTCCTACAGGGCCCACCAAAACCATAAAAGGCTGCATTATGCAGCCTTTTTCATATCTGACTATTTGACCAGTAAAGGTATCCCCATGAGCAATAACTATATTTTCACTTCTGAGTCTGTTTCAGAAGGTCATCCAGACAAAGTCGCCGATCAAATCTCTGATGCTGTTTTGGATGCGATTTTAGCCCAAGATTCAAAGGCGCGTGTTGCCTGTGAAACATTAGTCAAAACTGGCATGGTGGTATTAGCAGGTGAAGTAACCACGAATGCTTGGGTTGATATGGAAGCCTTAGTACGCAAAGTCGTTTGTGATATTGGTTACGACAATGGCGAAATTGGTTTTGATGGCAAAAGCTGTGCAGTATTAAATGCTATTGGTAAACAATCTCCTGATATAGCTATGGGCGTTGATGAAGATGAAAACCATGAACAAGGCGCAGGCGACCAAGGATTAATGTTTGGATATGCCAGCAATGAAACCGATGTGTTAATGCCAGCACCCATCACTTATGCGCACCGTTTAGTTGAACGGCAAGCGCAATTGCGCAAAAACAAAACTCTGCCTTGGTTGCGCCCTGACGCGAAAAGCCAAATCACCTTCCGTTATGAAGATAACAAACCCGTTGCCATTGAAGCAGTGGTGTTATCAACTCAACATTCTCCAGAGATTAGCACCAAAGCTCTGCATGAAGCCGTGATGGATGAAATTATTCTGCATACGTTGCCAAAAGAATGGCTGCACAAAGACACGAAATATTTCATCAACCCAACTGGCAATTTCGTAATCGGAGGTCCTGTTGGTGATTGCGGTTTAACCGGACGTAAAATTATTGTAGATAGTTATGGCGGTATGGCACGTCACGGCGGCGGCGCGTTTTCTGGTAAAGATCCTTCAAAAGTAGACCGCTCCGCAGCTTATATGGCGCGTTATGTAGCAAAAAACGTGGTTGCAGCAGGATTGGCAGAGCGTTGTGAAGTGCAAGTTTCTTACGCCATTGGTGTTGCAGAGCCAACTTCCGTGAGCGTAGAAACATTTGGCACAGGCAAATTAGAGGAAGATAAATTAGTCAAAATCATCCGCGACGTGTTTGATTTGCGTCCAAAAGGTTTGATTGCTATGCTGGATTTATTGAAACCGATTTACCAACCGACTGCCGCTTATGGGCATTTTGGTCGCACCGAAGCTTCTTTCACTTGGGAAAAAACCGACAAAGTTGACGCATTGCGCGACGCGGCTGGTCTTTAAATCTTTTCAAACCTGACAGTTTTTTAAGAGCTGTCAGGCTTTCAATTACTTACGAGAATCAAAACAATGAGTTTTACAGATTACAAAGTCGCTGACATGTCCTTAGCAGACTGGGGACGTAAAGAAATCAATATCGCTGAAACTGAAATGCCAGGCTTAATGGCATTGCGCAAAGAATTCGGCGCGGCACAACCTTTGAAAGGCGCGCGTATTGCTGGTTGTTTGCACATGACCATTCAAACGGCAGTGTTAATTGAAACGTTAACTGCATTAGGCGCGACCATTCGTTGGTCATCTTGCAATATTTTCTCAACCCAAGACCATGCAGCAGCAGCGATTGCAGCGGCAGGGATTCCTGTTTTTGCGTGGAAAGGTGAAACCGAAGCCGAAGCGGATTGGTGTATTGAGCAAACTATTATTGCGCCGGATGGCTGGCGACCTAATATGATTCTGGATGACGGTGGCGATTTAACCAATATGCTGCACGACAAATTCCCAGAATTAATGGCAGACATCAAAGGTTTATCAGAAGAAACCACCACTGGCGTATTGCGTTTGTATGAAAGAGTGGCAAAAGGTACGTTAAAAGTTCCTGCATTTAACGTGAATGATTCTGTGACTAAATCGAAATTTGATAACTTATACGGTTGCCGTGAATCATTAGTAGACGGTATTAAACGTGCAACTGACGTGATGATAGCAGGTAAAATCGCGGTGGTTTGCGGTTATGGTGATGTGGGCAAAGGTTGTGCGCAATCCTTGCGTGGTTTAGGTGCAACGGTTTGGATTACTGAAATTGACCCAATTTGCGCACTGCAAGCGGCAATGGAAGGTTATCGCGTAGTGACGATGGAAGAAGCAGCACCTGTTGCCAATATTTTCGTGACGGCAACAGGTAACTATCACATCATCACTCATGCGCATTTGTTAGCGATGCGTGACCAAGCGATTGTGTGCAACATCGGGCATTTTGATTCTGAAATCGAAATCGCGGCATTGCGTCAATACACTTGGGAAAACATTAAACCGCAAGTGGATCATGTTATTTTCCCAGACGGCAAACGCATCATCGTGTTAGCAGAAGGTCGTTTAGTGAATTTAGGCTGCGCGACAGGTCATCCTAGTTTCGTGATGTCAAATTCATTCTGCAACCAAGTGTTAGCGCAAATGGAGTTATGGGCAAACGCGAGCTTGTATGAAAACAAAGTTTATATTTTGCCGAAAAAATTAGATGAAAAAGTCGCGCGTGCGCATTTGGCACAAATCGGCGTACATTTGACTGAATTAACTCCAGAGCAAGCGGCGTATATTAATGTGCCGATTGAAGGGCCTTATAAAGCGGATCATTATC
The DNA here is from genome assembly GCA_936941155.1 of uncultured Methylomonas sp. Lineage (GTDB taxonomy): Bacteria > Pseudomonadota > Gammaproteobacteria > Methylococcales > Methylomonadaceae > CAIQWF01. The sequence goes on along the minus strand of CAKZJE010000031.1, from coordinate 226,533 downwards.
GTTATTAATCGGTTGAGTTGTTGTTTTCACGCTCAGTTTTTGGGCGTGGAAACATAACGATTTTCAAAGTATGCTTAATGATTACAATCGCCGAACTGGAAACAATTGCCCAAGCACGATTACTTGATGCAGAGGCTTTAATCATTGCGGAACGCTACGATGGTGCGGCGTATATTTGTGGTTATGCGATAGAGTTATCGCTAAAGGCAAGAATTTGTAAAACGCTTAAATGGTCTGGTTTTCCTTCTTCTAATAGTGAATTTCAAAACTACCAGAGTTTTAAAGTGCATAATTTAGATGTGTTGTTGCATTTGTCTGGTTTTGAGGAAGAAATCAAGCAAGAACAAATGAGCGATTGGTCAAATGTTAAAAACTGGAATCCAGAAAACCGCTATAAAACAATCAGTTTGGTTTCAAAAGAAGAAGCTGAAATGATGTTAAGTTCTGTAAAGGAGCTGATGAAAGTATTATGAATTCACTTACGCAAAAAATGACAATTGTTGAACAAGAGTTGGCGGCTGAATACGGTGATTTTACTTTGTTCGCGCTATTTCAAAGAGAGGACTCATCAGGATTCTGGGATGTGATGGTTTCTGCACCTTGGATTGATGACAATAAAGGTGTCGCTCTGAAAAAAATAGCGGATAAATTAAAAGCAAATTTGCAAAAAGAAGAAATGGTAAAGCTATCAGGTATTGTGATTTTGCAACACGACCATCCTGAATTACACGAGTTAGACCGTTTTAATTTTGCGCAGTCTTCGCAACTCATTGAAGTTAAAAATGAGAATTTATTGGGGCAGGATATAAAACAGGCGTTTTTTATTCCGTTAAAGCAGGCGGCTTAGTTTTTAATGCAAAAGAAAGCTTGAGATTTTCTGACCATTTATAAAAAATAAAATTATGCCTATTGTAACCATGTTTTATGGACTGATTATCAGAATGTATTATTTTGATACAGACCAACATCATTTGCCGCATATTCATGCTGAATATGCTGATGATAACGCTGTTTTTAATATCGAAGATGGCGAAATTGTGACCGGAAAATTGCCAAAAAATAAAACTCGCTTAGTACAGGCTTGGATTGAATTACATCGAGAAGAATTAATGGCTGATTGGAAATTGGCTTGTGAAGGTTTGGATATTTTTAAAATTGAGCCGTTGAAATAAAAATGAACCCAAAAGCAGTTGATGTGATTGCACAAAATGATTTTACTTTATTGCTGACTTTTGCAAATCAAGAGCGCAGGTTATTTGATGTAAAGCCTTATCTTGATAAAGGCGTATTTAAAGAATTGCAGAATTTGAGTTATTTTAAAACTGTTAAGATTGTGTCCGGTTCTGTGGAATGGTTGAACGGACAGGATTTAAGCTACGATACGCTTTATTTGAAAAGTAAAGTTGTTTCTCAGGAAATTGCAGCTTAATTTCTTATCCAAAAAAGAATGTATTATTATTTTTGACTTTGACGTTGAAGTATTGAGTTATTTTCAAGCAATGGGGGGAATATGGTGGAAAATGAACCGATTAAACATAAAGATAGAAGCTTATATAAAATCGGTGATATATCTCCTCTGGGTTCTAAGATAGCAGATATTTATTTCTACTCAAGCGATTATATTATTTTTAAGACTGAAGAAAATACGGTAAGTTGGGAGTTTGCAAACAGTCCGCCTTGGGTAAACAAAACAGTAAATCGTTGTACTTCTCTAATAGATGCTACAAATTCTCTTTTACCTCGTAAGTATAAGGAAAATGTTGATTCTATGCTGGCAAGTGCATTGCATTCTTCAATGGTTTCAACAGAAGAGCCCGATATTACTAACCTATTTAAATCTGTAGAAGACTTCATTGAAAAATACAAAAATGAAATAAAAGAGCGAATTGCAGATAATACAAACTACGAAATCTATATAGATCAAAAAGATACTATTCAATTTTATTATCCGAATCTACCAACACATCTTAATAAAGTTAGGGCAAAGTTTATCAACTTAAACTCTTTGCTAAACTCAAGTCTTCCAGAGTTTCGTAAAACGGCTGCTAGTACAATGCTGGCTTCTGCTTTAGCAATTGCATTAGAAAAAGAGGATAATGATGATCCAGAATTAATATTTAAAGATATTGAACGATTTATTGTTTCCCATATTAGTGCAGATTTAAAAATCAGACTTTTTTTTGCAAATTTACTGACAGCGATATCTTGTGTATTAATTTTTTTTGTTCTCGATTTATGCACTTCTCATAAGAATGTTATATTCTTTTTAAGTGCTGGTTCTGGTGTTTTAGGTGCAATAGTTTCTTCAATTCAACGAAATAATAATATAGCAATAGACCACTATGGCAGTATTATGAGCTTGTACGCTGAAAGTCTTTCTCGCTTAGTAATAGGCATTGTCTTCGGTTTATTTATCATATTTTCTGCTAAATCAGAGATTGTATTAGCCCCCTTCAAAGATAATGTTTACGCCATTGTATGTTTTGCATTTATAGCAGGCTTTAGTGAAAGATTTGTTCCTGATTTAATATCGAAAATATCTAAAGAAACTGAAGAAAAACAAGCGGCTTAACGGATTAAATAATTATGAAATCACAAACACCTTCCCAACACTTCAGCTTTGAATTCTACCCTCCAAAAACCGACGAAGGCTCGGCAAACCTAGTTTTAGTCCACGAACAACTCAAAGCCCTGAATCCTGAGTTTTTCTCCGTCACATTTGGCGCAGGCGGCTCAACCCGCGATAAAACCTTTGACACCGTCGTTAAAATTCAGCAAAACGGCGTTCCTGCTGCTCCACATTTATCCTGCGTAGCCTCCACCAAAGAAAATATCCGTGATATTTTGCAAGCCTACAAAAACAACGGCATTGCCAAAATTGTCGCCCTGCGCGGTGATTTACCCTCCGGCATGATGTCAGCGGGTGAATTTCGCTATGCCAATGAATTAGTTGAATTTATTCGCAGTGAAACCGGTGATTTTTTCGACATTCACGTTGCCGCTTATCCTGAAATACATCCACAAGCCAACAACGCCACTGCCGATTTCAAAAACTTTAAACGCAAAGTAGAAGCCGGCGCAAATGCCGTCATCACGCAATATTTTTACAATGCAGAAAGTTATTTTTATTTTCTGGATGAATGCGAAAAAAACGGCATCAACATTCCCATCGTGCCGGGCATTATGCCAATTACCAATTACTCGCAACTGTTCCGCTTTTCCGATATGTGCGGCGCGGATATTCCACGTTGGTTGCGCAAACGTTTGGAATGTTTAGGCGATGATAAAGCGGCGATTTGCGCTTTGGGTGAAGAAGTGGTGACAGCTTTATGTCAACGCTTGCTGGATAACGGTGCGCCGGGACTGCATTTTTACACCATGAATCAATCCGCGCCAACATTGGCAATTTGGAAAAATCTAAATTTCCGCTAAAAAACTCTGCGGCTAATTTGTTGTTTTAATGATGCTCAAGAATATGCAGACCACATTTTTCCGCTAAGGCAAGAATCGGCAAAATCTGTTCTCGATTTTTAAAATAAAGATGAAAAGTATCATCATAACCTTCAAAAAAAGCCGCATCCTGTTGATTTAACACAAACTCCATCGCTTTATTTCGCGTTCCACCTAACGATTTTGGTAACAAAAAAGCGGTTGCCGATGGCGCAGAAATAAAGCGACGAAACACAGGACGATTTTTCTGCCACCCTCGAAAAGTAAAATTGTACACCTCAAAATCCCTCGCTAATTCCTTCATAAAACTGAAAAACAATTCGTCGCGCTTTTTTTGTTCTTCTGCTGAAACATCGGTTAAAAACTCCAAAGCTTCTTCAAGAGAAAGCCAATGCTCAAAATAGGAAATTGATAAACTCAAAATAGCGGGCGGCATTTGCATTTCAGAAACTTCATGCAGCCATTTATATTGATTCTCAAGAATTTTCTGCCTGTTTTTTTCAACATTTATAAAAGTACGCATAAAAATATCTCTGTTAATTTGAAAAAAATAACTGATAAATGAAATTTTTAAAATCGCGTAAATTTATTTATTCAGATTTACAAAAGTTATGATAAAGTCCACATTGTTATGTAACTAATTAAATATCCTTAATATCTAAGCAGTTACTGACCTAATAACAACAATAACAGCGAGGATTAGATGACATGAAATTATTAAAAAGCACTTTCGTAGCCACGACATTAGCACTTTCTTTAGGATCTTTTTCAACTACTGCTTCTGCCGTCTGCTTAGGAATGGCATGTATGTACAATAAAATGACTCCACTCGAAGGCATTAATGCGACTGTCGATCAAGTTCATGTTGCCTTAGAAGCCGTTAAGCTAAAAAGCAGCGGTGGTGCGGGTGGCGATGAAAAACATAGCGACGAAGTCATTATCAATGATATTAAAGAAGCTTTGAAATTAAGCAAAGAAATCAATGCAAACGATAAGCTGGATCGCAATCGTAATCGCGCGAATGACTATTTGAAAAAAGCCAGAAAAGCCGTGAAAGACGGTGATTTGGCAAAAGCATCTGAAGAACTGCATGAAGCTGAAAAGCGTTTTTCAGAACTGAAAGGAATGCTTGATTTATCACAAGCAGATAGAGCCGCGCAACAAACTCACATGCTAAACCGTATTTTGGACAAACCTGATAGATAATCCGTTTGACTGAATTTATCTAGCAAACTGAATTTGATGTAAGCATTACCCCGTTACCGTAAGCAGACGGGGTATTTTAAACAAGCGATAAAACCGTTTTTTTTGTAAATCTAAATCCCGCCATTTGTGTTACACAAGCCCAAGCTCTCCCCTGCCCTGCTCTCTTCACACTTTTATTTACGCGGTAATCCGCTAAGTTTTTAAACTTAAGTTGCTGATATTAAAGTCAGTTTATACAAAAATTTCTTAATCTTTACGAAAGCGATTCAACCATAAATTCTGGAAAAATTTTCAAGACGACCAGTCGTCTTAAAAAATTTTCGCGTTATTTTTTATATCTACAGAACAATAAAAAACGACTTCCAATCTTTTGAAATTGAAAGTCGTTAGTTTTTGAATACCTGAAAACTTATTTACGCTGACTTGCTTAATATGGTTTTCATGCGTAACCAATCGTTATCTTACGGAAAATATCGCCATCAGCACTTTTAATTAAACCAATGTGCTTGTTTTATTTGTAATAAAACATGATCGCCGCGATTCAAATTGAGGTTTTTAAACTGCTCATTTGGCATTTGCGCATACACAATATGATTCGCCGCGTTAGCTTGCGACTGAACTTTGCTTAATTCCAGCCGAATCGTTGCGCCTAAATGTTGCCAATCTTTCAAAATAATCGGTGATTCCTCTGGTTTTTGCGCTTTTTCAATCTGAATATCATGCGGACGCACATGCGCAATCAAGCCTTGTGGGTCATCTAACACAATACCTGCGTGTTCCAGCCATTGACTGTCTTCTTTTTCCACATGAAACACGTTGGTTTGACCAATAAATTTGGAAACAAACGCATTTTGCGGATGGTCATAAATTTCACTTGGAATGCCTTGTTGTTCAATTTTGCCATGATTCAAAACAACCACTTGGCTAGCAACTTCCATCGCTTCTTCTTGATCATGAGTCACGAAAATGCTGGTAACGTGCAATTCTTGATGCAAATGCCGCAACCACAAACGCAAATCTTTCCGCACACTGGCATCTAACGCGCCAAAAGGTTCATCCAATAACAGCACGGACGGTTCAACAGCTAAAGCTCGCGCCAATGCAATTCGTTGGCGTTGTCCACCGGAAAGTTGATCGGGAAAACGGTCGTGTAACCAATCCAATTGCACTAAATCCAAAAGCGCGTGAACTTTTTTCGCAATTGTCGCCTCAGAAGGACGTTGTTTTTTCGGCTTCACCCGCAAACCAAACGCAACGTTATCGAAAACAGTCATGTGTCTGAATAAAGCATAATGTTGAAACACAAAACCGATGCCGCGATTGCTAACATGTTGATCGGTAATATTTTTACCATTTAACGCCACCGAGCCTGCGTCTGGATTTTCCAATCCGGCAATAATGCGTAGCAGCGTAGTTTTGCCACAGCCGGACGGCCCTAATAATGCCACCAACTCGCCTTCAGGAATTTCCAGATTAATGTCGTATAGCGCGGCAAATTGACCGAAGTTTTTGCTGATATTGTTAAGTAAAATGCTCATAGTTTTTTATTTTTCATTTATTTGGGTAACTGTTATAAATTTTCTCTAACCCATTGTAGAGTTTTTTTATAATAAATATCTTGCAAATTAAAATACTCCTCTTGTTTTCCTTTTAACTCTTTTTTTAAATATTCAACCATAGATTTTTTTATTAATTTCATTTGCTGAACCCCATCTTTTATAGGAATTAGTTTTTTTCTTAAACAATATTCAATATATTGAATGCAATACAAAGAAAATAAATATTCATCATCTAAAATAGTTTTATTCATTTCTATCTTTCGATGTTTGAAAAACAATTTAATACATCTACTATAATTAGATGTATCTTCATAAAATAAAGTTGTAGCCATTTTTAACCAGCAATAATAATTTCCACGTTTACCTCCTTCTTTATAATAATCAAAAGCTTTTTTCCTATTTTTAGGCACGCCATCACCATAAGCGTACAACATACCTAGCTTCTCATAAGCTTTTGAATAACCTAATAAAGCTGCTTCTTTATAAAGATTTATAGTATCTTGAGGTTCATTACCAATATTTAATAAATCGGCAAAATAAATTAATTGTTTATATCCTTCTAAACTACCTTGTTCTGCTGCTTGACGATATAAATCTATTGCTTTTTCTTTATCTTGAGGAATAAATAATCCAAGCCGATAACTTAAAGCATTTTTACAAAGAGTATTTCCATAAGATTCTATTTCTTTTAATTCACTATCATTAACGAAAATTTCATCGGCTTCTGCTGCATCGAAAGCATCAATTCGTCCAGACATTTTTAAAATTATGTGAACTACTTTGCTGGCAGAAACTCTAAAAAACTCTCTATTTTTTTCATGGCGATATTTACTTAAAGTCGTATGTAAATAATCTTCTGCTACTGAACAATCTTCAAAAAATTGCTCATAAACAAGTATAAAGCGAGTAGGGACTCCTGTATGACTGGATAGTTCTTCTACTCTTTTTGCAGATGATCTTGTTGTTTTGCCAATTTTTATTAAATTTGGCATTGAGCCATTAGCTAAAATATAAATATATCCGCGATTGTTCATTTTAAAACTAAAAGAGTGATTAAAAGCTCTAATTATATCGCTAATAAATTACTCCTCTTGAAACATTCCTCAGACTCGATTTTGGCTTTGTTTCCATTCCAAAAAGCTTTTTAAAATCAAGGTCACAATCGCTAGCCCTGCCAAAATGGAAGCACTGGCAAACGCGCCGACAAAATCATATTCGTTGTAGCTCACTTCAATATGCAGCGGCAGGGTGTTGGTAAGCCCACGAATATGTCCAGACACCACCGACACCGCGCCGAATTCGCCCATTGCCCGCGCGTTACATAGCAACACGCCATACAACAATCCCCATTTGATATTCGGCAAGGTGATTTTGAAAAACGTTGTCCACGCTCCCGCACCCAGCGACAACGCCGCTTCCTCTTCTTCGCTGCCCATTTCTTGCATCAACGGGATTAATTCCCGCGCCACAAAGGGAAACGTGATAAACAACGTTGCCAAAATAATGCCGGGAATCGCAAAAATAATTTTGATGTCGTGTGCCGATAACCATTCTCCAAACCAGCCTTGTGCGCCAAACATCAACACGAAAATCAAACCGGAAATAACGGGCGACACCGAAAACGGCAAATCAATCAACGTGGTTAATAAGCTTTTGCCAGGAAATTCAAAACGGGTAATTGCCCAAGCTGCGCATAAACCAAATAAAGTGTTTAGCGGCACAGTGGCAAGCGCGGTTAATAAGGTTAATTTCACCGCAGAAATCGCCTCCGGTTGTGATAAGGCGTTTGCGTAAGCTTGCCAACCTTTGGCAAACGCTTCGCTGAGTACCAAAATCAGCGGAACGCATAAAAACAACACGATGAAAGACACCGCAATCAAAATCAGCGCGAAACGTAACCATTGCGGATCACGAAACGTCGGTTGCGCAGTAAAAGTTTTAGCCGTTGCAACGTGCATTTTGTCTTCTCTATTAAGAAATAAATTATGGATTGATGTTACGCATTGTCCACGAAAGACACGAAAAGCACGAAAGTCTAGTTATCCAAAAAATATCAAATACCAGCTATAGCATTTTTAACTCAATACAATATGCCTGATACCGTAGAGACGTTGCAGTGCAACGTCTCTACAACAGAAAAAACTATCACTTTGACTTGAAACCGCTATATTGCTGCTTTTTTTTGCGCTTATTTTTTCGTGTTTTTCGTGTTTTTCGTGTTTTTCGTGTTTTTCGTGGATATTTTTTACTTATGCGTAATGTCAGTTAAGGAATGAAAATTAAATAAATTCGCACCTACAGTTGTCCTGAACGTTTGCGCACCCACATTTGCAGCAAGTTAATCAGCAGCAATAATAAAAATGACGCAACTAACATGGTTAGCGCAATCACTGTTGCTCCCGCGTAATCGTATTGTTCCAGCTTGGTGACAATCAACAACGGAATCACTTCAGAAACGTAGGGCAAATTTCCAGCGATAAAAATCACCGAGCCGTATTCACCAATCCCACGCGCAAAACTTAAGGCAAATCCTGTCAATAAGGCGGGGAAAATATTGGGGAAAACGATTTTGACAAACACTTGCCAGCGTGACGCGCCTAAGCTGGATGCAGCTTCTTCCATCGTAAAATCAAACTCTTGCAACACAGGCTCAACGGTGCGCACCACAAATGGCAAGCTGATAAAAATCAACGCCACCACAATCCCTAATGGTGTGTAAGCGACTTTTAGATCAAACGTATCTTGCAAAAATTGACCAAGTACGCCGCTGGGTTGATAAATGGTTGCTAACACAATCCCCGCAACCGCAGTCGGCAGCGCGAAGGGCAAATCAATCAATGCGTCTAAAAAGCGTTTGCCGGGAAACGGATAGCGCACCAATACCCACGCTATAATAAAGCCGAAAAAAGAGGTAATCGTGGCGGCGGCTAAGGCGGTGAGAAAACTAACGCGAAACGAAGCGATCACCCGCGCGTTGCCAATCACGTTTAGATATTCGTCCCACGTTAATTGCAAGCTTTTGAAAACTAAGGTGCTTAACGGAATGAGTACCACCAAGCTTAAATAGACGATGGTTAAACCCAGTGTCGGCGCGAAGCCTTGTATAACGTGACTTTGTCTCATGTTTAATTTCTGCTGATGTTTTTGCACTTAAACCTTCCAGGTTTTTAAAACCTGGAAGGTTTGAATCTCACTAAGGCGTATAAATCTGGTCAAACGAGCCGCCGTCATCAAAATGGTCTTTCTGCGCTTTTTCCCAACCCCCAAACTGCTCATTCACGGTAAATAAATGCAATTTTGGAAAACGCGCCAAGTCTTTTGGATCGGCTAATTCAGGCGAAATCGGACGGTAATAATGTTTTGCCGCTAATTTTTGTCCCGCTGGCGAATACAAATAATTTAAATACGCTTCCGCCAAATCACGCGTGCCGTGTTTATTCACCACATTGTCAACCACAGCGACAGGCGTTTCTGCCAAAATACTGGTCGGTGGCACAATAATGTCAAATTTGCCTTCGCCGAGTTCATTAATCGCTAAAAACGCTTCATTTTCCCAAGCCAACAACACATCACCAATCCCGCGTTGAATGAAAGTGGTGGTTGCGCCTCGCGCCCCAGAATCCAAAACTGGCACGTTTTTAAACAATTTTTTCATAAAATCTTTCGCAGCCGCAGGAGAACCCAAGGTTTTTTCTGCATACGCCCACGCCGCTAAATAGTTGTAACGCGCTCCGCCTGAAGTTTTAGGATTCGGCGTAATCACCGCAATACCCGGCTTCACTAAATCGCCCCAATCTTTGATTTTTTTCGGATTGCCTTTGCGCACCAAAAACACAATCGTGGACGTGTAAGGCGTGCTGTTATGCGGCAAGCGTTTTTGCCACTCTTTTGGCAATAATTTCGCTTTTTTCGCAATTTGATCAATGTCATACGACAATGCCAGCGTTAAAACATCCGCATCTAAACCATCAATCACTGCTCTCGCTTGTTTGCCCGCGCCACCGTGCGATTGCTGAATCGTCACCGTTTCTTTGGTTTTTCCTTGCCAATATTTAGCAAATTCTTGGTTATATTCTTGATACAGTTCGCGCGTCGGGTCATACGACACATTCAATAAACTGCGATCAGCAAACGCATTCGCGCTGATTAAAATCGTTGCCGCAATTAGGCTGCGGATAAGCCATGTTTGAGTTTTCATAATCCTAGAGCCTCAAATGAAATAAAAATTCGTGTTGAGATTATGATAAACAACTCACTTTTTATAATAAAACGATATAAAAAGATATTTATATCTCATTATTAGATTAACAGCCTGAATTATAAGAAGGGCGGGCAATAACGATGGGATATAATCGTTGCAAATAATGTGTAAAACAGGAGCAGCAAATGGAACATAATTTTTGGCACGAGCGTTGGAAAATGAATCAAATCGGTTTTCATCGCGATGAAATTCATCCGCATTTGCAGCAATATGGGTCGAAATTGGGAATAAAATCCGGCGGGCGTGTATTTGTGCCGATGTGCGGCAAAACTAACGATATGCTGTGGCTGCTGAAACAAGGTTTTCAAGTGCTGGGAATCGAATTAAGCCCGTTGGCAGTTGCGGCTTTTTTTGCCGAAAACGACTTGCAAGCGAATATTCGCCAACAAGGTGAATTTTTGAGCTATGAAATTGAGGGATTACAAGTTTTATGCGGCGATTTTTTTGCCTTGCAACTTGATGACGTAGGAGAAATTGATGCTGTTTATGATCGCGGGGCGTTGGTGGCTTTGCCTGCACAAATGCGGCTGGATTATGTGGCAAAAATGGCGCAGTTGCTGAAATCTGATGTGAATATTTTGTTGATCGCGCTTAATTATCCGCAAGTTGAGATGTCGGGACCGCCCTTTAGTTTGCCACCTACAGAAATCGCTAGGCTTTATCAAGCGTGGTGTGAGATTGATTTGTTGGCGAATGAAGATGTGCTGGCGCAAGAGGCGGCGTTACAAAAACGCGGTTTAACGCAATTACACGAGCAGGTTTATCGGTTGGTGGTGAAGTAAATCGGGCTTTCTTAGTTTTCTTTCACTATTCCATAAACCCGTTAATTTTCTCATTCTCCTGCACTTTGAGACAACTAGCTTTGCTATACTTACCCTCATATTCAATTTAAAAATTAGGTTTAGCAGATGCCAAGTGATGTTGCAAAAAGAATGTATGACTCTTTATTAGTTGAGGTTAATAATGGTCTTGTAGGAACAATTACATTCAAAATGAATGACATTGAGTTTGAAATAAATAGCAAAGATGGTATCGGCGGACATATTCAAGAATGGCTTGAAAAATGGATGCTCAAAAACGAAATTGTTTATAGTGCACCATCTAACTCTCAATCGTTTCCCGATTTCTTCCTACACTCACAAGACAACAAAGTATCTTTGCTGGAAATAAAGAGTTTTGACATGAGTGCAGGTGCTAATTTTGACATTGCAAATTTTCAATCTTATTGCGAATCATTGGCTACATGTCCAGAAAGAATTTATTCTGATTATTTAATTTTTGGATATGTCTTAAATCAAGGTCAATTAATTATTAAAAACATCTGGTTAAAGAATATTTGGGAAATTTGTTGTGCAAGTAAACGATTCCCATTAAAAACTCAAGTTAAGCGCGATGTTATTTATAATATTAGACCGGCATCTTGGTATTCATCAAAATCAATTTATAAACCATTTAAGTCTAAAGAAGAATTCGTTAAAGCATTGTACGACACTGAAGAAATCTATTTAAACAAAATTTCTGAAAATAAAGGTGTTTATTTAGTTAATCAGTTATCCTAATAATTTTAGTGCTACAGCTTTAACGACTGGAACAGCAACTGTATTGCCAATTAAATCATAGAGTTTTACATTCGCTATATTAGATTGATAGCTATCTGGAAAACCAAAGAAACGTAAACATTCTTTATTAGATAACCTTCTTATTCCTTTACCATCTATGACACCTATTCTATCAACTTCAGTAGCAACTAACGTATTTGCTATTTCCTCTGGGTGCAAAATGCAATTAAATTCAAAACTTAATTTTCCAGTTACAATGTTATATCCTTTAGCTTTTGTTATATCTGGATGGCGTTTATTTTTTCCGTCAATCGTTATTATATCTTTTGGATGCTCTAACTTTACATAACCTTTTGTTTCTAAATCAGATAACAGTAGCTGTAGTTGCTCAGAAGGAATATCAGTACAAAACGAAGCGATTTCATTATAAGTAAGAGGCATTCCATCCATCCATACAATTCCTTTTAATTGAGCCCAATGTTTTTTTCTTCTTTCGCGTAACAGTCGTTCCAAGATTATTTTTTGATATTTACTTATTTCGCCTTTTATAGCTATATCCCAACTGTGAATATTATCACTACCGCCGCGCTTATCTTTAATTGACTTACCTTTCAGCTCTTCTACACTATAGTATTTTAATAATTGTTGAGTAAAACTAGATGTTAATGTTGGTAAGCCATATTCTAAAATAGAACCAATTTTACTTTTTTTTAATTGAAAATTTTCTAAATTTGGCTCATTGATTAAATGCCCCGTTATAAAAACTCTTTTTCTTGTTTGTGGAACTCCAAAATTTGCGGCATCTAAAATTTTCCATGAAACTTTATAATTCATATCTTTTAAAGTTTTTAAAATAGTTTTTAATGTTCTACCTATTTCATCTGTTTTACATTCTTTATCATGGGTTACAAAACCTTCGACATTTTCCAGAATGAATCCTTTTGGTTTTTTTTCTTTTAAAATTCTAGCAACATCAAAAAATAGCGTTCCTCTTATATCGTCAAACCCTAACTGTTTTCCTGCGGTACTAAAAGCTTGGCATGGAAATCCTGCCAATAGATAATCAAAATCAGGAATCTCATTAGCATTTATTTGCGTAATATCTCCATGAATATAATGTTCATTGAAATTATATTTATAAATATCGACAGCATACGGTTTTATTTCTGAAGAAAATACACACTGATGATTTAAGCCAAGTTCATCACAAGCTTGGCTAAATCCTAATCTAATACCGCCCATTCCTGCAAATAAATCTATATATTTAATCTTTGACACGTTTCTTTATTTCTCTTTATTGCTATAAAGAGTTAATTTTAACAAAATATGAATAATGGTTCCAGTCTTAAATTTTAAATCTTAGCGCGTTCAAGTTTAGTTGTTGTTTTTATCACTTTATACAATAGCTTCAAATCAATCTCATCAACTACAATCTGTAAAATACTAAATTCCTGAACAAAAGATTCAAAGGATACTCAGATTAATTAACCTCTAACACAATATCTGAAACCGAATTTTTCGAGCTTAATTTTTTAAGACGACCAGTCGTCTTGAAAAAATTCTCGCTAAATTTGATTATTTATTCACCAACTCAACTAAATACTGCTCCGTTTCTTCATCACTTAAAAAACGATGCGCATGATGATGAATCAACTCAAATAACCGCTGATATTTCACAATTTCCGCCGTTTTTTGAGTGCGCTTGCCAAAATACAAACCTTTTTCGCGTCCACGATCGGTGATAACCGCATCATCATAAATCGCAAAATCCAGCGAATAAACCTCTTGATTTGCCACATTAATCGCCAAATCTTCCCGATAAGTGATTAACACCTCCACTCCGTCATCGCGCTGTTGTTGCAAAATTTTTTGCACATCAGGATTCAGCAAATCGCGCCGACTAATCACAAACACGCGGGTAATTTGCACGCCACGACTGAGAGCCTGCAAATTCGCCTGATAATAATTGCGCACCGCGCCGCGACTTTCCCAACCCACTTCCAACGGATCAACTGCTTTCACATGCAAATTACTTTGAGAAACGCTTTTCACGCCTTCCAAATAAAACTCCGCTTCATTCAGCAATAGATAACCGCGCTGCAATTGTGCAAGATTTTTTTTGAAATCGGCTAAAAGTTCTTGGGATTTCAGCTCACATTCGGGGTCGTTAATCGCGGCTAACGCGCTGGAAAGTTCATGATTGCTTTGATACAGCTCAGCTAAGGCTTTTTGTGACGTTAAAATTTGATGTTGCAGCAAATACGTTGCCAATGACAGCAAAATCCCCATACCAAACAAGGTGTAAGCCGCCTGTTCGTATTGCAAAACCCAATGAAAATAAATCGCTAGGACTGAGCCAATCACGAATTCAATAAAAATAGCCATCATGCCTCTGTCGAAAATAATTGGTTGATGGCTGAGAGTTTAAAATGTTTTCATTAATTAATAAAACGATATATTTTGAACTTTATATCTAATTATAAGATATAAAATCAATCTTAAGCGCGAAAATTTGCTGATACTGCATTTTTTTGAAAGTTAAAGCGCGATTCTTTTTTTCAAAATAAGGCAAATAACCCAGTAACTGTGGTTTATAACATAGTTTAATACGTTTTCCAGAAAAATAGCCGATAAGCATTTGATTTATAAATACAATTACTCTGGCATACAACCTGCTGATTATGCCTCTTAAATTATTAAAAATAAGGAGAGGATAATGAGCCTATCGTTTAAAAAAACATTGGCTTCGCTTTGTTTAGCATCTATTTACTTTCCTGCTCACGCCGAAAAAACGCCGACCCTATTTTTTACAGAATTAACCCGCTTAAAAAACCGCCGCAAACTCTGGTTAATCGTGCATTTGTGGCTGGGACTAATCATCGGTTTTTTCTTTGCCATCATCGGATTGACGGGCAGCATTTTAGTGTTTTACATGGAAATAGACGGCTTAATCTATCCAGAACTTTATCATTTATCTAAACCTCTGCACGCTGTGCCACAGGCTTACAGCATCTTGGCACAGGTTGCACAAACCGCGTTACCTGCTAGCGCACATCCGACTTGGATTAGTTTTCCTGATGCCACGCGCGGACTCGATAGCTTGATTGTCGGTTACTCCATACCCTCTGCGCATGTTGCAGGCGAGATGGATGACTGGATGTTGTTTCTCAATCCTTACACCGCAGAAGTTTTAGGCTCACGCCTTTGGTACAGCGCGGATTTTTTTTCAGGTGAAATGGGTTTTATCCCGTTAATGTTCAAACTGCATTATGCCTTGTTAATGCGTGGCTATGGACTTGATATTGTTGGAATTTTAAGCTGTTTTTTTCTACTTTCCACGTTAACGGGCTTAATCGTTTGGTATCCACTGACAGGAAAATGGAAACAAGCTTTAACTTTTAAACCCCGCGCCAGCTCAGAACGTTTTAACTTTGACCTACATAAAACCAGCGGTTTTTATACCAGCGTGATTCTTATTGCGGTGTTGGTTTCGGGGATTTCAATGAATTTACCCAATTTTTTCAATCAGATAGTGGAGAGTTTTTCTCCCGTTATTCATCCTGAACAAATTCATTCGCGTTTTACTCCTACCAAAAAACCAATCACTTGGGGCGATGCGATTGATCGGGTGGAAAAACAATTTCCTGAAGGCGATTTAGTCTGGATAGCTCCGGCGGCGGATAAATTTGCCGCGCATCAAATCGGCAAAAGCCATATTGATTCATTAAGTCATTTTGTCGGCAATCAACAGCTTTTCATTGACCAATATTCAGGACAAGTGCTGAAAATCTCCGATGTCAAAAACGGCACGGGCGGTGATGTGTTCACGATTTGGCAATGGCCTTTGCATTCTGGCACGGCATTTGGCTGGACAGGGCGAATTTTGGTGTTTCTGTCAGGATTAGCCTGTCCGATTTTATATGTCACAGGATTTATTCGCTGGCGACAAAAACGCAAGGCAAAAAAAACTCAAAGTTTCATAAACAATATGTCATCCGATTCACTCAACACTGCGCAAATCAGTCAGTTTTTTAAAAAAACATCATAGATTTAGACTAAGAAGTTTCTCTGCGCCAAGCCCATCTGCCGAAAAACAACACAAGACTTGTTTTAACTTTACTAATCAATCATCTATAAAAAAATCAATTTAAAAAGTATTCTTTTAAACTGTTGATTTTATTATCTGCTGGAGTACAAAACATGTTTTGCACTCCAGTTTTTAATTTATAAAACTTTGATATATAAGAATAATTTATTAAAACAAGTCTAGTTGAGTTAAACAAACTCCATTTTACAGACCGTTCCCACGTTCAGCAGAAACGATTGAATTTCAAAACTTATTTGCTACGCACAAAAGAATCTAGCAAATAAAAATCATACATCCATGTCATATTGCGGCGTGGAACAAGAGCAGTTTTCGCCAATGAGCCGCCTCTAATCGGTGGTTGTGGATCATATTCCAAATCAAGCATCACAGCTTGCGCATAATCATGGCTATATAAATTCACCACAATCGCTAACGCCATATCAATTCCGGCACTCACGCCTGCGGATGTCCAATATTTACCATCCTGAACCCAGCGTTTTGGTTGAAAAGTCGCGCCATATTTCGCCAAAATTTGTTTCGCACGATACCAATTGCTGGTTGCATTTTTGCCCTGCAAAAGCCCAGCAGCTCCCAATATCCAAGAACCCGTACAAACGCTGGTAGTGTAAAGACTGTTCGCATCAATTTGTTGTATCCATGCCAACGTCACAGGGTCTTTCGTTTGCGCAACCGTTTCTGCTGCGCCACCAGGAATAACCAATATATCGAGCTTAGTCACATCCGCAATGGATTTATCAACTTGAATTTTCAAATTGTCATTGGTGGTAATGGTGCCTCTATTTTTGGCAATTAAAAAAGGTTTTAAGCCCGCTGTCATAAACACGCGATAAGGGCCTAACGCATCTAACGAGTTGATGCCGTCGTAAACATAAATACCAATGCCATTAACGGTAACGTCAGGCTTGGGTTTTTCTGCCATAAATCTCATCACTTCAAACATTTGCGCATCGGTTAATGCGTATGCAGAACTGCTAAGCACGGCAAACAAACTAAAAAAACAAATTCTTAAAAATCGCACGGTTTGCATCCTCAAGGTGGCATAATAAAAGAGAGTTGGAATAATTCTTTATTCCGACTCAAACCTTCGCAAATACCATACCAATCAAGCTGTAACAATAGCATATCTATTTGATTTTAATAAAAATTATAGATTTAATATCCGCTAAGAATTAAGCCTTATCCTAGACTATGGTTTGCTAATTACGCGATATGCCGCAGCAAATAGGTTATATGCCTCAGTCTGGTTTTCAAGAAAAAACCGATATTTTTAAGCACGCACTTATAGAATCAGCTGACAAAATGAAGTACGTCTGTTGCTGTCATATTTTTCGGCTATTTTAAGAAATGAGTGGGGAATTTTAAATTATTTAAAACAAATGGTTAGCTGTATTTTTTACAACAAATCATATCAGTTCAAGCTAAATTTTCATTGTTACTTTATGAGGCTTGTTTTTACATAATCCATTGTATTTATTAAGGTATATAACTCAAACATAACGAAAATCTGTAAATATTAACACGCTATGTTATGGCATTTTTGGATTCTGTTTTATATAACATATTGTAATAACTAACTAATTTACCCACTCGTTTTTAAAAAGAGCCAACTGGGTGATTTTTGTCATGTACAAAGGAATAACTCGTTAGTCTTGCCACACCTCTTACCAAAACCACAGGCGTTTTTTTATTGCCTCTAGCATGATGATACAATCCTCTAAACTTCAAAAATAAGAAAAATCATGTTCAGACTTAGCCAATTCATGCAGGAACTTATCACGCCCACCCCGCTGAAACCTGCCCGCAAACCGCCCGCTCCGGTGGTGATTTGGAATCTTATCCGCCGCTGCAACCTCACCTGCAAACATTGTTACACCACCTCGGCGGATATTGATTTTCCCGGTGAATTGACCACGCCTGAAATTTACACCGTGATGGATGACTTAAAAGCCTTCAAAGTTCCGGTACTGATTTTATCCGGCGGCGAACCCTTATTACATCCTGATATTTTCGCCATTTCTCGCCGCGCTAAAGCGATGGGTTTTTATGTCGCCTTATCCAGCAACGGCACATTAATCACGCCAGAAAATATCGCGCAAATTGCAGAAATTGGTTATCAATACATCGGCATCAGTTTAGACGGCATCGGCAAAACCCATGATGAGTTTCGGCAAAAACAAGGCTCATTCAATGCGGCAATGCGCGGCGTGGAATTGTGTTTAGCGCAAGGGATTAAAGTCGGAATTCGCTACACCATGACGCAAAATAACGCGGCTGATTTTCCTGCCATGTTGCAATTGATGGACGATTACAATATCGACAAATTTTATCTATCGCATTTAAATTACGGCGGTCGCGGCAATCACAATCGCAAAGACGATGCGGTGTTTCAAAGCACGCGGCAAATGATGGATTTATTGTTTGAAACCAGTTACGCATGGCAAAAACAAGGCAAAGAACGCGAATTTGTCACCGGAAACAATGATGCAGACGGCGTGTATTTTTTACATTGGGTGCGGAAAAATTTTCCTGAGCAAGCCGCACATCTGCAAGCCAAATTAGAACAATGGGGCGGCAATGCGTCGGGTGTGAATGTGGCAAATATTGATAATCTGGGCGGTGTGCATCCTGATACGTTTTGGTGGCATTATGGTTTAGGGAATGTTAAAAAACGTCCGTTTTCAGAAATTTGGCAAGATGTTTCTGATCCCTTAATGGCGGGATTAAAACAAAACCCTAGACCGCTGAAAGGTCGCTGCGGAACGTGTGCGTATCAAAAAATTTGCAACGGCAATACGCGGGTGCGGGCGCAACAGATTTTCAATGATGCGTGGGCAGAAGACCCTGGTTGTTATTTAACCGATGAGGAAATTGGCTAAGCATCAAAGTAGGGGCGATTTTAATCGCCCAAGGCGAATGAATTCGCCCCTACACCAACATTCAAAATCGTGAAGTTATATTTAGCAGGGGTTTTAACCTTTTTTTCAACTGCCGCGCTATTCGTATTTCTTTAATATAAAAGACTTATAATCACCGCTATTCCGTGCAAAATAGCTTTTTTCTTAACTCATTGATACAAAAACTATTTCTCACTTAGCGTAAAACAGTTTAAAGCCACCAATATGAATCCATCTTCTCACGCAAAAAACACAATCAGCAGTGAAACTAAAATCGCGCTATTAAGTTTAATAGGCATTGTGATTTTTTTGCTGCTTCGCTATGGCTTCCAAATTGAAGACGACCTTTATATTCTCACTATTCACACCGATTTAGCCTCGCCCAGCCTGCATATTTACAATGGACAATTAAGTTATCAACTTTCGCTGTTTGATTTGCCGTTACTTTTTGTGTTGATTTGGGGCGGTTTGCCGTTGGTGTATGAGCTGATAGCGAAATTATTGCAAGGGAATATGGGCGCGGATTTATTAGCCGGCATTTCCATTGTCACCTCAGTTTGGTTGGATGAATATTTAGCCGGAAGTTTGGTGGTGCTGATGTTATCGGGCGGTTCGGTTTTAGAATCTTACGCCGTGCGCAAAGCCTCATCCGTATTAGAGGCGTTAGCAAATCGAATGCCTTCGATTGCGCACCGTAAAACCGATAACAAGCTGGTGGATATTGGCACAGAAGAAGTCAAAATTGGCGACACTTTATTGGTTTTGCCACATGAAATTTGTCCGGTGGATGGCTCAGTGCTCGATGGTTCAGGCACAATGGATGAATCTTACTTAACCGGTGAGCCGTATATGATGTCGAAAGTGTGTGGCTCGCAAGTGTTGTCGGGCGCAATTAATGGTGATGCGGCGTTGACGATTCGCGCCGATAAACTCGCGATTGATTCACGCTATGCCAAAATCATGGAAGTGATGCGCTCCTCTGAAGAACATCGCCCAAAATTGCGCCGTTTAGGGGATCAACTCGGAGCTTTATACACGCCGATTGCGGTATTTTTAGCTTTGCTAGCTTGGTTTATCAGTGGAGACGAAGTGCGATTTTTAGCGGTGTTAGTGATTGCTACGCCCTGCCCTTTGCTGATTGGCATTCCTGTAACCATTATCAGCTCGATTTCATTGGCAGCAAAACGCGAAATTATCATCAAAAATCCAGCCATTTTGGAAACCATCGGCACTTGTCGCACGGCTATTTTTGATAAAACCGGCACGTTGACTTATGGTCGCCCGTCTTTAACCGCGTTAATTCCGAGTTCTGCTTATGCGGAAACCGATGTTTTAGCATTAGTTGCCAGCCTAGAACGCTATTCAAAACACCCGCTCTCTCATGCGATTGTGACAGCCGCTGAACAAGCTGAGATTAATTTATTGGAAGTCGCTGATATTAAAGAACTTCCCGGCAGTGGTTTGATAGGTGATGTAGCGGGTAAAAAAGTGCAAATCACCAGTCGCAAACATTTTTTAACGCTGAAAGCCGATGCAGAAAACCTATTGCCAGCCTTGTGTGGAGGCTTGGAATGTATCGTGCTGATAAATGGTGAATACGCCGCGACTTTGCAATTTCGCGATGAAGTGCGCAGCGATAGTTCTGACTTTATCAATCACTTACAACCAAATCATTTATTTGATCGGGTGATGCTGGTGTCAGGCGATAGAGAATCCGAAGTGCGTTATTTAGCCGAGCAAGTGGGGATTGAGCACGTTTATTTCAGTCAAAGCCCTGAGCAAAAATTGCAATTGGTGCGTGAAGAAACCGCAAAAGCAAAAACGGTCTTTTTAGGCGACGGCATTAATGATGCGCCGGCTTTAACCGCTGCCACAATTGGAATCGCGTTTGGTAAAAACAGCGATATTACTGCTGAATCCGCCGATGCCGTGATTATGAATAGCTCTTTGATAAAAGTCGATGAGCTGCTGCACATCGGTGAAAGAATGCGCTCCATTGCGTTGCAATCGGCGGTTGGCGGCATGGCGTTAAGTGTGGTCGGAATGGTTTTTGCGGGATTAGGTTATTTAACGCCAGTTGCAGGCGCAATCGCTCAAGAAGTGATTGATGTGTTAGCGGTGTTAAATGCGTTGCGGGCGGCAATTCCACCAAAAACACTTTCTGATTATGCAGATATTTCTAAAAAATAACGAATTGATTTTTTTCACCCTGTAGAGACGCAATATTTTGCGTCTCTACGCCAAATAATAGCAAAACTTTGTTTACTGCGTTATTCATCAAAACACAAAAGGCAAAAAAAATGAGCGAAGAGACCCAAACCATCGCAAAAAGAATCAAACAATTTAACAGCGGTAGAAATCCAGACGTATTGCAAATGAAATACAAAAATATGCGCAGCAATGCTTTTGTGTTTTATCGCGGCTCTTGTCATTTGTTTTATGAAGATTTACCGAGCAAATCGTTTTTTGATTTAGCTCCGCCGGTCTGGGTTTGTGGCGATTTGCATTTGGAAAATTTTGGCT
Source organism: uncultured Methylomonas sp. (assembly GCA_936941155.1). GTDB lineage: Bacteria > Pseudomonadota > Gammaproteobacteria > Methylococcales > Methylomonadaceae > CAIQWF01. The sequence goes on along the minus strand of CAKZJE010000031.1, from coordinate 204,973 downwards.
GTTATCAAGCCGATAATCGCGGCGTTTATTTTGACATTAATGATTTTGACGAAAGCGTTTTAGCTCCGTGTTTATGGGATGTGGCGCGATTATTAACCAGCCTGCTGTTAAGTGCAGATACGCTGAAAATTGATTTACCGACAGCGGTGCAATTGTGTAAACACTTTTTAAAAACCTACACGCAGACTTTGCAAGCGGGTTCTGCACGATTGATGGAAGAAAAATTCGCACAAGGCACATTAAAAAAGTTTTTAGAATCAGTTAGTTCCAGAAAAAGAAAAGAATTTATCAATAGCCGCACCGTGAAAATTGACGATAAACGCAAGTTACTGATTAATGCAGAGCATGTTTGCAAAATTGGCAAAGCGAAAAAACAGCAAATTAAAAAAGTGATTAGCGAATGGGCAAAAACGCAGCAATTGTCTGAATTTGATAAAGTTTTAGATGTTGGCTATCGCATTGCCGGCACGGGTAGCTTAGGTTTAGAACGATATGTGTTGTTAGTGAAAGGCAAAGGCGCGGAAAAACATCATTTATTGGATATGAAAATCGCAAATCCTTCCTGTTTAACTCCGTATTTAAAAATGAAGCAGCCGTTTTGGAAAAATGAAGCGGATAGAGTGATTCAAATTCAACGGCAAATGCAGATTTTTCCGCAGGCGTTATTGAGCGCAATTAAGTTTGATAAACAATGGTTTGTGTTAAAAGAGTTGCAACCAAGTCAGGATAAAATGGATTTAACTCTGTGCAAAGGCAAGGTGGAAGAGATTAAAAATGTGATTGAGACGTTTGCTGAAATTTTGGCGTGGGATCAATTGCGTAGTGGTGGGCGGTCGGGTTCTGCGACAGCCGATGAGTTAATTCATTTTGCCAGTATTTTTCCTGAATGGGGCGAAGAGTTGATGAATTACAGTATGAGTTATGCGCGGCAAGTGCAAAAGGATTTTAAAGAGTTCAGCATGGCGTATGATGCCGGATATTTTAATGATTGATGTTTGGCAAATTTGATTGAAAACTAGCTGAAATCGCCAGAAGAAATTGCAAAATTAATGAATCCTTTCTAACAACAAGCTTGTTCTGTTGATTGTTTTAAGCGTGCAAATTTTTTGTAAATAGCTTTGGAATGATTAGCTTTTAGACAAATGGGTTTTGTTCTGTATCGGGTTCGAGAGCTTTTAAGGCTTCATCGCGAGTCCAAATATGAACGCTGTAGTTTTTAAGGCGTTTATAAGATTGAAAAAGCTGTTCAGCTTGTAAATAAACAGCAGTATCTGTTAGTCCTAAACCCTGTTTAGCGTAACGACTGGAGAATTCGACTAAATTTTTAGCTAATTCTTCAATCGACTGAAAATCTTGGCATGGGACTAAATTAAACGGAGAGTCTTTTGTTAAACTATTTTGAATATCAGAAACAAATCGTTCAGCTAATTTTTGACGATTGTTTCCATCTTTAACATGAGCAATATGATTGGCTAATTCAAAAATAATCGGTACTGGAATATAAAGTGAATTTTTATTTTTAATAGCTGAATCAAAACGTTGCCATATTTGGTGATGTGAGTTTTCTTTGTAATGACCATCAACTTTGTAATATTCAACCAAATAGCTAGTATCTACCACATAAACAGGCTTTTTCATTTACAAGACTCCAGCCATTCTAAGGCAATTTTTCGTTGCTCATTTTCAAATTCTGGATCTAAATAACGTTCAATAACATTACGAGTGACTAATCCGCCTAATTTGCCTTTTTGCAATAACACATCAATACGCGGCAATTCAAAAAACGGCGTTAATTTTGCGGATTGGCTTTGTTTATCGTAATGACAAACCACGACACATTCAAGTTGTTCATTATTTAAGCTATCTAAAGTGGCAGGATTGTGCGTGGTAATTAAAGTATTTAGTTTTCGTTCTTTGCTTCTTTCCCATATTGCATTAATTAACATATTGGCTTTTGAAGGATGAATACCATTATCTATTTCTTCAATGATAATGCGTGAGCCTTCGGGTACGGTTTCTAAAGCGGTGAGAATGGCTAAAGCGCGGAGCGTGCCATCGGATAATAATTTCGCGCTGATTGGTTTTTCAGTATTGGGATATTTTAAGGCGAATAATATTTCACTATCATCAGAGGTTTCTATAAATTCAAAGCTTTCAAAAGCTTCTTCGGGGAGTTGTCTTATATTTTTTAAAATATAATCTAAAACATCAGGCTTATATTGCTTTAGATAATAAAGTACAGAAGATATATTTGCGCCATTTCTGCTTAATTGATTTAATCCAATGGGTGAATATTGCCGCATTATGCGTGGATAAATGTCGTAGACATAAACTTTTCCCCATTTATTTAACACTTCATTTCGGTATTCTTGGTAATAGTCCCCAAAGAATAATGGAGAATAATCCATATATTCACTACCACCATTGTTCATTGCATAACCTTGACTATCATTATCATAGTCATAATGCTTTTCCGCCATGCGTTCTATATTATCAGTAACTTTTTTATTAATTACTGGCTTAAGACTTATTTGACAAAAACAATAGAATGATTCGTCTCTAAAATGAATATCTTTATCTTTTAGAGAAATTTCAAAATTCTCATAACCTTGCCGAAAACACCCTTGTAAACTTCCACGAATTTCAAAATCTCCTCCTCTTTCTACATCAGATATTTCATGAACTTCTCGACCTTTAATTAACTCCGCCAATAACTCCACACCTTCAATCACATTTGATTTACCTGCGCCATTGCGCCCAATCAACAATGTCATCGGTTTCGACAAATCAATCTCAGCGTATTCAAAATTCTTAAAATTCTTAAAGGTGTGCATAATGTTCTACAAGGAATCAGAAAGCGACTGTTGCGCCTGAGCAATCATAAAACTGATTGCGCCAAAAATTTTACTTAACTCATTAATAGCAAACACATTTTCATTTTTAATAAACGTTTGCTCAACCAATTTACCAAAATGCCAAACCTCACCATCCGTCACAATGCCATAAACCGGAAAAGTCGCTTGATTTAAACGCTGCGCCGCCACCAACTCCGCCAAACATTGCCCCCAGCCTTCCGTAAAATTATTCTGTTTCGCCTCCACAACCACCACAATCGGTTGTCCCAAAATATTTTTACCCAACTCAGAACGTGATGTAATCAAATAATCAGGAATGCCACTTAAAACCTCATCACACGACAAAGATTTGTGACTCCAAAGCGAATAATTTGCGGCATACCGTTTATAAACTTCGCGCAAAATCGGATAAATCACATTCTCACAACGTGAAGCTTCCGAAGAAAAAATATCCAAATATTGGCGATTAAATTTCAACTCGGCAATAAAATCCGCAGAAGGCTCTATTTCGCCACTATCCAAATAATTCTCTTCCAAGTATTTGATTTTAAAAAGCTGCTGCACTTGTTGAATGGATTTGAAATCGGTGAAAGCCATCATGTCTCCTGAGTTTTAAGCAATCGCAATAATACTTTTGCCAAACATTTTTTGCAGAGCATCCAATCCACCCGCCACAATCATTTCAGAACTAATCTGTTTTGCCTCATCAATCATTTGCTCCAAATAATCTTCAACCGTCAACAGCGGTTTTTCCTGAATAATTTGTAATAATCTGAACGTAATCGCTGAAATTTGAATAAAACGCACCTCATCATCAGAACCACGATACACAATCAAATACGTTGGCTGCTCTGGCGGCTCAGTAGGCAAAAACTCTGGCGAAATCTCATGCACCGGATAGCGATAAGCTAACACCCATGCCAAGGGCGACACAAAGATTTTTTGCGCCATAAAATCATCAATATATTCCATAAATGGCGGCAATTGTTCCTGCGAAATCGACAACGCCATTTCTACCCATTCATAATGCGCCAGCTCCAACATAAACGGATAATCGTCTGGATTATTCCGCTCGTTTTGCAAAAACTCTAAAAACTCTTCAGAAATTTCAGAAAAATACGGCGATTGACTTTGATGCGTGGCAAAAAAATCTTCGCTCAAATTCAACCATTGCGCATCAGTTAAAATAGCGCGAAGCACCGGAAATCCTGTGCTCAAAAAACTTTCCACGTTATTGAAAAACAATTCTCGATACATCGCCATGCGCTCAGGACGCACATCGGCGGGAGCTGGATTAACACGAGGGTTTTTAATGTACGAGGCGAATTGCTGCTGAGTGCGTTGAAAATTAAGCAGATTGTTTTGCATGTTCTGTATTCCACGCCGTTTGAATGGATTTAATGGTGCTAACTTCGTCAACCAAAGTCGCTATAGAGGGAATATTAAAATCGCGTTCTAACAAAGTTGGAAAAACGCCATACAATTCGTATGCTTTCGCGAGCAGATTCCAAACCGGATCAATCACGGTTGCGCCGTGCGTATCGACTAAAAAATCTTCTGCTTCCACATAATGCCCGGCAATGTGCGCATAACTAATTCGTTGTGCCGGAATCGCTTTTAAAAACGCCATTGCGTCATAACCGTGATTCACGCTGTTGACGTAAATATTATTAATATCCAGCAACACATCACAATCGGCTTCATTCACAACGGCATTGAAAAACTCGATTTCGTTCATTTCCTGACCAGGCGCGGCATAATAGGAAACATTTTCGATGGCGATTTTTTGCTCCAGAATATCTTGCACGCGCTTAATCCGTTGGGCGACATGATGCACAGCTTCGCTAGTGAATGGAATCGGCATTAAATCGTACAAATGCCCTTGATGACTGCAATAGCTTAAGTGTTCGCTGTAAAACTTGATTTGATGTGTGGCGAGAAAGTTTTTCACATCCCGCACAAAGTCTTCATCTAAAGGATCGCGGCTGCCAATCGAAAGGGATAATCCATGTCCCACAAAGTTAAAGCGTTCTGTCATGGCACGAAATTGTTTGCCGAGCTTGCCGCCGATAGTAATCCAGTTTTCCGGTGCAACTTCGTAAAAATCAACTTCGACAGGTGGGTGTTCAACAATTTCAGACAGAAAGGCTCGGCGTAAGCCTAAGCCCGCGCCGTGAACCAGATTTTGTGTTGTGCGCATTTTGAATACCTATCAATGCAAGAAAACCTGACAGATTTTAAAAACCTGTCAGGTTTGAACGATGAGAAATAACGCGGGTTAATTAAGGATTAACAATTTTTTTGCGATTGCCCCAAGGTTGTGCTTTGCCATTGGCTGCGTGTTCTGGAGCATCATGGCTGATTTCTTTTACAGCAGCGCATTGACCCTCAACCACTTTGTTAGCAGTTGCAGCAGGTGCTGCGGCTGGTTTTGCTGGCGCAGCAGCTGGAGCTGCATGTTGTGCGTGTTGTACAGGAGCTGGTGCAGCGGCAACAGGCGCAGGAGCGGGAGCTGCGTGCATGGGTGACATTTCACCACAAGAGCCTTCTTTGCCTTTCATCATTGCGCCGCAAGCCATTTCTGCTGCTTTTGCAGGAGCGGCAGCTTGTGGCGCAGGAGCGGCTGCATGTTCTGCATGTTCTGCATGTTCTGCATGTGCGGCTGCCGGTGCTGACATATTCATCATGTCACCACAAGAACCTTCTTTGCCTTTCATCATTGCGCCGCAAGCCATTTCCATACCGGCTTTCATTTTGCCATTTTCCATCATTGCGCCGCATTTGGCTTCACCGCATTTGCCTTCTTCCGCTTTTGCAGGTGCAGTCGCTGCTGCTGCCGCAGGTTTCATCATGTCACCGCATTTTCCTTCAGCACATGTGCCACCAGTTTTTCCAGCAGCAGGTGTTGCCACAGGCTTTGCCGCTGTTTTGTTATTAACAACAGGGGTTGCTTTGGGTGCTGGAGCTGCTTGTTTATAACCAGTCGCTAATTCATTCATGGCAAATGGCGTTGTTTCTGCGTTCACATTTCCAGTAAACGATGAAACAACCGCCGCGCCAATCATGGTCGCTATCGAGTTTTTATTAAATTTTTTCATGGTGTTTCCTCTTGGGTTAGGGTGAATAAATTATTATTGTTGTAAAAAAACGCTTGTTTTACAATGTTTTATGCAGGACTGCAACTTTACACAGTGGATTTTTCTGCAAACTCGCACAAATCCTCTATCACGCAACTACCGCAACGTGGCTTTCTGGCAATACAAGTATAACGACCATGTAAGATAAGCAAATGGTGTGCATCTTGTTTATGGTGCTGGGGAACGGTTTTATCAAGTTTTTTTTCAACTTCTAAAACATTTTTCCCCGGCGCAATTCCGGTGCGATTTGCCACTCTATATATATGCGTATCGACTGCAATGGTTGGCTGCCCAAAGGCGGTATTTAACATCACATTTGCAGTTTTACGCCCCACGCCCGCCAATGCCTCAAGCTCTGCACGGGTTTGCGGCACTTCGCCTTGATGTTTTTCAAGTAAACTTTGACAGAGTTTAATGATATTTGCCGCCTTACTATTATAAAGCCCAATGGTTTTGACGTATTCTTTTAAACCCGCTTCCCCTAAAGCCAAAATAGTTTGCGGCGTATTTGCCACCGGAAATAATTTCGCAGTCGCTTTATTGACGCTTTTATCCGTTGCTTGTGCCGACAAAACCACCGCAATCAGCAACTCAAAGACAGACGTGTAAATTAACTCAGTAGTCGGTTCAGGAATGGCAGCTGCAAGGCGCGTAAAAATTGCCAAACGCTTTTCTTGATTCATGGTGCGAAGATTAGTCGGACAGAAAAAAGGTTATTTTACTCCGAATGTTAGTTTACACTGCTTAATCTTTACACAAATGACTGCCAGTCCTTAAAGGACTGGCAGTCATAAGCTCCCCAACAACACAGGTTTATTGAATATGGCGCAGCCTCAACAAAACGACAAAGATAATGCTTTAGCAGCCTACAAACGACTTTTTCAATATGTCATTCCTTTTTGGCGATCTTTTGTGATTAGCACATTCGGTTATTTAATGTACGCAGCAACAGAACCGCTGTTTGCCACGTTAATTAAAAATATTATTGATATTTTGCAAGCGCAAAATCGCGAAAAAATGATTCTGCTGCCGCTGTTTTTTGTCGGGCTGATTTTTGTGCGTGGCATCGGCACATTTTTAGGCGGTTTTTTCTTGGCGAAAGTTGCCACAGGCGTAGTTCACGCATTGCGCTGCGATGTGTTTAACAAATACACGCAACTACCTACCGCTTATTTTGACAGCCATAACAGCGGACAAATGATGTCGGTGATTACCTATAACGTGCGCGAAGTCACGGAAGCCACGACCGACGCAGTACGCACATTAGTAAGGGAAGGATTAACCGCCGTAGGTTTGCTGATTTATTTGTTTTATAGCGACTGGCGATTGTCGCTGGTGTTTTTAGGGATTGCGCCGATTATCGCGCTGATGGTGAGTTATGTGAGTAAACGGTTACGCAAACTCAGTCGCTTGATTCAAGATTCAGTCGGCAATATGTCGCATATTACTTCCGAATTAGTTACCGGACACCGCGTGGTGCGGAGTTACGGCGGCAAAAATTATGAAACCGAGCGTTTTTTAGAAAGCAGCCTGTACAACAGCCAGCAAAATTTAAAACTGGCAACAACCACCGCCATTCATAACCCCTTGCTGCAATTGTTGATTGGTTGCGCCTTGTCTGGGTTAATGTATTTGACGTTGTTTTTTATGGAAAAAGTCAGCGCGGGCGGCTTTGTGGGCTATTTAACAGCCGCATTTTTATTGCCAAAACCGATTCGGCAATTGAGTGATGCGAATAGCAATATTCAAAAAGGCATTACGGCGGCGCAAAGTTTGTTTGAAATTTTGGATGAAGATAACGAAGTGGATGCCGGAACGTATCAAACTGAGCGGGCGCAAGGGTTGCTGGAGTTTGAAAATGTGTCGTTTGCTTATCCGAATAGTAACGATTTGGCGTTAAAAAATGTCAGTTTTAAAGCCTTGCCCGGACAAACGATTGCCTTAGTCGGTGCTTCCGGTGGTGGCAAAAGCACGGTGACGAATTTGATTTTGCGTTTTTATCAACATTCGCAAGGCAGAATTTTGTTGGATGGCGTAGATATTACCGATTACAGCTTAAGTAATTTGCGGGCGCAAATGGCGTTAGTCACGCAGCAAGTCACCTTATTTAATGACAGCGTGGCGAATAATATTGCATACGGTGGTTTGTCTAATGCGCCACTCGCGCAAATTTCGCAAGCCGCGACTAGAGCCTATGCCAGCGATTTTATTGAGAAATTGCCCGAAGGTTTGCAAACTGAAATTGGCGAAAATGGCGTGAAATTGTCCGGTGGACAAAAGCAGCGGTTGGCGATTGCGCGGGCGTTGTTGAAAAACGCGCCGTTGTTGATTCTTGATGAAGCAACTTCAGCGTTAGATACAGAGTCGGAGCGGCAAATTCAAAAGGCTTTGAAAGAAGTGGTGCAGGGGCGCACGTCAATTATTATTGCGCATCGTTTGTCGACCATTGAACATGCGGATTTGATTTTGGTGATTGATAAGGGGCAGATTGTGGAACGCGGTACGCATCAGGAGTTGATTGAGAAAAATGGCGCGTATTCACGGCTGTATAGTGTGCAGTTTGAGGAGTAAAAATTTCTCTCTTTAGCAAAAAATACTTAACCCGTAACAACAGACAGATTCTGTTCATGGGGGTAATCCTATGAAATTTTTCAAGACGACTGGTCGTCTTAAAAATTTTCGCGATTTAATCTGCAAAATTAGCTCTTGCAGATATAACGAATATTTTGAATGTGTAATGCGTTATATCGGAGCTTGAGCTAAAACAGATTGTTGCAAGTTGACCGTTTGCGGGGGCGAACAACGCCGCCTCCACAGGTCACAGAAAGGTATTAATTAAGCGGCATTCAAAGATTCAATTTCATACAAACGTACTTTTTTCCAGCCTGCAAATTTGTCATCGTTGAATGGAATGTCGTGATCAATAGAATGTTCATAACAGTTTCTAAAAAGCCGCGCAGTGCGAAATGCGTGCAACTCATCATCAGCGGTAATCGTTTGTACGTTGCCCACTTGAAAAGTTTTGTTTTTGGATTTGCGATCTTTCACCCAAAATACCGTGTAGCAAAGATAACTTTTATCTTTTCTGTGGTCATATTTAATCGTTCTGGATACGCCAGTAATCCCTGTTGTGGTTTTGTTTTTAGGCGGTTTAAGAAAGCGAGTACGGCTGCCTTTTAACACCGTAAGCATTTGATCGCGCCATGTGATGGCTGCTTGTAACGATTTTACTTTGCTGCCCCATAATTTATGAGAAAAATAGCGGCTAGTTTCTTTTCCACGTCTAACGATACGAACTTGAAAACCAAATACATCGGGTTCAGTAATGTGTTTATTTTTTACACCTAGCATTTCCTATACTCCAAAGCTCTCTGATAACAGCGCGGTTGGGCTGCTCACAGATGGAAAGAATCTCTGCAACCCAGTGCAGAACCTGCTTACAACCAATTTGTAAGCTTATGCTTACAAATTGTGTCGCTAAGCATGAAAAAAAGCAAGTAAAAATTTCAGTGATTTCCTACTATTCTGGTGTAGAATAATATCACCCACAGAAAGTGGCAAGACTTTTAGTGTTATAACCTTTTGTTTTACAAAAAATTTTTAGGAGTTTTTCAATGAGTGTATTAGTAGGTAAACAAGCCCCAGATTTTACCGTACCTGCGGTCTTAGGTGACGGTCAAATAGTTGATTCATTTAGTTTTTCAAAAGCAAGTAGCGGCAAATATGCTGTGGTATTCTTTTACCCCTTAGATTTCACGTTTGTCTGCCCTAGTGAATTAATTGCTTTAGATCATCGTATGGATGAGTTTAAAAGTCGTGGGGTTGAAGTGGTTGCGGTGTCTATTGACTCGCATTTTACGCACAATGCGTGGCGTAACACACCAATCAACCAAGGTGGGATTGGCGCAGTTAGCTACACAATGGCTGCTGACATCACACACAGCATTTGCAAAGATTATGATGTAGAAGCAGCAGGTGGCGTTGCGTATCGTGGCAGCTTCTTAATTGACAAAAGCGGCTTGGTTCGTCATCAAGTTGTAAATGATTTGCCATTAGGTCGTAATGTTGACGAGATGTTGCGTATGGTTGACGCACTGCAATTCCATGAAGAGCACGGCGAAGTTTGCCCAGCAGGTTGGAAAAAAGGCGATGCAGGTATGAATGCAACTCCAGCTGGCGTTGCAGAATATTTAAGCGGTAACGCAGACAAATTGTAAGATTTTTTCAAGCAGTTGTTTTATTTAAGGCGCGTTATGGTCAGTTATAACGCGCCTTTTTTTTATTCACTGTCTGGCTGGGTTATTTCTTGATTAACGGCATCGGAGATTAATTTTTCTCTGATTAAAAAACCTGCAAATGCGCCACAAACGGCAGGAATCTGCATAATTAAAAAGCCCATCACCAGCGTGCGAGATGCTGCTGCGGGCAGTAAAATATGCAGTAGTCCTTTGGTTAATCCCCAAGCCAAAAGATAACCAATTAAACCAATAACTGCCCATTTAATAGGGGGCTGATTATGTTTTTGCGCTGCTAAGTAAAACCAGACGACGATTGCGATTGCTAAAATTTTCGCTAAAAGCAACATTTTTCTCTCTCCTGCTTAATGATTAAAACACACTCATTCATTGATTTAGTTAGGAATATCGCTAGAATCTCCTTCCGCAATCATTAAAACAAGTTGTGATGAAGCAACAATAATATTCTATATTTATCAGCATGACATCTTTTTCAAAGTAACAGAGACAAATATGAGGAAACCTCTCAAAATTATCATATTGATTCTTGCAGGACTGCTGGTGCTAAGCATAGCAACACTGGTTGTTGTGCCTTTTGTTGTCGATGTGAATGATTTTAAAACCGAAATTGAAGAGGTTGTCGAAAGCAATACGGGCAGAAAACTAACGCTTGAAGGCAATATTGAGTTATCAATTTTTCCTTGGTTGGGTATTAGCACTGGAAAAATCACCTTAAACAATCCAGACAGTTTTATCGCAGAACCTTTTGCGCAAATCAACGAAACGCAGATTAAAGTAAAAGTAGTGCCGCTGTTGTTTAAACAAGTTGAAGTCAGTGAAATTGTGCTGAATGGTTTGCGTTTAAATTTGCTGAAAAATCCGCAAGGGTTCAGCAATTGGGAAGATTTAGTCGCATTGATGCAAAAACAAGATGATTCCAAGAAAAGTCCGCTGCAATTGTTACAAATTGCAGGCGTGTTAGTTAAAGATGCTCAGATTGCTTGGAACGATCAACAAACAGGGCAAAGCATTCAAATTAAAGACTTTAATCTCAATACAGATAAAGTCGTTTTTAATCAACCAATCAATCTAATGTTTGGGTTTAGTGCTTTTGAGCCAAAACTTGCTATCACAGAAAACGTGACTTTTAGTGGTGATTTGCGAATTACAGAAGAGCTAGACCTGTTTAAATTGAAGCAGTTTAGAGTGCAATCGCAAACAACCGGCAATTTTTTACCAACCGGTAAGTTGACTGCGACATTATTGGGGGCGGCAAGTTTTGATCTTAAACAGCAAATGCTTAAATTTACCCCCGTGCATCTTGAAACTGATGTGCTGACCATTTCCGCACCTACGCTCACCGCCTGGTTACAGGATTCTGTTAGGCTGGAAGCTTCAATTCATATTCCAAATTTTAATGGCGTTGACTTTTTGCGCCAATATACCACTGTGAAATTGCCACCGATGGTGGATGAAAACGCTCTCACTTGGCTGGCGGCTGATTTTCGTTTGAATGCCGATGCTAATCACGCCAAACTGCAAAACTTAGCTATTCAGTTAGATGAAACCACGCTGCAAGGTGCAGCTCAGATTACTAATTTTTCCGCACCAGCGATTAATGTGAATCTCGCGTTGGATAAAATCAATTTAGATCGCTATTTTCCACCTCCGCAAGCAGAAAAATCGCTGCAAGATTTAAATGCCGCGCCAAAAGCGGCAGCCGAAAATGCGGCGTTATTTCCGTTGGAAAAATTAAAAAATCTGAATTTAAATGGCGAGTTGCGAATTAGCGATTTAAAAGTGAAAAACTTAACCATGCAAGGTGTGCGACTGTTTTTTAACGCTAAAAATGGGTTTGTGCAAAGTTTGCAAAGCGTGAACAGGCTGTATCAAGGGGCTTATACTGGCAGAATTGTGGTTGATGCAAACAGTGAATTGCCTGTGTTTTCGATAAGCCAACAACTGTCGCATATTCAAATCAGTTCTTTGCTGACGGATTTAACTGGTGAGTCAAAGTTTGCGGGATTTGTGGATATGAACAGCAAATTAGAGGCGAAAGGCAATACTCACGCGGCTCTTAAAGCGTCTTTAAACGGACGTTTAAGTTTTGTTGGCAAAGATATTTTTGTGCGTGGATTTAGTTTGCAAAAAATTATTCACAATGGAAAAATTTTGCTCAGCAATTCGCCGTTGCCAGAGGATAGTCAAGAAGAACAAACGGCTTTTCCTAAAGTCTCTGGCACGGCAATTATCAGCAATGGATTTTTGAGTAACAATGATTTATCAGCAGCTGCCAGCAAAGCGAAAGTAGCTGGCATGGGGTGGATAAACTTGCTGTCAGAGCAGCTTGATTATCGGGTTGTGGCTGTTTTAGATCACAGAGAAACCATCAATCGTGCGACGAATAAACCGTTTAATAATCCACCTGTTTTTATTAATATTGGCGGCACGTTTGATGAGCCAACCTATCAAGTGGATTTAGCGGCAATGGGATTGGGTTTATAAATGTTCTTCGGTGGTTAAAAACGAAATTTTCAAAATCCCAACATTTTCGGCTTGCTGCATAATTTTCATCACATCGCCATGCGGTGCTTTATCATCGGCTGCAAACGCCAAAATCACTTCTTTATCATTTTCTAGCAAAGTTTTAAAAGCTTGCGTGATTTTATCTTTTTCACTGGTTGGAAAAACTTCTTTTACGTCTTTTTTAGTCATTTCCAATTTGCCGTCTAACGTTAATTGAATGTTGACAATGTGATCTTCTGGATTATCAACAATGGTTAAATCTTTCTGCGTTTCCGGCAAATGCACGGTGATAGATTGGGTCATTAACGGCGTGGTGATAATAAAGATAATGAGCAAAACCAACATCACATCCACCAGTGGCGTGACGTTGATTTCACTCATGGCAGAATCATCATTTTTATTGCTAAATGCCATGATTAATCTCCGTTGCTGATTTTAAAATCGGCTTGAATGGTGAGTCTTAAAAAATCATTGGCAAAATTTTCTAATTCCGCTTCGCACAGTTTTACTTTCCGCAGAAAAAAGTTGTAAGCCAACACAGCTGGAATCGCAACGCCAATCCCAATCGCTGTTGCAATCAAGGTTTCGCCCACTGGCCCTGCAACAGCATCTACACTGGCTGAATGTTTGGCGGTGATTTCTTGCAGCGCGTGCATAATCCCTAATACCGTGCCGAATAAGCCCACAAAAGGCGCGGTGCTGCCCACACTGGCGAGAACCGTTAAGCCGCGTTCTAAATCGTGGCGTTCTTTTTGAATTTCTAAACGCAAACAACGTTCTAAAATCTCTTGTTTACTGCCTGCATGAAATAAATTTTGGGTGGATGCGTCCGAGCAATCTTGTTGCAAAAACTTAATCCCTTCTTGGGTAATGCGGCTCATGGGGCATTCGGTTTCCAGTTTTATTGCCGAAGCTAAATTAGGTGCGCTCCAGAATGCTTCGCTGTATTTTTTATTCGCAACACCTCTTTTCCACAAGCTGATGATTTTGCTCACGATAATGCTCCAAGTGACAATGGAAAACACAATTAATAGCCACAATGCGGCATTCACAGCAAGTGAGGATGACATGCTAAACATTACAAAAAACTCCTTTATTTGGTTTTAATAGGGGATTTATCGGCAATCAATAAATAAAAAAAACTAATCTAATTTAAAACGGACGGGAATGATGACTTTGCTGGCAATCGGTGAGCCGTCTTTTTCGGCAGGTTCAAAATTGCAGTCATACACATTGGCTAATACGCTTTCATCGAGAATGCTGTGTCCGCTGCTTTTTACAATGCTAGCACCTGATACACCACCACTGGCGGAAACTTGCACCTTCACTTTCACTGTGCCTTCTAAGCCTTGTTCACGGGCTTCAGCGGGGTAATTGTTAAGCGTAGAGCTGCAACTGCCAATGCCAACTTTGGTAATCACGGGTGTATGTGGCGGCTCTGGGGATTCTTCCACCTCTGGCTTGGTGTCGGCTTTTTTCACCACCGGTTCGCTGAGTTGTTGCGTGTGTTCAACCACTTCTTTTTCCACCACTTCTTCTGCATGAACTTTAATAATGCTGGATTGTTGTAGCTTGGGTTTTTCCACCACTTTTCGCACCACTGGTTTTTTCACCACTTTTTTCGGCTTAATTTCTTTGGGAGGTTTAGGCGGCTCTTTGGGTTTGGGCGGAGCTTCAATTAATTTCGGCTTAGGCTCTTCTTTCGGTTCTGGTTTTGGCTTAGGGTGAATAAACTCAATCAGAATAGGCGTGTTTTTAATTTGCGCACGCGGTAAGTGGGCTGTGTAGTGATAAACACCAAGATGCAGTATTGTAAAACAGATAACAATGACAATTTCTTCTAAACGTAAATTTAGCATATTAATAGGGTATCAGCATGGGGTCACTATTATAACAACAATACAAAGTGCCGTTTCACTGTGAGAGGGAGAAGGATTCAATCAATTTAAAGTAGACTTGTTTTAACAAAGTATTGTTATATATCAAAGTGTTATAGTTCAAAAACGGGAGTGCAAAACATGCTTTCTACTCCAGCAGATAATAAAGTCAACAGTTTAAAAAATACTTTTCAAATTGATTTTTTTATAACTAATTGATTAGTAAAGTTAAAAAAAGTCTATTAAATATGCGCTTGCGTTAAAAGCTCAAGCAGCAGGTCTAGTTTTGCGTTAATTTGTTGCACAGTGTGTTTCACTTCAGCCAGTTCAGATTTGAGTTCATCTGCATTTTCATGGGTGTGTTGAAAATGAATTTGAAAATAACGCGGTAAAGGAAATAGTTTTAATAATTCCGCTTCTCTGATTTGCGCTTGTTTGTGAGTTTTTTGTTCTGGTACAAGTTGTAATCTGTTCATTTCAGTTAAGTAACCTCAAACATTATTTTTTTCGCTGCACTCTAAAAGATAAGACGAATAAAGCACCCAAAGCCGCCACTTTTTAATTTATTTTGTTGATTTTGCTCAATCACTGATGCCAATAGAGCTGCAATTAAAAGGCGTTTGCTTTTAGTTTTAAGGGGAGTAATTAGCAGGTTACATGCCAGTTTTTAAGCTATTTTAAATCAATGACTTGTGTTTTTTTGGTGAATAGATTAATTAAACTATGTTAAAAAATAATGATTGCAATAGGTCATTTCACTCAATTTTGTTATTTAAAAAACCAACATTTGTTTTATTCGATATTTTCTCAGGTTGCTTTTTTGTCTTAGCTTGTGTCGCAGTTATCGGTAATTTATTTGTTGCTGAAATTTTTCAAGACGACTGCTCGTCTTTTAAATTTCAGTTCAAAAACTGGAGTACAAAACATGTTTTGTACTCCAGCAGATAATAAAATCAACAGTTTAAAAGAATACTTTTCAAATTTTTTTTTATAACTGCTTGATTAGTGAAGTTAAAACAAGTCTATTGTAAAAAAGGGCGATTTGTGTTCCGCCCTTATTTTTTGTGATGCACTTCCCTTCGTTCAGCCCATCCTATCGAGCTGGCAAAGGTTTTGCTGCTGCAACATGCTTGCCCATTATAATTTCCAGCAAGTCAGGGTAGAGATGATTTAAGGCGCGGTGATAAGCATCTTGAGCATCGGAAGACTGATTGCCATGAGAGGCGAATTTTCCTAACGCGGGGGCGGTGAAATATTTAACTTTAACGATTTCGCTGTTCGGGTCTTGCGCTTTCAAGAGGTTTTGAAATAGTTTAACCAAGTCTAGCCATTTGTAGTTCAAAGGAGTTTGAGGATTTCGTAACCGACCGTAATAGAGATTGTAGCCGTCAATGTAAACAATGGTTTTGATTTTTTCAGTCATTTTTTTAGAGGGCTAGAAATGAAAAAGCCACCCATAAGGTGGCTTTTTCGTCCTAAGCAGGAGTTAACCGAATAACACTGCAAAGGATAAGTCGTGCGGTAATTGTACTTTTAAGGTACTTCTCATGCAACACAATATTAAAGCGTTGTTTTTTGTGATGTGCTTCCCTTCGTTCAGCAAATCCTATCGAGCTGATTTTTCTCTAACAACTCATTGATTTTTTGCAATTGAGCAATTTGGATTTTTAGGCTTTCGATTTCTTTTTGCTGCATTTCAACAAATAATTGCTGTTTTTCTAATTCAGAATTATTAGAGCTAATATAAACTTTGCTTTTAGTGAATTTACCGTTTTCTTGATAATTCGTAACGTTAATTGTCAAGTTTTCTTTTTCAGTTAATCTAATCAGTTCCGATAATTCTATTTCAAAAATATCCGCAATTTTTTGTAGTTTCGATAATTTAGGATCATTTTCACCACGTTCAATTTCACCATAAGCGCTAGGCGACATATCTAACTTTTCAGCTGCTTGCTCTTGTGTTAATCCTTTTGCTTCTCGAATTAACCTGATTTTTTCATTTACCGACATAAATACCGCTCCCAGCGTTGGAAATACCTGATTTTGTTGATTGTAACAAATTCTTGAAGGTTTAGAATCAGTCCACTGAATTTTTAACCTAACTTGAGACATAAATGATGAAAAAATTAGTTTTATTATTTTTAGTTGGATGCTTTTCTAGTAGTTCCTACGCTTTGTCCGCTGCTGATGCCCTTCCTGATAATGCCACTTGGCAAACAGTTGAGCATGACACAATGATAATGGAGCAAAGCGGAAAGAATAACCGCCAAGCCGCAAATCTTAAAGAGGCTACAGGTAACAAAGAAATAACTATACAAAGGGTAAAAGTTAATAAAGATTTAAAACTAACGCAAAATAAAGCAACTAATTCAACCCAATGTGTTAATGCTTATTACACGGATGGAAAAAATAAAGGTGGCGTTTATCAAGGTATTGATGCCAAAACTGCCACTTATATCCAAACTGGTGGCTCAGGAAATACGCAGGCTGGTAATTGCATTTTAAAAAAATAGGCAATAGAGTTATGGAAATTTTTAAGCCATTCGTAATGGGGCTAGTGTTATCCTCATTTACCTATACTTGCATTGCTTATGATATAGAAGCAAGTAAGAAACGAAGTGCCGCTGATTTTATTAGCCAGTCAAATAATAAAAAACAAAAGTCACCTAAAAAAGTATTCAAAGGTTATGAGGTTGTAAATAAAAAAGGTGAAATGGTTGGATATGTTAGTAAAAATCAAAAGTGCTCAGTTGTTATGAACCTCACAGAAGAGGGTATTAAATCCGATAATGAATCTAAAAATATAAATAATATAGAACATTTGAACTTACAATGTGGTGGTTCAAGGAATGAAATTGGCAAAGATGGGGAGAATAAATGATAAAAAATAAAATATTTTTGTTAATAGGAAGTTATCTTTTATCAGGATGCTCTTTTATGACTGTTGAAACTCAAAAGTCATCTGAAATCCCTAAAGAAACAACTTCAATTATGAAAAAAGTCTTGGATTGCGCTTATGATGAGATGAACAAACCACAAAAGGAATTACAAAAAAAACCTAGGGATTTTGGTTATTATTTTGTCATTGATGACATCATTGACGGAACAATTCCCATAGGAGGTGGAAATGGAGATTTATCAGATTCATTACGATATGAGTTAATCAATAGATTAAGTAAAATGGTTTTCAATGGTCATGGAAATGTATTATCTAATTTCCCTGTCATTTTTAGACAAAATCCTTCAGAAATTGCAGGTTCTTCTGAAAAGAAAAGCAGCTTTGGATTAAATGAGTTTGGTGAAGTTGATCCGTTCCCGTACAAAGAACTTTCAAAAAAACTAACACTTTTAAATAATGATGCACGAGGCAAAGCAATGGTACGCGGCGAAAAAATTGTTCCTTATGAGAGGATGGAAGCCATTATTGTAAAAGGTGCATTTACTCGCAATGATGAAAATCCCATCAGAAAGGTGGAAGGAAAGTTTGGGGCAAGTGCTGACGGTTTTGCTAATGCTTCTCTTAACGCCGATGGAAGCCATCAAATTAAAAGTGTCAGTTTATCCATTCTTATTGAAGAACCAGTTTTTAATTTAGTAAAAAACTCAGCATCGTGGACATTAAATACCCATGAAAAAGGTTATTCGATTAAATTGGATGCCGGTTATGGCGATGCTTCATTAAATGCGTCTTTTGATAATCTTTCTGTCGATAGTAAACAAGGGGCGCAACAAACATTAATTGATATGGCAGCGTTATGGTTAGTTCAAAACACCTATGGCGATGTTGCCGATATTGATAGTTGTATGAAAAAAATTCCAAAGGATAGTGATGATGTCAAAAAATAAATTTTTCTCTTTATGCGTTGTCTTTGCTTTATTTTGGAGTGGCATTTTAAAAGCAGATGAACCCGCAGCACTTAATTCCACTAATAACTTGGGTCAAGCTCAAGTTACGAACGTAGCTACTCCTACAATCAGTAATGAGGAGTTAATAAAACGTAATGAAGAATTAAAAAATCAGCTTTTAAAAGCAAATGAAGAAATTATTGAATTAAAAAAAGATATTAAAGTTTCTGAATTGACAGCACTCAAAGATTCTAATAAAAAATTAAAATCTGATTTGGACAAGTCAAATCAGGCATTAAACAAAGCAAGTAGTGATTTAAATAAAGCAAATGATGAATTAAAAAGATTAACAAATGCTTTAAATACAATAGATGAGCAAATTGCTTTGTGCAAAGGAACACCACGAGACCCAAATAAATCATATGGTGTGTCCTCTCCAAAAAAAGACGTGATTTGGGTGTATCCCGCTAAACCACACCATAAAGATGATTAATAGAAACTGATATTTTAAAACCGCCAATGGTAAGCCAAAGGCGGTTTTCTATATCTGCAAACTCTGTTTTGAAACACATATCCAAAAAGCTCTGCTTGGCGTTTTCATCTCATCGCAAGCCGTCATAATTACAAAAACTTACAACGTTTCAATTTCCTCTTTTGTTAAACCTGTAAACTCCATAATCAACACTATCTCCGTTTTTCTTTGTAACATTTTCTTCGCAATGTCTATTTTTTCGGCTTGTTTTCCCTTTTTTTCTCCATCCAGATGTCCCACAACATAAGTTGATTCATACATACTTGCCTGATAATGCAAAGACTCTTTATATCGCTCGTACTCCAATCTCTCATCCTCAGAGCATTTCATATAATCCAAAACTTCTTTCGCTTTTTTTAGTCCTTTGGCTTTAAAACTCTCTTTGACTTCCTCATTTTTCAAAAAATAAACCCATTCATCCAACGTATCTTTGGCAACATCATTAAAATTATTCACTTTAATCAAATAATACTCAGGATAGATATTTTCTATTTTTTCAGTTTTATAAAGCTCTGCTTGATTAGCCGTTAATTTTAACAGGCTGTGATTGTGCATTCCCCTAAAAGACGTTGTACCTTGATAAATATAATCATCCCCCTCGCCCAAATCAAAATAAACGATGTTAATCGAAATCACTTTCACTATTTTTGCATAAGGTTCTCTTTCTTTAATATGCTCAACAATTGTTTTTGCAGAGGCATATAAGATTCGTTGCAAATAATCGAGTTCGCCATTGTATTGAATTTCAATCAACACAATTTCATCTTTTGAATTTTTAACTTTAATATTCAAACGGTTAAGCTTATCTTCTTTGCTCTCTTTATTGCTCTCGCTCTCCAATATCTCTCTGATGGTAATATCATCAAAAAGCAACTCGCTTAAAAATCCTTCCAAAACTTCAAAATTAGCTTTACTGCGCAATATTTTTTTAATCGCCCAGTCAAAACTGATTAATTTTCGTATTTTTTTAGCCATCATTTTGTCCTTTATTTTTGAAGATTAAAACTCGACCAAATTATAAAAGCTGTTTGAAAACTGACAATTTTTCAATATCCTTTTTGTTAAGCCTGAAAACTCCATAATCAACGCTATATCCGTTTTTCTTTACCCAACTCCCGCCAACAAACTATCATAAGGAATATGTAAACCATCATGCAGCCGTTTAATCATCTTCAAACTCAATGAACGCTTGCGGTTAAGAACCTCAGAAACCCGCCCGCAACTACCGATATAAGGCTCAAGATCACGCGGTGTTAATGCCTGCTGTTCCATTCTAAAGCGAATAGCATCAATAGGATCTGGCGGCGCAATCGCATAATGCTTATTTTCATAAGCCTCTATCAAGGTGACCCAAATTTCCATCTCATCTGCTTCTGGCGTGTTTTCCCGCGCTTGAAAAACCAACTCAAGCTGCTGAAAAGCCCATTGCAAATCCTCATCATTGCGTATTGGTTTAATGTTCATCAATAGCCTCTACTTTAATGTTGTCATATTGTTCATGCGTGCCAATAAATTTAACCCAAACAATACCAGCGCGGTATTGCATTTCAACCACAAGACGATATTTATTGCCACCGATATTAAAAACCACGCGGTTATTTTTACAAAAACTGGCATGACTATAATGCTTTTTTATATCTTGCGGTGTTTTCCAATTGGCTTTTTGAGCCTCTTCATACCAGCTTGTTAAGGGGATTTGTGCATCTTGATAAGCGGCTTGTTCCCAGAATTTTTTTAATGTGCTTTTTGCTATTACGCGCATAATTTTCAAAGTTATCCCGTTTTGGGAAGTAGTGTACTTGAAATAATCCTCACGCTCAATCTGCAAGATTTCTCGTTTCCAAACTCTGTTCAAGCCATCAAAATCAAACCAAAATTTTCTAAGACGACCAGTCGTCTTGAAAAATTTTCAGCCTAAAAAATGAAAATCAGCAAAAAAGCAGCCTCACTTTACAAATATTGCGAAACACCTTTTTCAGCTCTTACAAAATCTGCTTCTGCCAGCCGCGTCATTAAGCGTTGATAATTTTCCTGCTGCTCACTGCGATCATTTTGTTTATGCCACAAATGCAAAACCGGCACGGCAAAACGCCCTTCTTTGCGCTTAACGCCCTGATGAATCAAACGAATCACCAAATCCGAATCTTCATAACCCCAGCCTTCAAAAACGTGGTCAAAACCATTCACCGCCACAAAATCTTCGCGCCAAACAGCAAAATTGCACGTCATCGCTTGTTGCCAATAACGCGGGCGCAACAAACGCAGCCTATCAAAAGGCAAATAAATGAGCGGTAACAGCCGATTAATTTTGCCTTGCAATCGCCACTTAATAAAAGTCAAAACCGATTGCTGATGTAACGGCACGGCATCATTTAATGTCGTTTGCGTAAATGATTGATTCAATAAAATCCGATTGCCCGGCACAAAATAACCTTGTGTAGCCAGCTGCCGATGCCGCGCAATAAAATGCGGCAACACCACACAATCTCCATCCAAAAACACTAAATACTCACCCGCGCTAATCGCCGCTGCTTTGTTGCGAATTGTACCCGCGCGAAAACCTTTGTCTTCATGGAAAGCATGTTTCAGCGGCACAGGACTTTGTTGCGCCAATTGCCGAATTAATGCTGTGGTATCAGGACGCGAGCCATCATCAGCAATCACAATTTCAAAATGTAAATCCGCTTGCGCAAACAAACTTTGCAAACACGCCGCTAACGCTTCTTTCCAGTTGTAAGTGGTGACGATGACGGAAATCAAGCTCATGCTATTTGTCCTGTGCGTTATTTAACATCAATAATTTCAAATATTTATAATACGCGCCTTCCGCATTGGAAATCGCTAGCATCAAACCTTGTTGCCCATCTAAAAAAGCGGCTTTTAAAAAATAAGTGCGGAAAAATGTCCAAAAACCTTTCAAAATCGCTTCAGGTAACGAGGTTTTTTTCCCAGCGGCATGTAATCTTTTCGCGCCTAAACTGGAATAACTATTCAGTTTATGCAGCACTTCGTCTGGATTAATGAACGCCTCATGCAGCAACGGCTGGGTTAATTGCGCAATTTTTCCAGTCACATAAATCCGCTCGTGAACTAATTCAGGGCTGAAATGTCCCAACTCGCGTTTAAACAGACGCAACACATAATCCGGCCACCAGCCGCCGTGTTTCATTTCGCGTCCGCAATAACTGGAAAGGCGTGGAATTTCAAAACCATCAGCGCGATTAGTTTGAATGGCTTGTTGAATTTCCGCTTTAAGTTCAAAACTAACCTGTTCATCGGCATCAATTGAAAAAACCCAATCGCCTGTAGCTTTGTCCAAGGCGCGTTGTTTTTGAATCCCAAATCCCGGCCAATCGGTGACAAAAACGTTTTCAGTGTAGGCTTTGCAAAGTTCAACTGTGTTATCGCTGCTGCCAGAATCCAACACGATAATTTCATCCGCCCACCGCACAGAATCTAAGCAGCGGCTGATATGTTGCGCTTCGTTTTTGGTGATAATAATAACGCTTAACATTAGTCTATTAATTGTGGCAGAAAAAAAGTTTCAAATTTGCGCAAAATCGCAATGATTTGCTGCAATTCTTTTTCATCTGTGCAGTCGTGCGCCATTGAAACACAATAATTTTTATTTTCCATCGTGACAAAATACCAAAACCGTCCAACCACACAGCAGCCAAATAAAGCTTTGCCATTTTGATTAATTTGTTGCGCAATCAAAAAAGCCTCAACCAATTGCGCCATCGGATCGCCGTGCGGGTCTTTATCACGTTTGTATTCTTGAAAATGAAAATACGGATTTTTCATTAAATCTAAAACACCTTTTGCCATCATAAAATCCGTTTTAGTTTTTAAATAAATGCCCTCAACGGTTGCAAAAATGGTTTTGTCATAAAAAGTACGAATGGTTCTTGTCGCTTGTAAACCTGCTAAATCAATGACAAAAGCGATAAAATTCATTTTTAAATCTTCTTCTGCCCATGCCTCAATATTTTCAACGGCGTTGTGATGAATCTTGTGCATGATTAACAGTTCAACCTCACTCAACTGAGTTGTTGCATCCAGCCATTCAGTCATTAAAGGCGTTGGTATTTTCGTTTTTCTTAAATCAAAAACATCTATTAATTCTGCTTCTGACCAAATGCGAGTTTTATTTTGTCGTGCCATGATTTTCTTCTTTGTTAATAGAGGATTGCGCCAATAAACAGCCGACAAAAAATGCCAGCAAATGTCCTTCAGGAAAAGTTTTAAAATTGGAATTAAATAAACTGGCAGCGGCAATGGCAACCAACACGCTCGCGGCAATTGCGCCATAAGGTTGCAGAACCGCGCCTTGCCGAATCGCCACCACAATATACGCCAAAAAAACTAACAAACCAACTAAGCCGTTTTCCAGCCAAACAAACAAATATTGATTGTGCGGATCGGTTGCAGGTTCGCTGCGCCAATCTTTATACTTAGGCGCAACGTGTGCGCTATAAACACTTTTGAACGCTGAAGTGCCATAACCTAACAGCGGTTTTTGTTGAATTAATTCCCAAGTATTTTGCGCAAAAACAACGCGCACACCAATTGAGGTGATATTTTGGCTGGTTTGCGCGTGAGTTTTTTCAGCTAATCCGAGTTTAATGCGTTGTTGCAAGGTGCTGGAAGTGAAAACGACTAAGCTCAGTGTAACCAGCGTGACAGCTAAAATATGTGGCAGTTTTTTATAGCCAAACATTGTCGCCAAAGCAAACGCGGCTGAAATCGGCAAGGCTAAATAACCACTACGCGAAGGACTGACAAAGAAAATATTCAATAAAAACAAAGCAATTAAACCGCTGAGTACATATTTTTTTTGCAAACTCACAGGTTGTTTTAGCATAAAAATACAACACAAAGCCGCCGCCACAAACGCTAAACTTTGTGAAGAATAATTCGTCATAAAAATGCCCGCATTGCCGTCTTTCACTTGAATATTGAATATCCACAGCACAAACGCCACCACAGCGGCGACAGACATCACGGCTAAATAGCTCTCCACAAAGCGTTTTTTCCATTCTATTTGCTGAAAAAGTCCAAATAATACAAAGGTATAAAGTAGTTTTTTCCAACTTAATAGCGTAGTGATTTTATCTGCCCATGCCGTGTCTGCATAACAACAGCCGATAATTAGCCAGCCGAAAAACAGTAATAACATTTTTCCGGCAGGTTGCGCTGCTGAGATTTTCAAACTTTGCCATGCGTATCCAGACATCAGCCAAGTAATTAACATCGCAATGCAAGCCACGCCAGTGATAGCAGTTGATGCGGGGGCGGCACAGGCGGCAATAATGGCAAGATAGCGCGAGGCGGAAAGGGATTTTTCGGCAAATACAGAATAAGAAAACATAGTTTTGTTTAACGCCATAATTGATAAATGTATTTGCGCTTTAGTTTTTCAAAGTTAAAACGCAGTTTTTGCAGCCAAGTCGGTGGCGCAGGTTCTAACGCGCTGTCAAATAACCCATTTTTGCTACCCTGCTCCACCACCGGATCTTCCAGCCAAACGATTTGGATGCCTAATTGCTTGTCGATTTTTTCAAATTGATTGTCAATCGGCTCGCTGACTTTGTGCGTTTTAATCCAATCTAAGCGTTTTTGCGCGGTTTTACTATCCAGAATATAAGAATCACCAAAGCGTCCGCGTGCGCCGAGATATAAATATTGTTCCGGTTTACGTTGGCTTTTTGGGGTGAAAAAATTGCCGCCTGAGCCGATATAAATCACTTTTTCACCTGAAAATTGATGGCTTTGCGTCAAGGCTCGCTCCACACCTAAGCTAAAATCTTTGCCAAACAAAGCATCGTCTTCCAAAATCAGATTGAACTCGGAATTACTTTTTGCAACTTTTTCTAACGCAAAAATGTGTTTGAGTGCGCAAGATTTTTGCGGTGCGGATAATGTGTTGTTTTCGGCAAAATAACGATTGATTATTTCATCGGTTAATTCATCCGCATCCCAGTCAAAAATAAATTCAGCTTGCAAATTTTCTTTGCGCAGCTGTTTTTCCATAAAAATGCGGCGGTCGGTAAATTTTTTTACATTGAGAACGTAAATATGGTCGAGTTTTTTCATGGATAAAGATAAGTTTGTCAAAATGATGTTTCGGCTGGTTTATTTGCTTGTTACTTCAGAATTTAATGAGTTCGGCGCATGACACAATCGAGTTCAATTAGCTGCAAACTGCTTGGGTTGCGACTCACTGGGTACAATCCGGTGAGTTCAAAATTGAGATCGCGAAACGTTTTTAGTGATTCTATATAGTTTGGCATTCCATCATATAAAGGCGTAACAGAGATTTCAGATTGCAAAGCGAGAAAGCTTTTTAGTGTTTGCGAAGCTCCCGATAATACTTTTAAATCATAGCCTTGCGTATCCATTTTTAAAAAACACTTTTTCCCAGCATTATCAACAAGCGTTGAAAAAACATCATCAAGACGTTTAACAGCAATCGTTTCAGTATGTTTAATCGGGATTTTTTCAGCGTATAAGTCTTTTGCATCAAGCGTGGGAGATAGCAAAGAGGAAAATTCAGAGGCTGCTGTCACATTAATTTCCATATCAGCTGTTTCTGAACCCAAAGCGTAATTAAAAACATGCCAATTATTATCCGCTTTACTTGCCATTTCTAATTCTTGAAAACAGCTTTTCACCGGTTCAAAAGAATAAATTAGCCCTTGATAGCCTAGTTGACGAAGCATTTTTCCATATTGCCCCTTATTTGCGCCTACATCAAAGACGGCATCAATTTTTAACAACGTAATTAAAGCCTGCAAATTCGACTCTAAAGTTGGGTGATGTTTTTTGATATTGGTTAATTCATATCCAAAAAAATGAGCAATTTTATGGTGTAGTTTCATGTTTTTATCTTCAATGTGGTGAGCTATCGCCATTAGAATCGTAAATTTATGGGGATGATTTTTTTCTAAACTTTGAGTATATCGGCAATCACCGCCTGGACTTGCTCAGGTGTAATGGCATCAAGACACGCGCTGTAGCTTTGTTGATGCTTATCACAGCCTTCCAGATAACACGGTACACAATCTTTTTGCCCTTGAATCAGATACACATTATTAACGTGTTGGCTGCCGTGCGTGACAAAAGGGGGTTTCTCACTGTGATAGTCAATTGGCCAAGGAGTCCATTTCACTGGATCGCTGGGGCCAAATAAAGCAATCGTTGCTACGCCTGTCGCGGCGGCTAAGTGGGTAATGCCAGTATCGCAACCAATAAAAAGTTTCGCACCGCTAATCACTTGCGCTAATTGGGCTAATGATAACTTTCCCGCTAAATTCAATGTATCGGTTGGCAGTTGCAATTTTGCAATGTAATCCAATTCCACTGCGATAGAACTGCCTGAAATCAACACCTTTAAACCTTGCTGCTGACAATAATCCGCAATCGCAGCCCAGCCTTCAAGAGTCCATTGTTTGTAACGCCATTGTGGCATGGGGTGTAGTACAACGTAGTTATCCGGTAAATTAAGACTTTTTATGATTTCAAAAACTGACAGGTCTGGTTGCGGCGCAGTCAATTGATAAACCGGCGCAATTTTTAATAATTGGCAAAGCTTTAAAACTTCTAAAACCGTATGCGTTTTTTGCGTGTCAAATTCGAGCCATTTTTGAAAAAGATAGCGTTTAAACCAGCCTGTTTGCGTTTTTTGTGGCACAAAACCAATGCGTTTCGATGATGCTAAAAAACTGTATAAAGTCGGTCGATCGCCGGCTTGCGTGCAAATCGCTAAATCATATTGGTGAAAAATTTTTTTAAACACACTGAGATTTTCTTTCTTTGTCGGTTTGGCAGAAATCGTAATTAACTGTGCAACCGCCGGATTGCCTTCTAACATTGCCGCAGTATTTTTTGGTAATAGCACATCAATTTTTGCTGAAGGATAAGCTTGTTTGAGTGAACTCAGCAAAGGCGTAACTAATAATGTATCCCCTAAAAAACGCAGAGTGACCACTAAAATGCGTGTGGGTGGTGTGTTTAAAAAAGAAGTCATTGTAAATGCTGAGACGAAAAAAATGGCTGAAAATAAAGAGGGTATTTTAACAGCATCATTAATAACTCCTGCAAAAAATGATTTTAATTCTGTTGCCCTGCCTATTTATCCGTCATAGAATGCTTCCCTTTTGAATTTTACTTTTGGAGATAAAAATGTCTGATGATATTTGGTTTAAAACCGGCGAAGCGACGATTTTTTGTACAACAGGTGATATGTCTGATGCAATGCCAGAAATTTTAATCGGCAGCACAAAAGGCCCAGCGGGACATGCGTTTGCGAATATGATGGGACAAACCGCAGGTCACACGCGGATGTTTGCAATTCGTGCGTGTAATCAAATGGTGCGTCCTGCAACCATGATGGTGTCAAAATCAACCATCAAAAACAATGCTTATGTTAATTTGCTGGGTGGGCCTGTGCAATCCGCTGTTGCTGATGCGGTTGTGGATTGTGTCAGCGAAGGAATTATTCCAAAAGAAATTGTGGATGATATTTGTATTGTTGCAATGATTTGGATTGCACCTGAATGTGCGAATAATCCTGATTTGAACAGAAAAGAGTTGTATCGCACTAACTACGATGGCATGAAATTAGCGATTCAACGCGCTATGACTGGTTCGCCAACGATTGATGAGTTAATTGCGAATCGTCACACAATTGTGCATGAAATGTATGACCCTGAAACTGGTGAGTCTCAGTGGTAATATGAAGTAACAGGGAAGATTTAAAGCAGGGATGCTGGATTTTATCTTTGAAAAATCCTGGTTTTCAATTTAAAAACTAAACGAAAACCAGGAAATACAAGCTGTGCGAAAAACAAATTAACGTTGCGTTAATTATTTTGCTGCTGGAGCCGCTTCTGGAGCTGGAGCTGCTGGAGCTACTGCGTCAGCTGCTGGAGCTGGAGCCGCTGCTGCGTCAGCTGGAGCTGCTGCTTTTTTCGCTTTGTGGTGTTTTTTAGCTTTGTGTTTTTTGTGTTTTTTAACGTGGTGTTTTTTAGCAGGAGCTGCTGCATCAGTTGCTGCTGGAGCTGCTGCATCTGTTGCTGCTGCCGCTGGAGCTGCTGCTTCTGGAGCTGCTTCTGGAGCTGCTGCTGGTGCTGCTACTGCTGCTGGAGCAGCCGCTGCTGCTGGAGCTGCTTCTTCTGCCAACACAGCTGAAGACATTAATAAAGCACTGATTGCAATCGCTAAAGAAGATTTGTTGATTTTTGTCATGATAGTCATCTGGATAATTTAAAATACAGCTTCGGAGAGCTCCAAAGCATTACAACTTAGTTTTTCAACTAAAAAATCCTTACAAACTGAATATTATGTAAGTGCTTGAAGTATAGCATAAAGGGCTTTATTTTTCAGAAAATAAAATGTCTTTCCGAAAGCAAATCTAGCAAATTTCAAATTAAAATCAATGCTTTATGGTTTTATTTGCGCTTAGCTCTCTCACCTAGAATGACCTTAATTACTACATTATTATCTGAAAGTTTTTCATAATGTTCTTTTTCAAAAAACGCTAGTCATTAAGATCAGTTTTTAGGTGGAACATAACCTTCTGGCATTTCAAAACCACCTGCAAACAAAAATTTTGTCCGCTCTTCTTCCAAAAACTTTCTCGCTTTTGGATCAAAACTCGCCAGTTTTTGCTCATTGATTAACATAGTTTGCATTTTTAGCCAATCTTGCCACGCTTGTTTGGAGACAGATTCAAAAATTTGCTGTCCTTTTGCGCCTGGAAACGGCGGCGCGTCCAAACCTTCTGCTTCTGTGCCTAATTTTACGCAATTCACCATTCGTGTCATTTGTATTCCTCATTCGTTATGTAAATCCTGCAATAATCGGGTGATCGGTGCAGGCAAAGCCAAAGTATTCAACTCATTCAGTTTATACCAGACTTTAGAGGCTGATTCCATCACACGATTTTCAGGGTTTTCACACTGAATCAATAACGGCGTGAAATCCAAATGATAATGTGAAAAAGTATGGCGTTGCGTTGGAAACGTTTGTTCTTTGCTTAACTGAAAGTTATTTTCCACACACCAAACACGCGCCTCAGCTACATCGCTAAATTCCGGTAAACTCCACAAGCCGCCCCAAATTCCTAACGGTGGGCGTTTTTCTAATAAAATCTGCTGTTGATTATTTTGCAGTAATAAAAATACGCAAGTTTTTACCGGTGTTTTTTTGCTGGGTTTCGGTGTGGGTAAAATTGCGGTTTTTCCTTCGCGTTTTGCTACACAAAATTCTGCAATCGGACAAGCGAGACACAAAGGTTTACTGCGTGTACACAGTGTTGCACCCAAATCCATCATGGCTTGCGTGTAATCGGCTACCCGCTCGATGGGGGTATAAAACGCGCTGATTTCCCATAACTTTTGGTTAATTTTTGTATCGCCCGTCCAACCATCAATACCGCAAAACCGCGCTAAAACTCGTCGCACATTGCCGTCTAAAATCGGTGCCGAGTGTTGAAAAGCAATGCTTAAAATCGCTCCGGCGGTGGATAAACCAATACCGGGTAAAGCGGTTAAGGTGTCAATAGTTTGCGGAAAACCGCCTTGCGCAACAATCAATCCAGCGGCTTTATGTAGATTTCTACCCCGCGCGTAATAACCTAAGCCCGCCCAATGTTGCAAAACCTCATCGAGCGGCGCATTGCTAAGGCTTTCTACATCGGGAAAACTTTGCATAAAGCGATTGAAATAAGGAATCACGGTTGTGACTTGCGTTTGTTGCAACATCACTTCCGATACCCAAACCCGATAGGGCGTAATCGGTTGTTGCCAAGGCAAATCTTTGCGGCCGTGTTGGTCAAACCACGCTAAAACCTGCGTTTGAAAAATTTCAGCGTTTAACATAGTGCCTCAGCTTTGATAATCAGCATTTCATTTGCGCCGCGTTGGAATTGATAAGTAACCTGTTGAATTTGTGTCGAAAATCCTTGATTTTTCAGTGCTTTCAAAATGAACTCTAAATACGGTGAGGTTTTTCCAGTCAAGGTTACTAATGGAAATACTCGCACTTCGTTTGCCACGCGCAGCATTTCTTGCAAAGCTTGCAGATGAAATTCAGCGGATAAATGTTCGCTGTATAAAAACAAAAAATGTGAAGACAGCGCGAGGTCAAATTGCACGTTGGCAAAAGGTAGCTCGGGCAATTCTCCGGCAAGATAACGACCGCTATTTTTTCCGGTTTCGTAATCTTGCAAAAACAGCTGCATGGCTGTCATCCGAATTTCTCCGAGTTTTTCAACGGATGGAATGGTGTCCCACAAGTAATCTTGCTGATTTTGGCGCAGTTGTTCCAGCACGATTTCGTAGGTTTCAGCAATGCGGTTGTTTATTTGCGCGGTATCAAATTGATAAATGGGGTCAATTGAGATGATGTTGCCGCCGCGTTGAGTGTGTTCGGCGTTGAAACTGGCTGGGCCATCGCCGCAACCGAGAATGCGCAACTGCAAATCGGCATCGCTGAGGGCGAACATGGCGAGATATTCCTGATAGGAGCGTCCCCAAGGTACGACTTTGTTGAGTGTGAACCTCATTGATATTTCCTGTTTTCTGCTATTGTTAATGTAATGATACAGGTTTAGTTTATAGATAGTTTTAAAAATAAATAGCTGAATAATTCATTACCCTAACTCAAAAAGTAAGCTCGTTTTTTACCATTTTTATATTTTGTATCTAAAATTTTTCAAGATGACCAGTCGTGTTGAAAAAATCTGTGCAAATTATCGCTACAACTTAAGCAAAAAAAAACCTGACAGGTTTCAAAAACCTGTCAGGTTTAACGCCAACGCAACTACAAAAAAACTACACAGCTATTTTCAAAGGTATTTCTTCCTGCCCGGTATAGCGATTAAACAACATCACCAGCATATTAATTTCATCTTGTTTCGGCTTACTCCACCCCGAAATATTCAAATCCGCCAATACTTGCCGCCCTTGACTATCTTGGCTCATATTCAATAACACCTCTGTCATTGCCTCGCCAATTTCCGCACAATGTGGCGCAACACAAAATAAATGGAACGCAAATGCCGTTTCGCTTTGGTCAATTTGGCGCAGCATTTTTTTTGTCAATCCAGACAAACTCTCATAAGTCTCGCTTAACATGCACATAATATCAGCCGAGCTTTTCAGCAACATCTGCAAGGCTTTAATATCATGCCCTGAAAACAAATAATCTAAATTTGCAGCAGATGAATTTTCTTTTTCTTCTTCCAATAAGAAACGCCCCAGCAAATACACAAAGTTATCAGAAGAAGCTGTTACCACTTTGCTGCCTTGAAATTCTGCCAAACTTTGGCGCGTATCGTTCGCACGCACCAGCAAAGTGACTTCATCGGTTTGATCTATTGGGCGCAATAAAGGGCGAAAACGATGCTCCAATAATAAGCGCGTGGCTTCAAACGGTTTGGTGAACACAATATCCATTTCATGAATATGTTTGTCTTGTTCATTGATTGCGCCGTGTACTAATTCCAATTGAATTTCACGGTTTAAGTGGCGTTGCAAATAAGTATTGAAAAAATACCAGCCATTCATTTGATGACTGCTTTGCGCATTTACCCACATTTTCAATTTGCCGTCACTTTTGGCAGTGCCAGTGTAAGCCCCTTGATCCATTTGATACGCAGGTGCTGTCGCAACAGGCGATGGGGCGGCATCGGCGGCAAGAAAGCGCGTGAGTCCAGTCATTTTAAACAACACGCCAATCATGCGATTTGTGTTGCTAACATGAATTTGAATATCGCGTTTTTGCCAATGTTCAAACAATTTCAGCAATTGCGCCAAACCCATTGAATTGACACGTTGTACTAAGGAAAAATCCAGTTCCGCGACGCATTTTTCTGGCAAAACATACAAAGTTTCAAGTGCAGAAATAGATTCAATATCAATCGTGCCATCAAGATTAAATGATTGTTGCAATGCGGTCGTCGAAGGAGCAGGTAGAATTTGTAACATGATAGGAATCCTTACAATGAATTAACAGTTTCATGAACCTCGGTGTGATACAAAAACTGAAAGCCATTTTCAATTTCTGGATCAAAAGGATTATTTAAGTCTAAAAAGGCGCAGACTTGCGTTTGTCGATAAGGCAAAACACGCACTTGCAGATAGTCGGAAAGTCGCCAAATCAAATACAGACCACCACCGCCTACGCCAGAATCTAAGCCAATTCCGCGCACATTGCGTGAGAGTCTGTTGAGAAAAATCGTTGGGGTTAACGTGCCCCAGTTATCTATTAATGAAACGCCGAGCAAGCCGTCTTGATAAGACAGCGTAAGGCGTAGCATTTCGCTGTTTTGCAAAGCACGGACACTGCCTTTTTTATACAGTGCATTGCCTTTGCCATCGCGCGGTGCGGCAAATAAACCGTTTTCAATCAGCTCATCTAAAATCAGAATCACCGCATCTAGGCGGTCTGGATTAGGAAACGTGGTTTCTTGTAACCACGCGTCCACTTCTGCAAGAATAAAAGCTTTATCATCGCTATGCGCAAAATGGAATTCGCGGTGTTGACTGGGACGATTCAGATACATTGCTAAATCATCACTACAGACTTTTTGATGTTGGCGCAGTAGATTATTCCAACCTAATTGATTGTGAATAGGCAAATGACGCAACAGCACTCGGCGCACACCTTGAGCCGCAAGAGAGGGAATTAAATCGGAGAAGTTTTTTTCAGCCAAAAACACCAA
Organism: uncultured Methylomonas sp.; assembly: GCA_936941155.1. Lineage (GTDB taxonomy): Bacteria > Pseudomonadota > Gammaproteobacteria > Methylococcales > Methylomonadaceae > CAIQWF01. The sequence goes on along the minus strand of CAKZJE010000031.1, from coordinate 172,236 downwards.
GTTTTGCCGAACAATATGCGAGGAAATCGCCTGTTCAGGGTTACTGCGATACATTCTGTCTACAATCCGTACCAATTCAAAATCATCGGCATCAGAATTTACATGTGCGGCTTTTTTCTGGTTTCTCTCGTGGTGTTCAATATAAAAAATGGTCACGTCATCGCCAAAATCAGTATGTCCTATGTGCGAAATTAAACCTTCTAGCAAACGATCTCTTAAGTTTTCTGCATCACCTTCTGCATGAATGGCTAACAGCTCTTCTAATCTGTCATAGCCAAAACATTCACCTTCGGAATTTTCTTCTTCTACAATGCCGTCGGTGTATAAAAATAAGCGGTCGCCAACGTCCATTTCTGTCACGCCTTGCTCATAGATAATCCCTTCATTTCGACCTAACGGCATTCCGCCAAGTTCTAAAACTTCTAAAGTACCGGTGATAGGGCGATACAGATACGCAAATTGATGTCCAGCGTTGGCATATTTAAGTTCGCCAGTTTGCGTGTCTAAACAGACTGCAAACATGGTCATCAACAATGATTGCCGCGCTGTTTTTAAAATGGTGTCGCTTAGCCGCGCCAGAATTTTATGAGGCTCACGTTCTTTTTCAGTTTCCAGCAGATTAACACCGGCTTTTGCCGCGCCCACCATTGTGCCCGCTGCGACACCGTGTCCACTCACATCACCGACTAGCATCACCACCCAGCGGTCATCAATGCAGTAGTAATCATAAAAATCACCACCAACTTCACTGGAAGTGAGCAGTGTTGATAAGCCACGCACGCCGGGTAAATGAATTTGTTCAGGGCGCAATAAGTTACGCTGCAAGGTCGCGGCACTTGCCACTTCTTCTTTCAAGCGCGTGCTCAGTTTTTCCATTGTGCCAATCAAGGAGCTTTGCGACTCAGACAGCTTCAACATCATGTCGGCAATTTTGACAATGCCTAAAATTTCATCACCCGCCATCACCGGCAAAGCTTCAAACATGATTTCAGGGTCGTTGCTTAAAAAGTCCATAATCACTTGGTCAATGCGATCATCTGCATGAGCAATCATTGGCGAAAGAAAAATAGTTGGATTGATTTTCAGCAGGGAAACAACATCTTTGCGGGCAAACAGCTCTCGTGCGAAAGCTTTTGTCATAATATTGAGATAATTACGACGCGAGGCGATGCCAAAATAGTTGTTATCGGCATCAATAATTGGAAAGGCAGGAAGATTTGGATTGTCTTGAAACAATTGCAGAACATCAAGAACAGCCATATCCAAGGTGATAGACTGTACTGGTAGCACTAATTCGCGTACATAAGGTACTGAAAAGCCTACAGACTCCGCAAAACGGTGCTTTTTTTGTTTCTCAATCATGAATAATTTGCACAACAAATTTAGGATTGTCTTTATGGTAGTCACAAAATATGACAGCTTAATGACAAGATTGGCAAAGCTAATTAGCTAAATTTGTGCAAGAAACAACAGGTTGTTGTGCAAATTAGGGTGATTTCTTAGTGCGCAAAAACACGATTTTAGAAAGTGTTGCCGATTGAATTAAACAACTTTTCAAAAAAATTCGGTTCGCGGCGGTAATTGTAAAGACTCGGTTGGTTGCTAAGATTTTGAGGTGCATAACCATACCCTGAATATGCTTGTGGTGGATTAATTCTACCATCCAGCTCAAATTCATTATGAATGCGCTTTAACACCTTGTTTGCTTCTTGCTCTGTTGCAAAAGGGCCTGAAACCACCTGAAATAAACTGCCTTCTTGAAACGTGCGCGTTGGGATAACGGGCCCTTGATGATTAATGATAGCCGTTAGCTTTTGTGCGGTTTTGGCATCATTGAGTGTTGCCACGCTGACTGTCCAATCATTTGCAGTGATGCCACCCACCACAGGTTGCCCAAAAAAGGACGCAGGATGCGGTAACACCATGACATTAGCCGTGAGTGCTTGCAAACTCATACTATTCACTAAAATAGGAGTGGGGATGCCATTGGCTTGTTGCAAGACTTGTTCAACTTTCGCCCAATCAATATTTAACCGTTGTTGTTGGGCAAATTCATTGATTCGAGTCAGCAGTGGATCTTTAAAGTTTTGATATTCGTTGAGCGGTTTATGTGCTTCTAAAAACAACATATCTTGATGCCAACCCAGTAAATAAGGTTGATCAACTATCATCACGGGCGTGCCCACCTCCGTGCTGTCAAACAAGGTGCGAATATCTTCAGGATATAAATTGACGCAGCCATGACTCATTTGCATTCCCACCCCGTATGGTTTGTTCGTGCCATGAATCAAATATTGCGATACTCCCAAACGCATGGCATATTCCCCTAAAGGATTATTCGCTCCGGGCGGTATGCTGCTGGGCAATGGATCGCCTTTTTGCGCATGTTCACGTTGAATAGACTCAGGCACATTCCAGGTTGGATAGCGTGTTTTGCTAACAACGCTGGTTAATCCTACGGGGGTACTCCAACCGTCACGCCCTATTCCCACAGGATAGGTTGCAACCCGCTGCGATTGTTGTGAGGGATAATGAAACAAACGCATATTCGCTAAATTAAGCACAATACCTTGATGCGGTGCATCCGGCAGCGTAAATAATAAAGGCAACAACACAACAGAGTTAGGCGCAGGCACCCAAGGATCAATTGTAGGGTTGGCAGCAATAATATCGTTATGACCTAAACCAAAGTGCCTTGCTATATCCGGCAGGGTATCATTGCTTTGTGTTCTAATAGCGGACAGCGCACCGATTAAGTTTTGTTCGTAATCAACTGAAAAATGATGCGCTTCAACTGAAGAAGTCGTTTGCGTAAGATTGGTGGATGAATATGAACTAGGCAAGTGCTGGCAGCCTGTTAATAGCCACGATAGCGAACTCGCCAGAAATAAAATTTTGTGTTTGGAAGAAGTTAGAAACATAATATTTTTGCTGCACAGCGACATTTTTGATGCGATATAATCTTCACGAAAGAATAACATAAAACAACACAAAGAGTAGTGCAAAAAATCACCTGAAAACGAGACAGTTTGCTTAGTTATCCTGCAAACTTGTCTCGATGCGTTAAGACAACAATAACAATATTTATTTAAGCAGAGGGTTTACAGATGAAAAAAATCTTTAATTTCTTTTTAATTGGGGTGCTGGCATTTATCCCTATCGTTGTCATTTTGAAAATCGTGTCTTTTGTAAAAGACTTGGTTTCCGAATTGTTCAAAATGGTTTACAACTATTCTGACAATTACATAATGACTTTCACGTTATTTTTAATCAGTTTTGCCATGTTTGCGTATGTCGGATACCGCGTTAGCATGGGACGCTCATTGATTATTGCCAGTATTGATGCAATTATTCACAAAATTCCGGTCTTAAATAGCATTTATCGCGTGACCAAAAAAGTAGTCAACATGCTTTCAGGACACGAAAGAAAAGAACCAAAAGAAGTGGTGTATGTTGAATACCCTAAGCAAGGGATTTGGGTACCTGCTTATGTCACTAATAAAGAAGGAGAAATGTATATTTTATTTATTCCCACTTCCCCCAACCCCACATCTGGCTTTACTGTGATTGTGCATGAGTCGAAAGTTATTAAATCCAAAATGGATGTGGAAGAAGCCGCCAGCTTTATTATTAGCGTAGGCGTTGATTTTAATAAAATCAATGAAATCGGCAACTTACCACAATAAATTTCACGCTATAAAACGACTGCCAGTCCTTTGAGAACTGGCAGTCGTGATTCACTAACAACAACGCTTCACGCCATTCCATTTGCGTTCTTGCTCTGCTTTAAAAAAATCTTGCCGAGATAAAGGCTCAGCTCCTTGTTGCGCATGATGCTGTTGCCAATGCACTAAATAACGCTCATAAGCATCGTCACCACTGATTTCACGCACAAAACCGATTATTTTTTTCAAACTTGTCATGTTTGACAAACTGATTTTGTTTTTGAGAGTTATAAAGTTTTCCATAATATCTTTATCTTAATTCTGCTACATCCAATCGAAAATTAATGTGCTGATAAAAACGAGTGCACAGCTTAACAATGATTAAAAAACTGCGATGTTCTAACATTTATCTACTAGAATTACATGCAGTTATGCTAAATAATAGCAGTTTTAAATAACAAAAATATTTTCTTAAAAATTAGCGTGTTTTTGTTATCGTTATATTCACAATGCGATAGAATAAATCATCTGCTATCTCTTAGCTCCCGTGTCAAAAGGTAACCGTTATCAACATGCACTTAACATCCACCGAACACACACAATCTGAAACCGAAGTGCGCGAACTGAAAAACATTATTCAGGTCTTGCGTGACGAATTAGAATTAGCCCAAAGCCATAAAGATAAAGCTGTTCAAGCCGCAGCTGTCGCTGCAAACCAAGAAATCGGTCTTTTAAAAGTCACCATTGCGACATTGCGCGACACGTTAGAAAATGCTTTTAGAGAACAGCAAAGTCAAATACAACAAACCATTTCCACGTCTTCTGCTGAAATTAGACTGTTAAAAGACACTGTCGCAAAGTTACGCGAACAGCTAGAAACCGCCAAAATCGAAAAAGAAAACGCTGTACAACAACTCCAACAATCCGCCAACGTAGAAATTGCGCAATTACAAGCAATTATCCAAGCGACCCGTGAGCAACTAGAAAACTCTTTGTTAAGCCATGACTGAAAAAACAGAAATCCGAACTCCGGTCAAACGCAATAGTGCTGCCGAAACTGCTAAACAAAAAAAATGGATGCGTGAAGCTGACATTTTATTAAAAATTTCTAAGCGTATTTCCACGCAAGATACATTGGATGATGTACTGATTGTGCTAATGGAAATGTGCACCACAGAACTTCATGCAGAACGCGGCTCATTGTTTTTGAATGATTTTGAAACCAACGAACTTTACTCACGTTTTGCACAAGGCACAGCACATCGTGCGATTCGGATTCTGAACAAAACCGGCATCGCAGGCTTTGTGTACAACAGTGGCGAAAGCATTATCAGCCATGACCCTTACAACAATCCGTATTTCAATCGCAATGTGGATGAACAAACCAATTTTATTACTAAAAGCATTCTGTGCGTGCCAGTGCGCACCGGCAAAGGCAATATTATTGGGGTTGCGCAAGTTCTGAATAAAATCGAAGGCGAATTTAATGATGACGACCGCTCTTTGTTTGAGGCGATGACCAGCCAAGCAGCTTTAGCGTTAGAAAGTGCGCAATTAATTGAGCGAATGCAGGCAAGTCGTCAGCAAGAAATGGAATTTATCAATGTAGTTTCGGAAGTCACCGCCGATATTAAACTCGGTTCGTTGCTGCAAAAAGTTATGGGCGAAGCCACACGCTTATTGAATGCAGAGCGTTCTACCTTGTTTTTAAATGATGAAAAAACCAACGATTTGTGGTCAGAAGTCGGGCAAGGTTTAGAAGCCATGCAAATTCGCCTGCCGAATCATTTAGGCATTGCCGGTGCGGTATTTACCACCGAAAAAAGTATTAATATTCCTTACGCCTATGCGGATTTACGCTTTAATCCCGCTTTCGATAAAAAAACCGGCTTTTTCACCCGCTCGATTCTGTGCGTGCCTGTTATCAATAAACAGGGGAAAACCATTGGCGTAACGCAAGTGTTAAACAAACGCGGCGGCCCTTTCAGTAATGAAGATGAAGCTCGGCTACGCGCGTTTACTGCTCAAGTTTCCATTGCCCTTGAAAACGCCAAGCTGTTCGCCGACGTACAGAACATGAAAAACTATAACGAGGCAATGCTAGAGAGCATGTCGAATGGTTTGATTACCCTAGACGGCGCGGAAAAAATCGTCACTTGTAACGCGGCAGGATTAAGAATTTTACAAGTCACTGCCGAACAAATCTTAGACCAACCGGCTCAAAACTTCTTCGCCGGCGCAAATGCGTGGATTATGGACAAAATCCGCACTGTAGAAGAGCATCAGCAGCAACAAATTATGATGGATGCACAGTTGGAAGTGAAAGATCAGAATTTGTCAGTCAATTTAACCGTGCAACCTTTGCTAGGAGCAGATAAAAAACGCATCGGTTTTATGTTGGTGATTGAAGATATTAGTAATGAAAAGCGTTTAAAATCAACTATGTCGCGCTATATGGATCCGTCAATTGCAGATCAATTGGTTGCCAGTGGTTCAGAAATTTTAGGCGGACGTAGCGTAGTTTGTACAACATTATTTTCCGATGTACGCGGCTTCACAACACTAACAGAACAACTCGGTGCGCAAGGCACAGTTTCTTTGTTGAATGAATATTTCACAATCATGGTGGATTGCATTCAAAAAGAAGAAGGCATGTTAGACAAATTTATCGGTGACGCGATTATGGCGGTATTCGGCATTCCGGTCACACATAATGATGATGAAGACCGCGCCATGCGTACTGCGATTGCGATGATTCGTGAATTGCAAATCTGGAACACCAAACGCGCTGACGAAGGTAAATTACCTTTAGATATTGGTATCGGCTTAAATACCGATGTGGTGGTTTCAGGAAATATTGGCTCACAAAAACGGATGGACTTCACCATTATCGGTGACGGCGTGAATTTAGCAGCGCGACTAGAATCGGCTTGCAAACAATACGGCGCACATATTTTAATCAGTGAATTTACTTACGCAAAACTGAAAGACACTTACCGAACTCGCGAAGTGGACTATGTGGTAGTGAAAGGAAAAACCAAACCTGTGGCGATTTATGAAGTTTTGGATTATCACACGGAACAAACGTTTCCACATATCGTGGAAGTATTAACGCTGTTTAAAAATGGCTTAAGCAAATATCGCAAACGTGATTGGCAACAAGCAATTACCTTGTTTAATGATGCGCTGGCTTTAAATCCAGACGATAAAATCTGCAAAATGTATTTAGAGAGATGTCATCAACTTGAAAACGCCAATCTTGATGATAGTTGGGATGGTGTGTGGGTGATGGAGTCAAAATAATCATCACGACTGGCAGTTGTTGAAAAACTGCCAGTCGTAATATTGCCGAGCTGTTAATCAGTCACTCTCTCAACACCTAATGAATGCACATTATGTTCTTCAGCAAACACATGTGCATACAAATTTGAGACCCATTGTTTTCCTTCTTGGGTTACATTCAACAACCGAATCGTATCTTGAATATAAGGTGCAACCATATTCCAGAAAAAGCCCGGATAACCTGCGCGTAAATCTGCGGCAGTTTTATAACCTAATTTTTCATTTGCACCTGTTTCACGGAACTCATTGAATAATGAGGCAATTTTGCGCATATAGTTAATATCCGCAAGTTGCCCAATCAAATCTGCGGCGCGTAATAAACCGGGGTAATCTGACGTGGTATTGTGAATTTCATCTTGCGGCACAGGAAAGCGCGTGTGTTCAATATTCGCTTCAATTACGCTGGCATCCAAAATTTTTACATGTCCAAACCGTTCACGGATAAATAATTTTCCGCGTGCAACATGATAAGGTGTTAAAGCAGCATCAGTCGCGCCCGGCTCAAGGGTAATTAAATTACCTTCCATATCTTTCACATAACGCCCATCTTTATCGCCTCTGCACACGCCGCGCACATAGCCGATGTCATGGCACAGCAGTGAAATCATAAAATGCAGCCAATCTTTAGTGGTTACGCCACCGTGTGAAATATGTTTTCCGCGTAAAATTTCCAGCCCTACATCTGTCACCATCATCGTGTGAATCACATCGTGATAAGCAGCATCGGAGTTAGCAATATTTTCCAAAGCAAGACGACCTACGAAAGCCACAATATCAGGATAGCCGCTATCAAGCTGCCCATAAGTTTTGTGATAGGAATTTCTGATGTGTTCGACGAATTCGTCTATTACAATTTGAGTGGGGTTGAACATGTCGGCTAATCTCCAAATAAAATCGTGGCTTAATACATCATTTACGTTACGCTGTTGATAAAAAAATCATCCCCAAACCTAACGATGTCATAACAATGCACCGCGTTTAAATCCTCAGTGCAAGTAAAGAATCCGAGCAGAATAATAGCTTAGTTAGTCGAAAGATAGCAAAGAACATTTTGCAAAAATGAGGGAAATTCGCGCTTTCCTAAAATGGATTAACAAAACCTCTTCGCAGCGAAAATATTTTGTTTGTAAGAAGGATTTCTTTTCTGAATCTATTCAAATAATTAGCTGTTTTCTCATCAAGCAAAACACTTATAAACGATGCAATGGCTCTAATTTATCCTGTTGTTTTGGTTTAGCTTTTTCCATGGCTTTATGCTCGCTAAAAGCTTGAAATAACTTTTTTCCATCCCAGTTTTGCGCACTTTTTCCATATAACGATTGATTCAGAATGAGAATTTCATTGCTTAAGCGAGCATCGCAAAACTGCGCAATCGTTCCTAGCGTATTCGCATTATATTTTCCTGTTCCCCAAGCAATCAAAAGTTGTTTCGCCGCATTCGCATCATTATTAACACACGCTTTTTTCAAATCAGAATTGATTGAAGCCGTTGAATTATCAATAGTTTTAGAAACATCCAAACTTGACTCTTTTTTGCGAGTCTTAACCATAAAGATAATCGTTGCAAACCAACCGATGGCAAAAAACGCCGCCAATCCTTGCCATAGATAATTATTTGCAGCAGCAGAGTTGTTATTTGCTAAAGGTACATTGTTAATAACTGCTTGTTTATCCACAGAGTTTTCAACTGTTTTATCCACAGGTGTCGCTGCATTCGCGTTTGCAGTTTGTGCAGAACCCGTCACTATCACCGTAACGCTAGGCAATTTCGCTGTTTCAATTTGTCCAGTTTTTACATTGAACCAAGTAATCTGCAAGGCTGGTAACATATAAGTGCCTGCTTTTGCTGGAATAAATGCTATTTTTTCTTCTCTGACAGCCACCACACCTTGTGGACTTTTTTGCTCTTCCAATCGCGGTTGATCTGGATAACTTTTCAAATCCTCATTGCTTGTCGCTTGATGCAAAGTCGGCAATTGTCCAATCGGCGTGCCTTGTGCGGTCAACGTTAACGTGCGTGTTAATGGCTCGCCCACCTTCATATTCAGCACATCACCCGACCATTGTTGTTTTAACTCCATTTTCTGCGCTGCTAACCAATGTTCTTTAAATGTTGCAGGTGCTGGCAAAACATTTAACACCACAGGTTGAGAAGAAACGCGCTCTCTGCGAGTGGCTTGTGCGCCAAAAAATCCACCGAAACCCGATTGATCGCCGCTTTCCAAAACAGCCGCCGTCAAAGTCAGAGCCGGAATGGTGATTTGTCCACTTTTTTGCGGAAAAATCGCATAATTGCGTTCCGTCACCGCATATTCAACGCCTTTTAATTGCGTGCGATAATTTTTATCCTCACCTAATTTTGTCACCACCGCATCAGCAATTTCGGGGTCTTTTAAACTCGCTTCCGCAATATTCACGCGCCTGAAAAAGCGCAAGGTATACAACACTTGCGATTGCACATAGCGTTCTTTTGCTGGCGTGGGCGTTTCTACTTCCAAAAATAATTCCGCATCATTGGTTGTCACATCAGGCTGCACGTTTTTACCTTCTGTCACCTCAATTGTTTTCGCAGGGCTGGTTTCACTGCCAAAATGCAGCGCGGGAATCGTCACGCTCCCCGCGTGTTTCGCCATCACATCAAATGTCCATTGAATCGTGCTGCTTGCCGCGCCATTCACCCAAGATGAAGTACTACTTTGATTTTTATTGATAATTTCAAAATCTTTTTCCAACGGCTTAAAATCAGGATTGCCATCAGGGTCTTCGGATGTGGAAAAAACAATCTGAAACGATTCATTTAAACTAACTTTTTGCCGATCCACATCCACTTTAATCGGCACGGCAATCGCTGCTGTTTGCCATACCAGTAAAAACAAAACCTGCCGAGAAAACGTAAACTTCATCTTTAAAACCTCCAGAAAATAGAATGCCGAGTTTCATCTGAAACTTTATCAACTGTGCGCCGATGATTATTGTCGCTGCCGTTGTCCATATTGATATTTAAATTTGCGCCGCAACAAACCCGCCGGATCGTCTGGAATTCTATTGAGCCATTGTTCATCTGCTTGTTTTTTCTCATCTTCTTTTAGCTGTGCTGCTTGCTGCGCTTGTTGTTGCGGTTTTTCAGGTTGTGTTTTTTTCGCTTGCTCGGCGGTTTTTTGTTGGTTTTTCAAGTCCTGATTTTGTTGCTCTTTCTGTTGTTGATTTTGTTGATTTTGTTGATTTTGCTGCTTATTTTCACTTTGTGGTGATTGTTGCTGCTGACTTTCAGAGTTATTATTTTGACTCTGTTTGTTATCTTGCTTGTCCTGATGATCTTTATTTTCTTTTGAGTTTTTATTCTCTTGTTTTTGCTGATCTTGTTTGTCTTTATTTTCAGCAGAATCCTGTTTTTTATCTTGAGAATTCTGCGAATCTTGCTGCTGCTTTTGTTGCTGTTTTTTCAGCGCGTCTTCAACCAGTTTTTTATTGTATTTTGCATCCGCGTCATTCGGGTTCAGCTTTAATGATTCATCATAAGCTTTAATCGCTTCTTCATATTTACCCGCTTTTGCCAACACATTGCCTTGATTATAAAAACCTGTCGCAGACGTTTGTGTTTTAAGTTGCTTAACTTCCGGTTGTTTCGATTTATACATTGCTGCCGCTTGCCAAGCTGGGTCTGCAAATAACTGCGCCGCTTTATCAAACTGTCCTTGTTTATAAGCTTGTTGCGCTTGCTGGTCTTTGGTTTGCCATAAATCTTGCCATTCCAAGGCGTAACTATTTTTTGGCAACGGCAAAATCAAAATAAAAGCGAAAATTAATAAGCCGCGTCTAAAACTCAATGCAGCTAACGGCAACACCAAAAGCAACAACAAAACACCTTTTTCATCCCATTTTTCCAGCAACAAGGTATTTTTAGCGTTTTTATCCCCAGCATCCCCAGCCTTTTGCACAGATTTATCCACAGCAGCAATTAACGCCTTAATATCGCTGTCGTCATCGCTAATCGTTTGATAAATGCCATGCCCGTCACTGGCGAGTTTTTGTAATTCTGGCGCGGATAATTTGGGAATCACAATCGCGCCGGACTCATCTTTTAAAAATCCGCCGCCATCCGGCAAACTAATCGGCGCACCTTGTGTTGTGCCAACCGCTAATACCGATAATTGATACTCGCCTAATGATTTCAACACGTTATCTATTTCATCAGGATTCACGGCATCGGTCATCAGCAAAATCTGTCCTGTTTGCAAACCCGATTGCTTAAACAATTCAACCGCTTTTGCCACCGCTAACAAGGTATTATTTCCCGCACTCGGCATAATATCAGGCGTTAGAGCTTCCAATTGGCTGGCAATCGTGGCGTTATCATTGGTCAACGGCGTAACGGTAAAAGCATCGCCCGCATACACCAATAATGCGGTTTGCCCATCTTTGCGCTGCTTTAAAATATCGGCAATTTTGTAACGCGCCCGAATCAAGCGCGTCGGTTTTATATCACCCGCTTCCATCGTTTGCGATAAATTCAGCGCAATCACTAAGCCGGAATCATTGCGAAACGCAGGCGATGGCACACGCTCCCAAGTTGGGCCCGCTAACGCTAAAATAGTTAAAACACTGGCAATCACATTAATGCTGATGATAGGAAAGCGGCTTTGTTTTACCGATTTTTCCTGCAAAATATACGGCAATAATTCAGCATCACAGACGTTGACCCAGTTGCCGCGTTGCAGTTTATGCTTAAGAATCAAAGCCGTGATGATGAAAAGGGGAATAAAAGCAAGCAACCAATAAGGTCGAATGAAATGAAACAAGGCTAAATTCATACTTTTATAGATTCTTATTCTGTAATTGATGTTGCTGCGTTTGCATATAAGAACGTAACAAGTGATTAATTTTTGCTTGATAGCCTTGCCCTTGCTCGACAAACCAGTCAATAACATCACTATCAAGCTGTAATTTTACGGTTTTCTGGTCGATTTGCCGAAACTGAGCTTGTGCAAAAAAACTTTCATCAAGTTCAGGAATATCACTGGTATCAATTGCATCATCGGATAATGATTCCAGTCGTTTCCAATCAGTTTGAGTTAATACACTGTTCATAGTAATACACCTCTTGTTTAGTTGCTTTTCTTGCACTGATAATGCGAATCACATCGTTTTTTCGTTCAGTATAAACGACAAGTGCAATGATGTTTTTTATCCAACCTATACCTATCCAGCGTTCTTCACCGTAATTTTCTGTGTTATCTAATTTAGACAAAAGAGGATGTTTAAACATATCAACTGCATCGTTAAAGTCAATGCCATGCTTTTGGATGTTAATTCGATTTTTTGTTTCATCCCATTCAAAACGCATTATCTTTGCCTCTTAATTCTCTGCACAGCGATAAAAGCCACAATTATTAAAGCCAAGGCTAACGGGTAAAAATACAATTCTGCCCGTGGACGAAAATATTGCTTATCTTTTTCCACAGGTTCTAATTGATCGAGTAATTGATAAATTTTATTCAATTCTTCGGTGTTGCGAGCGCGAAAATATTTTCCACCGGTTTTTTGCGCAATTTCGGTTAAGGTTTTCTCGTCTAAATCTTGTGACGGATTGACTTTTTGCGAGCCGAAAAAGCTACGCACTTCCATTTCATCCGCTCCCACGCCAATGGTGTAAATTTTTAATTGGTAACTTGCCGCCAATTCTGCCGCCTTAATCGGGGAAACCTCACCTGCGGTATTTGCGCCATCGGTGAGTAAAACCAAAACGCGGCTATTGGCTTGTTGTTTTTGCAAACGCTTCACTGCCAAACCAATCGCATCGCCAATTGCAGTGGCTTCGCCAGCCAAACCAATCACAGATTCATCTAATAAAGTGGCGACGGTTTTGCGGTCAAATGTGAGCGGCGTTTGCAAATAAGCTTGCGTGCCGAATAAAACTAAACCTAATCTGTCACCGACGCGGCGATTGATGAAATCAACGGCAATTGATTTAATCGCAGTCAATCTGTCAACCATTTGTCCTTTTAATTCAAAGTCTTGGGTGGTCATACTTTCGGATAAATCCACCGCCAGCATTAAATCGCGTCCGCTAATTGCTTGCTCTATTGGTTCACCTAGCCATTGTGGACGCGAACTTGCTAACACCAATAAAATCCATGCCGCCGTTGCCAGCCATAATCGCCAAGGTTTTTCTGTGGCAATGGTGTGGGTTTCTTCGCTAGGAAAATCCTCTAAAAACGGGACTTTTAACGCAGCTTCGTCGAGAGTTGCGCTGGCGGCAAAAAAATAACGTATCAATAAAGGGAGAGGTAAGATTAAAAATAGCCAAGGCCAGTGGAAGTGAATCATTTGTATATTGCGTTTTCCATTTAAAAAAATGACTGTCTGTGTACTGCGTTAAAATCAAATACTATGAAAATCTCCAAAATCTTCTTAATATTTTTGTTCGGTAGCAAGTTCTCAAAAACATTCGCCACTCGCATGGTGAGAAGATAATATGGAAAGCTCATTAAACCACACGATCTGGCAATTCCTCTCCTGCGAAAAAAGCGGCTAAATTTGCCAACACTTTTTCGCCCATTGCGGTGCGCGTTGCAATCGTGGCACTGCCTAAATGCGGCAACAACGACACATTATCCAATTCTAAAAAGCCCGGATGTAAATTCGGTTCATTTTCATACACATCCAAGCCCGCGCCTCTGATTGTTCCTGCTTTCAACGCCTCAATCAATGCCAGACTATCCACCACATCACCCCGCGCAGTATTAATTAAATGCGCTGTCGGTTTCATTAACGCCAAATTTTGCGCATTCATTAAATGCTTAGTTTCCGCACCACCAGGACAATGCAATGACACATAATCCGATTGCGCTAATAACTCTGCAATTGAATCACAACGCACGGCTTGCAATTCATCAACAATCGCTTGTTCAGCTGGACTCGGTTTCACATACAAAATTTTCATCCCAAATCCATGATGGGCTTTTCGTGCCATCGCTTGGGCAATTCTGCCAAAACCAATTAAACCTAACGTTGCGCCCGTCACATCGCTGCTCATCAATTGCGTAGGACACCAACCCGTCCATTTTTTTGAACGCACTAATCTATCGCCTTCCGCACCGCGCCGCGCTGACATCAGCAATAACGTCATGGCAATATCAGCAGTACTTTGCGTTAAAACCCCCGGCGTATTCGTCACAATCAAACCTTGTTGCTTTGCCGCAGCCACATCAATATGGTTATAACCCACGCCAAAATTGCCCAAAATTTTGCAGCGTTTATTTTCCACATTCAGCACTTGCGCTGGCAATGCGTCACACACGTTAGGACACACAGCATCATACTGTTGCAATGCAATCTTCAGCTCTTCAGCCGTTAAAGGGCGATCTGATTCGTTTAAAGTGACATCATAAAGGTTACTCAACTTAGCCTCTACCGAAGCTGGCCACTGCCGAGTGACAAGAACTTTAGGTTTATTCATGTTTATATTTTCCAAAAGTAAATTTGAAGAAGTTGGATATTCGTAAAAAAATGTAAAAACTAGCAATCACTAAAACGTTCTGATAGCACGCACATAAAATGCCGCATTTTTATAATAGCCAAGTTGCGAGCCTGCCATAAAGTTTTGACTCCACGCGCCGTTTGTAGCGGTTTCAGACGAGCTCCAATAGCTGCCTGAGGCAAAGCCACCAATATTCGTCAACGGTGCGGCAGCTCCCTGACCTATTCTTGTGTACATTAAATTCAACTCATCTTTTGACGGCAAATACCAATCACTGTACGCGCCAATCACTAACTCATCACACAATTTCGCCGCATAACTGCCTGCCCCTTGCGCAGTTAAAATGCTGGCAGTATTTGCTTTGCCAAAGCCTAGCGCAGTATTCGCAGCTCCAGTAAGCACATAAGAGCCGTTTGACCATTGCAAACCAGTGTCTTGATCTTGTGCTGCGGCTATCAAACCATGAGATTTGGTGCTGTCTATATAAAAAATAATTCCACCTTGATACGTTTTGCCAATCGCCAATGTAGGAGTCATATTTTCAAAACTCACGGAGGCGATATTTAATTGTTCGGCAGAACTCAAATTGCCCGCATTCACACTCACATAACCACCTGCGGCAAATTGCCATTGATTTGTGATTTTACTGCCATTTTTCAAGGATAATAAAACCCATTTGCCTTGATTAATCGCCTGATTTACGCTTATTTCAAAACAGGGATAAGTCACATCGCTACTTGAACAAACAGTATTACCAACCATATTACCGCGAGGATAAATTCGATACAAAGCACCAGTTGCCGTGCTATTAGCCGGCACTTGCAACCAAAGCTTGTAAGTAGAAACTCTCGGCGCAATCCATTGCGCTGCTGAATTGCTGCCGCCTTGCAGAGTAATTTGCGTAGCTTTTACCGCAGTGCCATTCGCAGGCAAAGCCATCACGATATGATTTGCTGACATAATCCACAACAACATCAGCGTAAAATTTTTTATTATCTGTCTCATAAAGGTTTTCCTCTGCATAACGTTAAAAAAGAGGTAGGATAAGTACAGACCTATCTTGCCTATTCTAATGCTATTCTTAAGTTTCTGTAGTAAAAAACAATGACCTTGACCACAGATTGTGGCAAGCATGGCGAAACAAAAAAGCTTAAAATAATCCAACTGCATTACCTTACAAAATCCGCATCACGATTTTGTCCCCCGTAGAGCGAACCATAACCAATTCCTTTACCCGCCACCCCTAATAACCGGACTTCATGAACACATCTGTTACACCAACCCTAGACTTATTCCCTTATTTTCAACCGATTATCGGCGTTGCCAGTGGTGCTATCGTAGGTTACGAAGCCTTAGCCAGACAACGCCATGCCGATGGCAAAATTCTCTCCGCAGGACATTGGTTTTCTTCCTCAAAAATCAGCACCACCCAAAAAATCGACTTAGATCGCTCGGTGCGTCATCAAGCTTTAGAAAAATTTACGCAGTTTCCTGGCAACAGCTATTTAGCCTTAAATATCTCACCTACATGGATTGATATTATTGATAATCCCAAAAAACTGCCAACATTAGAAATGCTCAATGAATTTGAGCTGGATAAAAGCCGCATTATTATTGAAATCACCGAAACCAAAGGCGATTTAAATAAGCTGGCTGAAATTGTGAAAGTCTATCGCAGTCATGGTTTAAAAGTGGCGATAGATGATTTTGGCTCAGGTTATTCGCAGCTCGACCGTGTGATTGCCATGCACCCCGACATCATTAAACTCGACATGCGCTTGTTTAAACAGGCGAGTAAAAAAGGCGGCATTGCCAGCGATGTTGTGTATTCATTAACGCGACTTGCGCAACGCACCGGCTGTCAAATTGTCTGCGAAGGCGTGGAAACCGATAACGAATTCTTTTTTGCCTTAAGTTGCTGTGCGCACATGATGCAGGGCTATTTATTTTCCCCCGCCGTGCCTGAATTTCAACCCGCGCTGACTTATCAACGCCATATTAGTTCGCTTCGGAAAAAGTTTTTGCAACACACAGTCGCGCAGGAAAAAAAGAAAAATCAGGCGTTAATTAAAATTAAATCGTTAGTAAAAGACTTGCAACATGCTTTGCAATCGGATTTTAATTTGAATGAATTAGCCGCAATGCCGTTTGAAGAAAATGGCATTTTAGGATTTTATATTTGCAATAGCGATGGCGAACAAATCAGTTCTTCTTTTGAATTTTCACAGGGAAAATGGATTGAAAATCATAGAACTCGCCATTTTAATTGGTCGTGGCGAGCTTATTTTTATCAAATTTTAGCTTTAGATTTTGAACAAGCTTGTGCAGAACCGATTGCTTCGGAAGCGTATCGCGATTTTGATACCGATAAATTATGCAAAACTTTGTCGATTCGATTGGATGAAGTGCGGATTTTGTTAGTCGATATTATTGCGTTTATGAAATAAATCAGTTACTTCATCAAAAAATGCAGAGTCGCAATAAACCGCGACTCTACTTCTTTAACAGCCAATCAATTAGCCAATATTAATCCCATAGCGATTACATGCAGCAGCTAAACCGCCCGCATAACCTTGCCCGACAGCTGAAAAACGCCATTCACCGTCTTTTTTGTAAATTTCACCAAAAATCATTGCCGTTTCAATCGAATAATCTTCGGTTAAATCAAAACGCACAATTTCAACGCCAGTTTCATCATTCACAACCCGAATAAACGCATTTTGGATTTGCCCAAAATTTTGATGTCTCGCATCGGCATCGTGAATTGTCACGACGATAGAAATTTTCTGAATGTCTGTATGGGTGTCTAGTTTGACTAAATCCAGTTTAACAGCCTCATCGTCGCCATCGCCTGCACCGGTGCGATTGTCGCCTGTGTGTTCAACTGCCCCATCCGCGCCTTTCAGATTGTTGTAAAAAATAAAATCCTGATCGCTTCTGACTTTTTCGGCTGCATTTAAAATAAAAACAGACGCATCTAAGTCATAATCACCGCCGTCGGTTGCTCTTGCGTCCCAACCGAGTCCTACTAAGATTTTTTTTAAACCGGGATTTTCTTTAGACAGAGAAACTCTGCCGCCTTTGTTTAACGATACTGACATACTCATTTCCTCATTTACTTGAAATTACGCCACAATGTGGCACTAAATTAAGCTTATAACGCCTAACTAAAACAAGATTACAATCAATAACTACGGTTTTTGCAAGTTATTCGCGGATGTTACGCAAAACAGATGAATTCTTAATGAAAATCCACTGAAATACAGATAAAAAATCTAACGGAAAAACAGTTGTGATTGAGTTTACGGAACTGAAACATCATTCTTAAATCATAAAATTTTATAAGACGACCAGTCGTCTTATAAAATTTTTCGATAACTTATCTCAATGCGATTTGCTGAAAAAACGAAGCCCTGAATGTAATCACAAAAGCAGGTATACTGTATTTTTTTATTGCAAAGAGATTAACGAATGAGACCTAGCCGACGCAATCCTGAACAACTGCGCGAAATTAAGTTTACCTGTGGTTTTACTAAACATGCCGAGGGGTCTGTGTTAGTTGAATTTGGCGATACACGGGTACTTTGTACTGCAAGTATTGAGTCCGGTGTACCACGTTTTTTAAAAGGCAAAGGCGAAGGCTGGATCACAGCGGAATATGGCATGTTGCCGCGCTCTACGCACGAAAGAATGGGTAGAGAAGCTAGTCGCGGCAAACAAGGCGGCAGAACTTTGGAAATTCAACGCTTGATTGGTCGTTCTTTGCGGGCTGCAATTGATTTAAAAGCCTTAGGCGAAAACACAATTACGATTGATTGCGATGTGTTGCAAGCCGATGGTGGCACACGCACCGCGTCGATTACCGGTGGATTTGTTGCGTTATCTTTAGCCATCAATAAAATGCTGGAGAAAAAACAGCTGAAAAAAAATCCTCTGCATGGGCAAATTGCTTCAGTTTCGGTGGGAATTTTTAATGGTGTGCCTGTGTTAGATTTAGATTATGCAGAAGACAGCAATGCCGAAACCGATATGAATGTGGTGATGAATGACATGGATGCGTTTATTGAAATTCAAGGCACAGCAGAAGGTCATGCTTTTAGAAAAGAGGAGTTAAATGCCATGTTGGATTTAGCCGCGGTCGGCATTAAACAATTATTGGAAAAACAACGAATTGCTTTAGAAACCGTATTATGATTTTTACAAAAAACACAACGTGTGTGCTTGCCAGCGGCAATCAAGGCAAGATTAAAGAAATCCAAGCGATTTTAAAAAATCACCCGATTTTGCCGCAAAATCAATGGAATATCTCTGAAGCGGATGAAACCGGAACAACATTTGTAGAAAATGCCATTATCAAAGCACGACACGCAGCTTTGCATTGTCAACTTCCTGCGATTGCCGATGATTCAGGATTGATTGTGGATGCTTTAAACGGTGCGCCGGGCGTTATTTCAGCGCGTTATGCAGGCGTTGGCGCGAGTGATGAAGAAAATGTGCAGAAATTATTGCTGGCTTTAGAAGGCGTGCCTGAAACAGAACGCACTGCGCGATTTATTTGTGTGCTCGTTTTTATGCGCCATGCAGATGACCCCTTTCCAGTGATTGCGCAAGGTGTTTGGGAAGGGCGAATTTTAACTCAGCCAATCGGTGAAAATGGCTTTGGTTATGATCCTGTGTTTTGGGTGGATGAATATCAATGTTCATCCGCACAGTTGCCGCCAGACGTGAAAAACAGTTTAAGCCATCGCGGTAAGGCTTTGAAAATACTAACCGAATTATTAGCAAATTTTTAAAACGTTAAAAAAATAGGGCATCTTAAAAAATTAAGATGCCCTGAAAATCGAGCTCGATATAAAAAATTACAGTTTAGCTTTCAATTCTTGAAAAGCTTTTTCGCCTTGATTTAAATGTTCAGTTGCCAATTTTGGATCATTTTCTTTCAAAGCACCAAGTGCTTTAGACAAATGCTGAGCTGCACGTTGAACCTCACCTGCCATGCTGTCGCGTGCACCGAGTTGTTTGCTTTTGCCTTTCGCTTCGCTTACCAATGTAGCAACATCTGTATTCGATTTTCCAGCAGTAATGGCAGCTTTAGCTTCGTTAATTTTTGCCACCACAACATCCGCGCTTTCATAAGCAAACGCCACAGCAGAAAAACCTGCAACAGAAACAGCCAGAACAAAAGATACAGCAATATTTTTTAAAGTTTTCATTGTATTAGAGCCTCGTGTTGTTTAATTATAGTTATTGTACAAATACGCAAACAGTTGTTGCGTATTGCCTCGCAGTCTAACACAAAAAAAACAGGGCATCCGAAGATGCCCTGAAATTTAAGCCGAACTCTGTAAAAATTAAATTAAAGATTTCAGAGCTTCGAAATCAGGAATTGCAGCAGATAAATGCTCATTCGCTACTTTTTGATCTTTTTCTTTCAAATAACCAATCGCTTTTGAAATGTGCTGAGTTGCTTTTGCACGCGCTCTGTCAACTTTATCGTTTGCGTTGATTTCTTTGCCTAAGTCTTTTGCAGCTTTTACTAAAGCTAAAACTTCTGCATCAGTTTTTCCAGCAGCAATAGCGTCTTGCGCTTCTTTTATTTTAGCAATAACGTTGTTAATAGCGTCAGCTGGTTTGTATGTAATACGTCCAGCATCAGATTCAGCAACAGCAGTAGTAGAAACGCCAGCTACAGAAACAGCCATAAAAAGACATAAAACGATATTTTTTAAAGCTTTCATAGATTAAATACCCTCGTGTTGTTTAATAATGTTTTGAGAAATACACAAGCACCAGCAGTGTATCGGGATTTATTCTATCACAAAAAAAAAGTTTAATAATTCATAAAATGGTAACAAACTTAAAGTTTCTTAAAAATCAATTTAGTAGAAAAGCATCCATCAATACTTTAGATTATAAAGCGGTCAGTACATCCTAAAATAAGCGGCTGCAAAATTGTTTTTTAAGAAAATAGCAAGTAGGGAAAATATAAAAATCAGGTTCAATTGCAAAATCAAACCTGATTTGAAACTAAAACACGCTTTACTTTGCGTTTGACAATACTAATAACTCTTTATATGCAGTTAATGCTAATTCTAAAGAAGCTTTTGCTTCTTTGGTTTTGCCTTCTTTAAAATCGCGACCAGCGATTACTAATTTAGCACTGGCTTTTTGACGTTCTTGATCTAAAGCACCAACAATAATATCTTTTTGTGTCTGACGTGCTTCTTTAATGTGAGCCAAAATAATTTCTTTTGACTCATTAGCGTTAGCCGATGCAAGTGCTGCTTCTACATGAGAAATAGTCTCTTCAATCATCGTTTGTACAGTGACAGCTTCTTTTTTTTCAGCAGCGATAGTGCTAGTTGAAAAAGCAACCATAGAAGTTGCAAGAGCCGCAGATAAAACGATTTGTTGTAAAATTTTCATTACGCTTTTTGTCTCAATAAACTGTGCATATTCACAGTGAGAATACGGCAAAAGAGATTCTTTAGAAAACCATATTCTCATTGTCAGTATAACACACACAGTTAGTGCAGGAATGGGTAAATCAGGGCTTTTATCTGTTATTTTCCAAATGTTCTAACGCAATGTCCGCGCTCATAAATTCAATGATTTTTTCAAGCTGTTTAAAATTACCATGAGCCAATAGCAATTTAACGTAAGCCGCTTCCAGCGACATATTCCAAAGCGTGATTGCGCCTTGGTTTTCCAATTCACAACGACTGGCGTATAAATCCTGCGTTTTTAATGCCGGAGCTAAATAGCAATGAATTCCAAGAGTTTTACAACGCTCAAGAAAACTAATTAAATGATGATTTTCGCCCCACTCTTTTGAAGTGCAAGCTGTACCCGAATGATATAAATCATGTAAAACAGCATCCACATTGCTTAAATCAAAAACCGAATAATCCAAGCCCGGATACGGCTTTATCAACAAAATACGTTTGGAAAAATCCGCTTTCAATCTTAGACCTTTCAGGTTTTTAAAACCTGAAAGGTCTTGCAAGTCCTTAAATTCTCCATCTTGAAACGTCAGATAACTTTTGGATTGCACACTGATAAAATCGCCGCTTAATTGCAATGAGGATGCTAAACGGCTGCCGATATGGACTTGGGTGATTTGATTGGGATTTGTATAAGGCACAAACACGCCGTTTTGCTTTTGTTGGCGAATAAACTCCACCGCGCAGGAAAAATTTTGCAATCCATTCGCCTGTGGATGATCGAGTGGATAATTGCTGGAAACTAGCAAAAGTGGTTTTTCTAAGGCATGAAAATAAAAACTCAACGCGGCAGCGGTAAACGCCAACGTATCCGTTCCATGTGAAACAATAATCCCGTCATAACTTGCGAGTGGTTGATTTTCAATCGCTTGAATCAACGTAGTCCAGACGCTTGGGTGAAGATTTTCACTTAATAATTGCAACGGCTGAATGCAATCAAAATGAATCGGCTCAGGTTGTGGCAATGCTTGAAACAATTGAATCAATTTAAATCCGGCTTGTTGCGTGGTGTTAATCACGCCGTCGCACGCAGTTGAGCCAATTGTGCCGCCAGTAAAAACCACAAGAATTTTTTTCATAAGACAAGGTATGATGATAAATAACACTCAGCATAACAAAACAGATTCTCGCAATAAAATGAAAATATCTTTAATCGTGGCAATGGCAAACAATCGCGTGATTGGCATTAACGGGCAAATGCCTTGGCATTTATCAGCGGATTTAAAAAAATTTCGGCAAATCACGACGGGGCATCCTATTTTAATGGGGCGTAAAACTTATGAATCTATAGGCAGACCTTTACCCGGACGACGCAATATTGTGATTAGTCGCAATCAAAATTATCAAATTGATGGCTGCGATGTTTTTAATGATATTGAAAACGCGATAAATAGTTGTCAGGAATCGGAAGAATTATTTGTGATTGGCGGCGCGGCATTTTATGAAACGATGTTGCCAAAAGCAGATTTTCTGTATTTAACTGAGATTAAAAAAGAATTTGTGGGGGATACTTATTTTCCTAAAATTAATTATCAGGAATGGCAAGAAATAGAACGCTTAGATATTAATGACGATACGAGCGTTGATTTTTGTTATAGCTTTTTAAAACTACAAAGAATCATTTGATTTTTGATTAATGACACTTAAATATTATGTTAAAAAAACTAACGCTAAAAAATATTACCACCTTTGAAAATGCCGAATTTAACTTTTCATCGGGTATTAATATTATTATTGGTGAAAACTCCAGTGGCAAAAGCCATGTTTTAAAATTTGCTTATAGTGTTGCCTGTGTTTGGGAACAGTGCGGCAAAGGAGATTGGAAAGATATTTTAATTAAAAAGTTACACAATGTTTTTAAAATTGAAGAATTGCAACAACTTAAAAACACCAACAGTTTATTGGCGGCTGAAAAATATAATGTTAGTTTGGATTTTTTTGTTAATCACAAAAAAGAGGATATGCAAACTTTAAGCTTTAATTTAGTGCCAACAAGTCGAGATAAAATAACATTTGAAGGAAAAATTCCTAACGCACCTATTAAAAATACACCTTTGTTTTTTCCTGCGAAAGAAGCGTTATCTATTTATCCTAATTTCACAGCATTATATGAAAAATATGCTTTATCTTTTGATGAAACCTATTATGATTTATGTAAAGCAATAGACAGCCCCTTATTAAAACAGCCTAATCAACAATTAATTGAGAAAATTGAACAGGTTATGGAGGGAAAAATTATTTTAAGAAATAATAATTTTTATCTGCAAACACCACAAGGCGAAAGAAACATTTTTATGGTAGCAGAGGGGTTGCGTAAATTAGGAATGCTTTCTTATTTAATTGCCAATGATTCTTTAAAAGAAAATAGTATTTTATTTTGGGATGAACCTGAGGCGAATCTTAATCCACGTTTAATCAAAAAATTAGCCGCTTTTTTAATTGAATTAAGTCAGCATAAAGTACAAATAATTATTTCAACTCACAGCCTTTTTTTAATGAAATATTTTGATTTTTTACTTAAGCAATCGAAAACAGACGTTCCAGCGGCTTTTTTCAATTTGACTCGCACTGAAAATGGTGTTTGTGTTGAGCAAGGGGAAAACCTGAATCAATTAAATACGATTGTGGCTTTAGAAGAAGAGCTAGAGCTTTATGATAAAGAACAAGAAGCTTTTTATGCCAACTTTTAAGGAATAAAAATGCCGACGATTCTTACTGAAGAAACTATAACCGGAAAACTTGTTTTTGAATTCTCTGATAAATGGCAAGTGTGTAAATATGATGAATTGACTTTTTATAAGCGACTAAACAATCTTGGAATAAAAGGTGTTGGATTTAAAGGTGTCGATTTTATAGCTATTTCTAAAAAAAGCATTTTATTAATGGAACTTAAATATGTAACTGCGTCAAATGAAAATAGTCGCCTCCGACTTGCTGAAACTACACAAGAAAATGATACTCGTCCTTATTTATGTGATGAAATTGAAAAAAAAGTAAAAGATACTTTATTGGGATTATTTTCGGCTTATCGCAACAATAATGCAGAGTTAATAAAGTACAGTCGTTCCTTATTTTGCAATTCTGATAAGCCTATTCTGGTATTTATTTTTTTAGAACGCAGCAAGGAATTAAATCATCCTGACCGTTTCAAACCATTAGCATTAAACCTAGGTTTAGCCATTGAGCAAAAATTAAGTTTTTTAGGCAATATTCACGTTACTGTCGTCAATTCATTAACATTACCAGCCAGTTTAGACATAAAGATTTTGGAAAATGAAGCTAAAACTTGACCCACAAATTCTCAAAAATGGACTTTATGATAATAATCAAGCCTTTGTCGCGCTGCTTGGATTATGTCCACTATTAGCCGTTAGCAACACAGTTATCAACAGCTTAGGGTTAGGCATTGCCACTACATTCACCTTGATTGCCTCCAATTTAATTATTTCCGTCTTGCGGAATCTTATTCCCAACGAAATTAGATTGCCTCTATTTGTGCTGATTATCGCCTGCATCGTAACGATTGTAGAATTGCTGATGAAAGCGTGGTTTTATGAGCTGTATAAAATATTGGGCATTTTTATTCCCTTAATCGTCACCAACTGCGTGATTTTAGGTCGCGCGGAAATGTTTGCCTCCAAAAATCCACCCGAAAAAGCGTGGCAAGATGGTTTTGCAATGGGTTTAGGGTTTACGGCTGCGTTGCTGCTGCTCGGTGGAATGCGCGAAATTCTGGGCACGGGCATGTTGTTTTCTCATGCGGATTTAATGTTTGGCGAAATGGCGAAAAATTGGCAAATCACTGTTTTTAAAAACTATTCCGGCATGTTATTAGCGATTTTGCCGCCCGGCGCGTTTATTGGTTTAGGCTTATTAATTGCGTTGCAAAATGTGCTGAATGAAAAATTTAAATCATAAATAGATGTCGCTTACTGTTTTCAATTTTTCATTCAAAAAACTACAAAAATTTTCAAGACGACTGGTCGTATTTATAAATTTCATAGAAAAAACGTCTGTTGAATCCTTACTAGAAAAAGCGTATTGTCTAGTATTTTAGAATTTGCTTATTTACCACAAGCTTACCTGAAAAATTTTAGCAACTTGTTGAAAACGTAAGTTTATTTAAGCACAACTCAAGAGGAAGGACGACAATGAATAATAATTATAATAGACGGCAATTTTTACAAACTTCAGCCCTCGCGTTAGCGGCGGCGGCTTTTCCTAAAGCGTTATTGGCAAATATGGGAATGGGCGCGGCAAAAAGTGTGGCAACGCCGAGTTTTAAACCCGATGTGGAAATTGAAATTAATGCGATTAAAACCGCAGTGTCGATACTCAGCGGTGAAAAAACTAATGTGTATAAATATGAGTCAAAATTACTGAAAGGTTTGCCTGAGACTTTGCAATCGCTTGGGGATAACTATTTAGGTTCGCGCTTAAATTTGCAGCAAGGGCAAAAAGTGCGCGTTTTTTTGCATAATCAATTAGGCGAGCCGAATATTTTGCATTGGCATGGGTTGCATGTGCCGCAAAGCAGTGATGGGCATCCGATGTACGCGATTGATTCAGGTGAAACTTATGTTTATGAATTTGAGGTGGTTAATCCTGCCGGCACCAGTTTTTATCATTCGCATACGCATAGTTTTACCGCGCGGCATGTTTACAAAGGTTTGGCGGGGATGATTACTGTCACCGATGCCAACGAGAAAAAATTGGATTTGCCACACGGTGAATATGATTTGCCGTTAGTCATTCAAGATCGTTCTTTTGATGAAAATAATCAACTGGTCTATGTCCATAATATGCACGAGCGGATGCTGGGATTTTTGGGAACAACGATTCTAGTCAATGGCAAGCCAAACAAAGAATTTGAAGTAAAAAGTCGCGCGTATCGATTTCGGACGTTGAATGGCTCTAACTCACGGATTTATAAATTAGCGTGGGATGACGGCACACCGTTGGTGGCGATTGGCACGGATGGGCATTTGTTGGAAACGCCGGAAACCAAACCTTACATTATGTTAGCTCCGGGTGAGCGCGTGGATTTGTGGCTGGATTTTAGTGGTCGCAAAGTCGGTTCTACCTTGGTGATGTACAGTTTGCCATATCAAGGATTGATGCCTGCGATGATGAAAATGCAGCAAGGGCGCGGACGCGGCAGAATGGGAATGCGTGGTGGCATGGGCATGGGTGCAATGGGAATGATGTCTTCAGGCGGTTTGGAGCAAGGAGCAAAGTTCCCAATTGCACGTTTTAAAGTCACTGAAAAAGTGAGCGATTCGCCAAAACTGCCGCAGCATTTATCAACCATTAAACGCTTTACAGATGCCAGTGTTGATAATGCAAACAATCCGATTCCAATTGGATTGGCAATGGGACACATGCAGCCTACGATTAATGGGCGTTCGTTTGCAATGGATAGAGTGGAAACCAGCGAAAAAGTGGCGTTAGGTTCGCACAAAAAAATTAGAATTTTTCATGAACATGCCGAAGGTGGCATGGGGATGGGAATGATGGGCGGAATGCACATGGCGCATCCCATTCATTTGCATGGGCAGCAATATCAAGTGGTTTCACGAAAAACCACGCATGTAAACCCTGAAGATTATGCAACGGTGAGTGAAGGATTTTTAGATAAAGGCTGGAAAGATACCGTGTTAGTTGTGCCGGGTGAAGAAGTGGAAATTATTAAACCGTTTGAAGATTATGCGGGCTTATTTTTATATCATTGCCACAATTTAGAACATGAAGATTTAGGAATGATGCGGCAGTTTTATATTAGTTAATCACCTCTATATTAATGGAGTACAAATTTAATTTTGTACTCCATTTTTATGCCAAATAACGCAATTTGATGATATTTCAATTAAAGAAAATCTTGTAATTGTTTTGTCACAATTGAGAAATGTAAATTCGTTATTCTTTATATAGAACAAATCGCGAATTCTTAATTCGCCAAACAAAAGTCTTATCCCCCAAACCTTCCAGGTCTCTAAGACCTGGAAGGTTTTTACACCTGAAATTTTCAGCTCAATTATTTAAACTTGTCCAGCAATAAAATCCAACCAACGCGCAGGTAAAATTCGCTTTAAAAATCCAAATACATAGGTTGGCAAAGTCACATAATAACGTAGCTTTGGACGATGACTTTGTAAAGCATGTAAAACCTTTTCTGCAACAGCTTCCGCAGGTAAGGTAAATGGCACAGCCGCACCTTCTTTTTGTAATCGCGCCTCCATATTTTGATAAGTTTCTTTATGAAAACTTTGCTGCGAATTTATATTTTTTTGATATAAAGCAAAAGAGTTTTTCCTAAATTGACTCGCAATTGGCCCCGGTTCAACCAGCGATAAATGAATATTGGTATTTTTTAACTCTAATCTCAAAGTATCGACTAATCCTTCTAAAGCAAATTTACTCGCGTTATAAGCCCCGCGATATTTCATTGCCACAAAACCAAGCACCGAACTATTGTAAATAATCCGCCCATACCCTTGTTTGCGCATCACTGGAATAATTAAATTAGTTAATTCGTGCGTGCCAAACAAATTCGTTTCAAACTGTTCACGCAAAACATCACGCGATAAATCCTCAACTGCGCCCGGTTGACCAAACGCTCCATTGTTGAATAACGCATCGAGCTTGCCTTCTGTCATTTGCAAAACCTGTGTGACAGCTTGTTGAATACTTGCACTGTTTGCCAAATCAAGTTGCACAGCTTCAAAACCTTCATCACTTAAGCGAACCACATCTTCTGCTTTTCGCGCTGAAGCGATCACACGAAAACCGCGTTGTTGTAAAAACTTAGCAGTGCTGTACCCAATTCCTGTGGAGCAACCTGTGATTAAAATCGTGTTGATTTTGTTTGTCATGTTATAAATCCAGATAAAACAAGTGAAGTTAATAATAAATAAATATTATATCTTTATTATTATTAGTAACGCTGTTTTCTGTGGATAACTTTGGTAAAATTTTTATTTATTAAAGAGATAGAGTGTTATTTTCCTGTGGATAAGCCTGTGTGTATCTTGTGGATAATCTGTGCGTATCTTTTGGGTGAAAGTTATACACAAAGTTATCCTATGCCTTATCCACAGAGTTATCCACAGGCATAACTTCATTCTACAGCACAATTTCTATACAATAATCCGTTTCCATGATGTACTAATTGCAGTTTTCAGTCTAAATTAAACCAACCTGAGATTTTTCTAACAAATGAGCGATATTTCTCTTACTAAAAGCCAAGTTCTTTTGGATTTACAACAACTTAAAGCTTACATCAGCGAGCAGATTATAGGACAAGAAGTTTTAGTTGAACGAATGCTGATTGCATTGTTAGCCGATGGGCATATTTTGGTCGAAGGTGCGCCAGGATTGGCAAAAACCCGTGCTATCAATGTGTTAAGCAAAGGAATTGAAGCAGATTTCCACAGGGTGCAATTTACCCCCGATTTGTTACCCGCCGATTTAACCGGCACAGAAATTTATCGTCCACAGCAATCTGCATTTGAATTTCAAAAAGGCCCGCTGTTTCATAATTTGATTTTGGCGGATGAAATCAATCGTTCTCCTGCTAAAGTGCAAGCGGCGTTGCTGGAAGCAATGGCGGAGCGACAAATTACCGTCGGATCAACGACTTATCCACTGCCTCCGCTGTTTATGGTGATGGCAACGCAAAATCCTATTGAGCAGGAAGGCACTTATCCACTGCCAGAAGCGCAGCTCGACCGCTTTTTGCTGCACGTTAAAATTGATTATCCACAGCCGGAACATGAAAAAGCGATTTTGCAGTTGGCGCGAAATGAAGCTAAAAGCAGCTTAAAAAGCGATTATGGCTTTTTTGACCGTATCGCACAGGACAGTATTTTTCAGGCGCGTAGCGAAGTTTTAGAGCTGTATATGGCGGATAATTTGCAAGATTACTTGTTGCAAATCATTTTGGCGACCCGCAACCCGAAAGTTTACGGTGACGATTTAGCCAGTTGGTTGCAATATGGCGCAAGTCCACGCGCTAGCATTGCGTTAGACCGTTGCGCTCGTGCGAAAGCGTGGTTGCAACAACGTGATTTTGTTTCCCCAGAAGATATTCAAGACCTTGCTTTTGACGTTTTGCGCCATAGATTAATCCTATCCTACGAAGCGGAAGCCGAAGGGATTACACCGGATTATTTTATCCAACAACTTATCGCTAGAATCGCTGTACCGTAATGATTCCTAAACAAAATTCTTCAGAATTTAAGACGTTATCTACAGCAGGACGAGTCACTTTTATTCGCCCTGTAGAGCAAGCAGCGGAAGAGCGGGTTTTAATTAATCTGAAAACCTTGGTGAATTTAGCTCCGCAAGCCGCGAGTTTAAATTTGCATCACTCAGGGATTCGCGCCTTGCACAGCGGTGGTTATTTGTCGCGGTTTCGTGGGCGTGGCATGGAGTTTGACGAAGTGCGACTTTATCAACCGGGTGATGACGTGCGCAGTATTGACTGGAAAGTCACGGCACGCACCGATAAACCGCATACCAAAATTTTCCGCGAAGAGCGCGAGCGTCCTGTGTTTATTTCTGTGGATAACCGACCAACCATGCACTTTGCCACGCGCGGCGTGTTTAAATCGGTGCAAGCGGCAAAAATAGCGGCGTTAATTGCATGGGCAGCACAGCGCAATGGTGATCGGATTGGCGGGCAGGTTTTTACCGACCAGTTTTGCTATGAAATAAAACCGCAGCACGGCAAACATGGGGTTTTGCGATTTTTCAACAGTTTGGTCAATGCGCCGGCAATCGCGAAAACCGAGATTTCGTTTGAAAATGTGTTAGCGCGATTAAATCAACATGCAAAACCCGGCAGTTTGATTTATTTGATTAGCGATTTTCGCGGTTTTAATCCACAAGTTGAAAATTACCTCAGCAAATTGGCGCGGCATTGCCAAGTTGTGTTGATTTTTGTTTATGATCCGCTGGAAAAAGCCTTGCCCGAACACGGGCGGTATCGTTTTACCGACACGCAACGCGAAGTAGTGATGGATAGTAGCGATAAAGCGCGTTTCAACGCTTATCAGCAGCGTTTTGCCGTGCTTCAGCAGCACTTGCTGGCAGTGGCACAGAAAAACCGTCTCAGGCTGATACAGTGCGATACAACCGATGACCCTCTGCAACGTTTACGCTAATAGCTCTTTACCTGAAACGGTAATGGACATTAACACGCGAGCTTGTTCCAGATTTTCAATTGCTTGACGAATCACATCTCTACGCCAGTTGAAATCTTCAAGTGTAATCGGTTCGGTGATAGGTTTTAAAAATTCAGGAACACCGTAACCGCCAGTTTTGCGGATGCTGGGTAAAACATCTTCACAAACCCAGTCTTGAAACTCTTCTGCTTGCTCAAGATTTGAGCGCATAGTTAAACGGTAAACATCAGACTCTGGGATAACCAAAGCCTTTGTTCGGTGCAACTCTTTGATTTCATTAACGACCGTTTTATCGCCGTTCGTGTAATTAACAGCTTTTTTACAGTGGTCTTTAACTGCTTGCGCCGCATCCGCATAACCAAGTGCTGTGGCAACATCTTTAGCAACGAATAGAACTTCACCATTTGCTTCTATGGTGCGAATAGGGAATGCTTTGAAGTTGAATATTTTTAATTCTGACATGATTGTCTCCTTGTGAAAGGCGATAATTCCACCGGACAACACTGCAAAACATTGGGCGGTGGATGTAATTTGGGTTTGCAGACTGCACACAAGGACACAGCGAGCCGAAGCTCCCCAAATTACACCCACCATAGAACGATAGGTATAAAAAAAGCGCATTGGAAACGCGCTTGCGTCTTGTGTTTTCAGGCTGCAAAACCCGACCGCTACAATGTGGTAACGGTGCGGATAAAATAATCGAAAAGATTGTTTTTTGTCAAACGACAGGCTATAAAATCTAAATATTTATTCAGATAAGTTTTATGACAACTACCAAACCCTTTGAATTACCCTTACGCGATATTCATCTTCCCGACGAAATTAACTGGTGGCCTCTGGCGATTGGTTGGTGGATAACTCTGGCACTTATCCCCATCTTGCTGTGGATAAGTTTTTTAATTTACAAACGCTTAACGCAAAAAACTGCGGTGAAGTCTGCAAAAAAATTATTAAGTGCATTAAAACAGGATGAAACGAAAACTGAAACCGAAAAATTGCTAGACATTTCTGCACTGATTCGGCGTGTGGCAATGAGTGTTGCGCCGCGTGAGGAATGCGCGAGTTTAACTGGGAATGCGTGGTTGCAATATCTGGATAAATCGTTAAAAACACCGGATTTTTCGCAAGGTGTTGGGCAATGTTTGGCGGATATAAATTATCGTAAAAACAGTGAAAATATTAATTTACCAGAATTAATTAATTTAACGGAACGTTGGTTGAAGGCGCAGAAAATACGAAAAGTGAAGGAGAAACAATAATGCCCAAATATCTTGATTTTGCTGATTTTTCAAACACTTTAAAAAGACCAAGTTTTAATAGAAATGAAGCTAAAAAATTTTTAGCGGATTATCCTCGTGATTATGTTGTTGATGGAATTGATTTACCTGAAAACTTTCAACTTAAATCAAATAAAAAACAAACGGTGATTCGCTTATTGGATAGAACGGATAGAGAAAATCCACAAATTGCTTATGCAGTGGATATTGAATTAACCGATGAAAAGATTAATCAAAAATCGTGTACGCAAATTTTGGTTTGGAAACGACCTTTAAATGAAGAAGTATTGATTGGATTTGCAGCAAAAATATTTAATCATTTTTTAGAAAAATATATTGTAATGATTACGGATGAATTACAAACGGTTGACGGTAAACGTTTTTGGGAAGTTCGTATTTCGCAAGCTTTTCAAAATAATTATTTTGTTTATTTTTTCGATAAAAATTCAGTCGATAAAAAATTACAACACATTGAAAGTTCGGATGATTTTTTTGAAACTTTTGAGCCTTTAGGCTGGGGAAATGATAAAGCGCATCAAAATAAATGGTTTGTGATTAGTTTGGCTGCGTTAACTTAGAAGAGATAAATTCTGTTTGTTTTTACTTTCTATGATTTAAATAGAACTTGAAAACAAAAAATTCACTTTTTGATAGGCAAAAAAAATGCGGCTGATTAGACCGCATAAAGGGGATATTTTAGGGAGATACAAAACATAAAACTAAAGCTTCTTTAGGAGGAGTTGCTGTTTGTTTTTAAGTTGTGTCTAGTTTAACCAGTTCATAAGCCTTTGGGAATGTGGCAAATTGTCACTGAGTCAAATTGTCGCAGGCTTTTGTGCCGCTAAATTACTCAATTGCGCAAACGCTTCCAAGCCTAAAGTTTCAGCTCTGGCACTAGGATTAATCCCCAATCCTGCAATATCTTCTTCTGTGAGTAAGTTTTTTAATGAATTGCGAATGGTTTTACGACGTTGCGAAAACGCATGAGAAACTATTTGTGCAAAAGTTTCCATATTCGTGACCACAACCGGCGGTTGTGCATGTGGCACTAAGCGAATAATCGCCGACATCACCTTCGGAATTGGATCAAAACTTTCCGGCGGCACATCAAATAACAACTCGCCTTCGCAATAATATTGCATCATCACACTCAATCGCCCGTATTGCTTGCTGCCAGGCGCGGCACAAATTCTATCCACCACTTCTTTTTGCAGCATAAAGTGCATATCCTCAATGCAATTGCTAGAACTTAACAGGTGAAACAGCAGCGGCGTAGAAATGTTATAGGGCAAATTGCCAATAACGTGCAGTTTTTCTCCCTGTTGCGCTAATCCGGCAAAATCAAAATTCAGCGCGTCTGCACTGTGAATGGTTAAATTGGTTTGCGTGCTGAATTTTCGTTGCAATAACGACACTAAGTCGCGGTCTAATTCCACCACATCCAGTTGCACGTTTTGCGCTAATAATGGAGCGGTCAACGCGCCTTGTCCCGGCCCTATTTCAACCCAATGTTGATTTGCTTCCGCTTGAATGTGAGAAATAATGCTGTAAATAATGTTGTGGTCGTGGAGAAAATTTTGACCAAAACGTTTGCGGGCTGTGTGTGTCATGGGTTTTAAAAAAGAAATTTGAAAATGGATATAAAGATAAGTTTTCTAATAGTTGCGCGTCTTAAAGTCAAAAAAAATGCCGCAAACTTAAATTGAATGGCAGATATTGTAAGTTTTTATGCTGTTAAAACAAACTTAATAACCGATGTTACGCACTCTGCATGGAAAATGCTAATCGTAGCGAAGGAATGAGTACGAAAGAAATTATGGAAGGATTGAATGTAGGTGCGGATTTATCCACAGAGTGCGAATGAATTCCACCTACCGTTTAAGAAAATTACTGAAATATTACGTTATGAAAGTTGCGCAAAAAATTTCTAAGACGACTGGTCGTCTTGAAAAATTTTCGAGTAAAAAACAATTAACAGAGCAAATTCATAGTCACAAATTAATTTCTTATCAAATCAAACCTGACAGGTTTCAAAAACCTGTCAGGTTTTAGTTTTAAAACTCGACTTTCACTGAGCCCATAAAGTTGCGCGGCGTTCCCACACCAATCATGCTGCCAGTATTTGTACCGCTGTAATAGGTTTTATTCAGCAAGTTGTTAGCGTTTAATTGCAAACTGACTTTTGACTTGCCAACTTTCATGGCATAACTACTCATCAGATTCATGGTGACATAGCCGGGCAACTGGAAGTCATTAGCATTTGAGCCTTGACTTTGGGTTGAGCCAACAATCCCGCCGCCCACTTTTAAACCTTTCAGCAGACTATCTTCTTGAAATTGATAGGTATTCCAAAAGCTACCATAATTACGCGGCGTATTGTATAAACGATTGCCACTGTCATCGCCTTGACCACCATTCCAACCGACATTAATTTTCGCATAAGCTAAATTGGTGTAAGCCACAACGGTGCGCCAGCCGGGTAAAATTTCCCCCGCGACTTCAAACTCATAACCTTTGCTTTGCTGTTCTCCGCTAGTGATCTGTATAAGTGGATTTATTGGGTCAGCAACTGCCATATTCTTTTTCGTCAGCTCAAAATAGGCAAAACTGCCTGAGAAACGCCCGCCCCAAAATTCGGTTTTCGCGCCCACTTCCCATTGCTCTGCGGTTTGTGCGGGTAAGATTTTTTGTCCTGGTGTATTCCAAAGACTGTTAGAAACACCAAAGTTTTCGCTATAACTGCCATATAAAGATAGCCATTGCACAGGTCGCCATAATAAACCGCCGCGTGGACTGATGTGATGGTCTGTGGAAGCTACGTCATTCAAATTATTTTTTGTGGTAGCGTTGTCATAACGAATGCCGAAGTTACCGTAAAGATTAAACGGCAATTTGATTTGGTCTTGAAAATACACGCCATACCAATTTTGGCTGATATTAGTCGCAGGACTAAATTGATGCGAAATAGGATTTACACTGGTTTGATAGGTTGGGTTGAAAATGTTGAAGTTGCTGCTGGCAAAATCGGCTTGACAAAAGGTATTCACAAAGTCGCACGCTCCATCATCTTGATTTTGAATATTAAAATAATCAAAACCCCATAAGGTTGTGTGTTCAATCATTGCCGTATTGAACTTGCCAGTTAAATTCAAAGTGGTGTAATAGTTTTGTTGATGGGTAATGCCATTATTAAAACCGCGATTTCCTTGCGACCAAGTGGCATCAACATTAACTAGGTTTCCGGCTGCGTCTGGTTGTCCAAAAAAGAACGTGAAATCAACTTTTTTATCTAAAAACTCTGCGCCAAAACGGTGGTCAATTTTCCAATTATCGTTAAATTTGTGCGACCAATTTAAACCGATATAAGTTCTATCGCCGACGTTTTTATTGTTTAAAGGATCGCCGAGTTGCCGGTTAATTGGCAAAGGTGCAGGACGATTACCCATCGGCACAGTGCCTGAATCACTGTGATCATCAAAATGTTGATATTCCAAATCTAAATTAACTTGCGTTTGATCGGAGATATTCCAAGTGAGGCTCGGCGCAATAAAAAAACTATCCGTTGAGGAAAAATCACGGTACGAGTCTGCATTTTCATAAGACAAATTAATCCGATACAGCAATTTGTTATCCGCTGTAATCGCGCCTGTGGAATCGGCTGTAGTGCGGAAAAATCCATAAGAACCAAACTGTTGTTGAATGGAGTGATAAGATTCGGCTTGCGGTCTTTTCGTTACCATATTGATAACGCCACCGGGTTCACTGCGTCCAAACAGAATAGAACCTGCACCTTTTAACACTTCAATTTGCTCTAAATTAGCCACTTGCCGTTTAGTTGTGCCGCCACCTAAGGCGGATGGCATTAAAAAGCCATCCCGATAAAGATTGGTATTTTGAAAACCGCGCATCATAAATACGTCACTTTGTCCGCCGTTTGTCCAGCTTGATTGCACACCTGCCACGCTGGTGATGGCATCTTCCACGCGAATCACTTGCTTATCTTTTAACACCTGTTGCGGCACAACCGTCACCGAATACGGTGTTTCCATGATGGGGGTATCGGTTTTGGTCGCTGTGCTGGCGTTGACACGCCGGTAGTCAGGATTGCGCGGGTTGTTGACATTACGTTTGGCTTTATCTGTCACATTCACGGTTTCTAAAACAGTTGGATTGTCGCTGCTGTTTTCCACATCAGTTTTATTGCTAGACTTCGCTTTAGCGGGCTTTACTGAAATAGTGCCATCAGCAATCACGGGCGCAAGATCATTTTGTACCAATAACAACGCCGCCGCTTCTTGCGTGCTGTAAGTGCCTTTTAACCCAGCCGTTTGTTTGCCATTTGTGACTTGTTGCGTAAAAAATGCCGACATTCCCGCTTGTGTCGCTAGTTGTTGAATGGCGGAATCTAAAGGTTGCGCTGGAATATCAAAATGATGTTTAGCATCTGCGGCAAAAGCAGGAGCTGCAATGCTTAATACAATTGCTGCGTAAAGAGGTTTTAGTGAAAATGACATTGAATTTCCTTAAAAAAAATTATTGTTCATTTAAACTAGACGACCCAAAAAATGAAAACCGCCAACCGTATTTATTTTTTTCAAGTCTTCACACGATTTGGTTTTTACAACTGTCAGTCCTTGAAATAACGAGCAGTCAATTCTAGCGCGGCTCTAACACAATTGTATTGGCATTTTCATAACGCCCAGCAACCGGCAACGTCAACGTAATTGCATTCATCATGCCTTGTAAATTATGGGTTTTAAAAACGCCGCTCACTGCAAGTTTTGCCAATTTTGGATCTGAAACATGAATGCGAATGTCGTGATAACGCCCGATTTCTTCTAACACATCGGCTAATTTGCGATTATTAAAACGCAATTGCCCTTGCCGCCACGCCGTCAACGCGCTGATTTCTTCAGGCGTGGGCTTGCTAAATTCGCCACTGTCGGCGTAGAGCAATTGTTGTCCTGCGACCAATTCCTGTGTTTGTGAGGTTGTCACAGAAACGCTTCCCTCTTCAACTGCCACTAAAACCTGTTGATTTTCTTTGAGAAAAACTTCAAATTGCGTGCCAATATCTTCAATTATTCCCACGCCCGCCTGCACTTTAAAAGGTCGTGCGGCATTGTGCGCCACGCTGAAAAAAGCCTCGCCGCGAATCAACTCAACATGGCGTTGCCAATGATTAAAATGCACTTGTATTTCACTCTCGGTATTCAGCTCAACCCGCGAACCATCCGCCAATAAAACCGAAGAATGTCCCCCTTTTTCAGTTTGATAGGTTTCCCAGCTTCCTAACCAGCCATCCGCATCAAAGGCTGTCAACCCTAAAGCCAACACAACTGTCGCCGCAGTAGCCAGAGGAAAATAGCGCGTTTTTTTCGTTGCACGATAGCGCAACGCCGCCTCCCGCTCTGGAAAACGCATGGTTTTAAAAGCCTCCATTGCTTGCCATTGGGCTTGGGCTTGGTCGTAACGTTGTTGATGCAGTGGATGTTGCGCAAGCCAATTTTCAAATACACGCCGTTCTGTATCCGTGCAATCTTTTGCAGACAACCGCATAATCCAATAAGCCACCGCTTCATCGAGGTCGGCATTTGGAGGTGGATTTTGAGAAGAGTCGCGCGGTTTCATTTGATTTAAAAATAAAGGTCGTGGAAGAAGTTTAGTTTACCGTCATTATAAGATTGACGTAAAAACTAAGCTTGACCGCCATTGTTTTTATTTTTCATTTTTTTGCGGCTGAGTAAATGCTGAGTTGCCTGCATCACATAGCGTTCAGAACTGCGCACAGAAATTCCTAGCCTGAGCGCGATTTCTGCATGAGACAAATCTTCCAAACGATACAACACAAAAGCATGGCGTTGCAGCTCAGGCAGTTGATTTAGCAAGTCGGTAAAATGGCTTAAAGTGTGTTGATTTTCGCAGACATTATCCGGCGATAAACTTTCGCGCTCGCTGATGTCTTGTATCTCTATTTCTGTTTCAAAATAGCATTTGCGAGTTTGTTTTTGCCGGTAGTTATCAATCGCCAGATTAGATGCGGTTTGAAATAAAAACGCGCGGGGATTTTGAATGAGTTCCAAATCAGGATATTGAGCCAAACGCAAAAAAGCCTCATGCGCAAGGTCGTCAACGTCTTGTTCTTTTGGCCAGCGCAGACCAATAAAGCGTTTGAGCTCAGGGAGATATTTTGCGTAGATTTCGTTAAAAAACTGCCGTTTTGCATTGTGCATTTTTGTTATCCGCACAATTTATGGCAACAGACATGGCATCACTAACAAGAGTGACAGCGACATTTTTTTAACGATTGTTTTCATGGATTTATCCCTTGTTTATAGACTTAAGGGATAAGCAGATTAAATGCCAGACTTATAAGCTTTATAAATCAAAATCTTAGAAATTTGTTTTGCCGATTTATTATTAAACTATGTTATTCAGCGCAATCAAACAGGTGATTTCACACAGTTTTTTAAAGCAATCGAATGGAAACTTTGCTAGCAAGCAAAGCTTGCACTCCAAAATGACGCTGAAATTTTTTAAGACGACCAGTCGTCTTAGAAAATTTCGCAGCAAATGAATAGTTGAAACTGTTTTTTGTCGGCGTGATTTAGTTTAGTTGTGTAGCGTG
This sequence comes from uncultured Methylomonas sp., assembly GCA_936941155.1. GTDB lineage: Bacteria > Pseudomonadota > Gammaproteobacteria > Methylococcales > Methylomonadaceae > CAIQWF01. The sequence goes on along the minus strand of CAKZJE010000031.1, from coordinate 134,156 downwards.
CGTGAGATTCGCACTTAAAAAAAACCTGCCAAATATAATAATGACAGGTTTGCAATGATTTATAACGAGAATAACTCGCGCATTTTTTGCCCAGGACGCTCCGCCCGCATAAACACTTCACCGACTAAAAACGTATAAATTTCATTATCCAGCATCAATTTCACATCCTCTTGGGTGTGGATGCCGCTCTCAGTGATAATCAAACGATCGGCTGGAATATTTTGTTTTAAGTCTAATGTGGTTTGCAACGCCGTTTCAAACGTGCGCAAATTGCGATTGTTGATGCCAATCAGCTTGGTTTCCAAACACAAAGCCCGTTGCAATTCTTCAGCATCATGCACTTCTACCAACACATCCATGCCTAATGTTTTTGCCAACGCCGCTAAATCTTGCATTTTGCTATCGTCTAACGCCGCAACAATTAACAAAATACAATCCGCACCTAAGGCGCGCGCTTCATACACTTGATATTCATCAATCATAAAATCTTTGCGCAACACAGGCAGCGGGCATTTTTCGCGCACCATTTGCAAATACGCCTCAGAGCCTTGAAAGTATTCTTTATCCGTCAACACAGACAAACAGGTTGCGCCATTCATTGCATAATCTTGCGCAATATAAACTGGCTGAAAGTTTTCGCGAATCACGCCTTTGCTGGGCGAGGCTTTTTTGATTTCTGCAATAATCGCAGGTTTTTTCGCTAACGCACGCGCTTGCAACGCTTGAGAAAATCCGCGTGGTGTTTCTACGCCGCTAGCAATGTCCTGCAACATGCTCACAGGAGTGCGCACACTGCGACGTGCAACCTCTTCAACTTTGGTGGCAAGAATTTTTTGTAAAATATCGGGGGTATTACTCATGGTTTATGCAATGGTGGAGTTAAATTTGACGGGTGTTTAAACCTTCTAAGTTTTAAATAAGCTTTAAACACTTAGAAGGTTTTGCGCGAAAAAGACTTTTTTAAACTTAAAGAAGATTATTTTTTAGAAAAATCAGGGCCTTTTACTGCATTTTCTTGCAAACAGTGATACGCCGCTGCATCGTATTTAATCACTAACGATTTAGGATTTTCACCATCATCTAAGAATTTTTCCGCTTCTTGCTCAGTTAAATTTTTCATCAAATATTTAGAAACACACAGGCAAGTGCTTTCCAAACCGGCTTTATCCGCTTCAGGATTTTTAGAATTTTTCAATTCGCGCGTAACACATTGTTCTGCAAACGCATGTTCAAACTCGATTTTCTCTTTGTCTGGAACAGGTTCAATTTTCGTTTGATCCATAGGGTCAAAATCGGATTTATCATCAGAACAGCCAACCATTGCAACGCCAAATGTTGCGCAAATCAGTGCGGTTAGAAACGATTTTCTTAAGGTGTTTAATATCATCATCATGTTTATCAAGGTTAAAACGATCAAAAATACTTGAAACTTTATCATTTTATGTGCAGCCATTCTACTTAATCGCTGTAATTTAGTTGAAAAACAAAGCTTAACTTGATACTCGTGGTTCTGGTCGTTATCCTTTCGTGCATCCATAAACTTTTAAGAGATAAAAACATGACACAGGCAACAGAGTTATTCAGCAATGCAAAAAAAGTGATTCCGGGCGGCGTGAATTCGCCAGTTCGGGCGTTTAATGGCGTAGGCGGTACTCCGGTTTATATTGACCACGCTAGCGGCGCGTACATTTTCGACAGCGAAGGCAAACGCTATATTGATTATGTGGGTTCGTGGGGGCCAATGGTGTTAGGTCATGCGCATCCGCAAGTGATTGAGGCGGTGAAAACGACTGCGGAAAAAGGCTTAAGTTTTGGTGCGCCGACCGAATTAGAAACCCTGATGGCGCAAATAGTGTGTGAACTGATGCCTTCCATTGAATTGGTGAGGATGGTGAGTTCGGGCACTGAAGCCACGATGAGTGCGATTCGCTTAGCGCGAGGCTATACCGGACGCGACATTATTGTGAAATTTGAAGGTTGTTATCACGGTCATTCTGATTCGTTATTGGTGAAAGCAGGTTCTGGCGCATTAACTCAGGGTGTGCCAAGTTCTGCGGGTGTGCCAGCTTCTTTAGCAGCACAAACCGTGACGTTAGCTTATAACGATAGTGAGATGGTGAAACAAACGTTTGCCGAAATTGGCGAAAAAATCGCCTGTATTATTGTTGAGCCTGTGGCAGGGAATATGAATTGTGTGCCACCGGAAGCTGGATTTTTAGAAACTTTACGCGAAGTTTGTGACCAATACGGCAGTGTGTTGATTTTTGATGAAGTGATGACCGGTTTTCGCGTTGCACTTGGTGGCGCACAAGCCCTGTTTCATGTGAAACCCGATTTAACCACTCTAGGTAAAGTTATTGGTGGCGGGATGCCCGTCGGTGCGTTTGGGGGCAGCCGCAAAATTATGGAATGTATTGCGCCGCTTGGTTCTGTGTATCAAGCCGGAACGTTGTCAGGCAATCCAGTGGCAATGGCGGCGGGTTTAAAAACATTGGAATTAATTAGCGCACCTGATTTTTATGAAAATTTAACTGCAAAAACTGAAAAGTTTGCTTTGGCAATGCAGGAACGGGCAAAAGAAGCGGGAATTGCGTTGAGCGTGAATTATGTCGGCGGCATGTTTGGCTTGTTTTTCAGTTCTGAGGCAAAAATCAGTCGCTTTTCTCAAGTCATGCAGTGTGATACAGAATTGTTTAAGCGGTTTTTCCATGCCATGTTAGAGGAAGGCGTTTATTTAGCTCCGTCTGCGTTTGAGGCGGGTTTTGTGTCGGCGGCGCATACGGAGGAAGATTTGGCGCAAACCTTGGAGGCGGCGAGTCGGGTGTTTAAGTCGTTGTAATTTTGTTGGGGATTGATTTCTGCCAATCCCCATTAACTAGCAAATGAGGGTTTTATAAGCGATAACCACAATAGTTTGCCGGAAAAAACTTATTTATCGCTGCAACACTGCATAACACACCGGCGTTAAAATCAAACTTGCAACCATTCCGACCAGCAATCCAGCGGACAGCGATAAAGTCATCGGAATTAAAAATTGTGCTTGCGGGCTGGTTTCCAATAATGCAGGTAAAAATCCCGCAAAGTTGGTTAAAAATGCTAGAAAAATCGGGCGAAACCGTGAGCTACACGCTTCGTATATCAATTCAAGTGTGCTTTTTGTTGTATTTTGATTTTCTTCCAAATAATCCAGCAACACCAAACTATCATTTACCACTACGCCACTCGCAGCAATCATTCCAACCAACGATTCCATTGATAACGGCAATCCCACCAAACTATGTACAATCACCGCGCCACACCACGCGACCGGAGCCGCCAGCAAAAAAATCAGCGGTTTTAAATACGATTGAAACGGCACGGCAATCAGCACATAAATCACCAACAAAGCCATCAACGTGGTTTGTTTTAAGCGGGTCAGCGTCAGCCGCTGCTCCTGATATTCTTCGCCTAAACTGATAGTTAAACTCGGATAACGTTGCTGCAAAGTTTTAAATTCGCTGCTTTCCAGTTTGTCGGATAAAGCGTTCACATCCATTTTTTGCTTATCAACCCGCGCTTGTATGTTTAAAACACGATGCCGATTTTGCCGCACAATGCCGCTCGGACTCGGTACAAAGTTGATTTCAGCTAAACTGCTTAACGGCGCAAAGTCGCCATTTTTCAACCGAATCGGTAATGTACGCAAATTATCCAGCGATTGTCTTTCGGACAGCGGATAGCGCACTAACACTTTAACTTCACTGCGTCCGCGCTGTAATCGTTGCACTTCGCTGCCGTAATAAGCTTCGCTGACTTGTTGCGATAAATCCTCAAGTTGCAAACCGAGTTGTTGTGCAACGGGTTTCAGATTTAACCGAATTTCAGGTTTGCCGACTTCGGCAGAATCAATCACATCATAAACTCCGGTGTAATGACTGAGCGTTTCTTTAAATTCTGCGGCGGCTTTATTCAGCACTTCCGGCGTTGCCGCGCTTAAACTAAAACTAATGTCGTAAGGTTCATCGCCTTCTTTGTAGAGAAAATCAATTTTTGCCAACCCCAAATCACCCGTTTTTTTCCGCCAACGATTAATAAAATCTTCAACGTTCACCCGTTGTCGCCCTAAAGGTGAAAACTCCGTCCAAAAACCCGCGCCGTGTTCCCAGATCATGGTTTCCAAACCAACAACGGAGGAACACGATTGCCAGTCCTTTTGAGGACTGGCAATCGTTGCGCACATTTTTTTATCTAATTCATCACGCACCGCGAAAAACGCCTGTTCCACTTGCTTAGTGCGGCGTTGCGTTTCGCTGTAAGGCAAATCTTTCGGCAAAGTGATGAGTACCCAAAAATTATCTTTCACCACATCAGCTTGCAGCGATAAGCGAATCCGTCCGCTTTCTACCCATGTTCCGCATAACAATAACAACACCAGAAAACACGCGAGGGTTAAATATCGCCATGCTAAAGCCCATTGCAAAACGGGGCGATAAATCTTATCTACAAACCAGATTAAACCGTTATTCAAGTAAGTTTGGATGCGCCCTAACTTTAGAAATACCAGTTCTTTTGAGGGCTTATCGTCCTGTGGATGAGCCAAATGCGCAGGTAAAATCAACAAAGCTTCAATCAGCGAAAACACCAAAGTGAGGATCATCACCAGACAAATCGGTTTCATCATTTGCCCTGCCCAGCCGGGTAAAAACAAGCCGGGCAGAAAAGCCACCAACGAAATCAACACCGATAAAATCACTGGCAACGCCACCGCGTGTGTACCTTTTATCGCGGCGATTAAACTGGTTTTAGAATTGAGTTGCGATTGCGCTTGCTGTTGTGAATAAACGCTTTCGCCAATGATAATTGCATCGTCAACCAAAATCCCCATTGCCAATAAAAAACCAAATAAGGACAGCATATTCAACGATATATCGAATACCGCCATACAAAACAACGCGCCTAGCACTGAGGTAAAAATCCCCACGCCTGCCCAAACCGCGACACGCAATTGCAAAAATAAGGTCAAAACCAGACACACCAACAAAAAACCGCCGATGCCATCTTCTACCAACGCCGTGACGCGCTCTTCGTAACTTTGCGAGTCATCCCACCAGATTATCATCTGCAAGCCAGACGGCAATTGCACTTGTTTTGTTGCAACGTATTCTTTCACACGCCGCGCCACTTCCACCGCATTTTTGCGGGTGTGGACTTCCCAGCCTTGCGCGGTTTCGCCGTTGTGATGCCATTCGGAAAGTCGCTCTTCAAAGCCATCATGGATTTGGGCGATTTGCCCTAAACGTAATTGCGAACCATCCGAATTTGTGCGCAACACCAGATTTTGCAAACTTTTAGCATTGTTGGCGCGGCTTTGAATGTTGATTTGCAATTCGCCAGCCGCCGTTTTGATAACGCCATTGCTTTGATTTAACGAGCTTTGTTGAATGGCAAGGCTAATTTCATGCAGGGATAATTGATAATGTTTCAGGGTTGCGGGTGAAATTTCAATCGCAATTTGATACGCGATTTCGCCATAATTTCTTACCAAATAAACATCGGGAATTTGCTCTAACTCACTGCGAATCTGTTCGCCATAACGTTGCAAAGTCAATGCGTTGGTTTCACCGTGTAAAGCTACCCAAATTACCCCGTCATCACTGTCGTGCAGTGCGGCTTGCACAGTGATGACTTCCAGATTTTTGGGTAGGCGCGGAATGCTTTGCACTTTGCTACGCAAGTCGCTTATTACTTGTTCTTGATTGAAATCAGGATGAACTGAAACCGTGATTTTACAAGTGCTATCGGTGATAGTGGTGTTGAGTTGTTTCACACCTGCTATGTCAAAAACCGCATCTTCAATCCGCGCACAGACCGACTCTTCAATTTCCAACACGCTGGCGTTTGGGTAAACAGCGGTAATATCAATTTTTTGCAAATTGAAATGCGGGAAAACTTCTTTGTCTATGAAGTTAAAACCTACCACGCCGCCGATAATAATCAGCAGCATTAATAAATTAGCGGCGACAGCATTACCAGCAAACCAAGCGATTAAGCCTTTGTGTGGACTCATTGCTTAACCGTGCTCAAACCTTCCAGGTTTTTAAAACCTGGAAGGTTTACTTTAACCTGCATGTTTTCAATCGGAATATCCATTTCTGAAACCACCACCTGCTCGCCCGCATTTAAACCTTTATTGACTAACACGCGATTTTTTTCATTGCGCAATACGTTTAAAGAACGAGTATGCAAACGCGAATTTTTATCCACAATCAAAACTTGCTGCGCAGAATTCACGGCGGTAGCAGGCAAAGCAAAAACATTGCTTAATTCTTTGCCTTCAATCTCCGCTTGCACAAATAAACCATTCAGCAATCCGGGCGATTTTTCTTGGCTACGATAGGGGTTTTTCACCTGCACCACCGCATAAATAACACCGCTGCTTTCATCCACAATTCCTTCTGTGCGCACAATTCGTCCTTGCCATGATTGGTTTTTTCCAGCAAGTTGCGCAGTTAGAATCACTTTAATGCCTTGCTCATAAGGCAATGTTTTATCAGGCAAATTTAAAAAAGCTAATTGTTCAATGCTGATTGGCAAGCGAATTTCCGCCCAATCGCTGGCGTAAAGATGCGCCAATTTGTCGGCTGCCTGAATAATTTGTCCGACACTGACCGCTTTAGTTTGAAAACGTCCCGAAAACGGCGCACGAAGTTCACAACGGCTGCGTTGAATCTTGGCACGGAGCAAAGTCGCCTCGGCAAACTTAAGCTTGGCGTGCGCTTCCGCCAATTGCGGCTCACGCATGGCTAAACGGCTAGGCGTGCCGTTTCCTAACACCTCCCATTCTTTTTTCGATTGAATCGCTTGCGCTTGCTCGGTTGCTAACAGTCGTTGCGCCTCCGCAATTTGGGCTTGCGCTTGCACAATCGCCACATCGTAATCACGCGAGTCAATTTTCACTAACACCTCATCTTTGCTGAAAAAACCTCCCGCGACAAAATCAGGATGCAAATACACAATTTTGCCCGCCACTTCGCTCATTAAATCCATTTCATCACGCGCTTTCACCAAGCCTTGCGACGCAATAGTGAGTTTTACCGTTTGCGGTTTCATCTGAATCACGCTAACCGTAGGAATCACAGTCACTGGCTTTTCAGGAGCAAGAACAGGTCGCGTTGTGAGCAAATAATACGCGGCAAACACACCGCCTACTAACACCAAAACAGGGGCAATATATCGCCATTGAGAAATTGTAAACATCAAGAATTAAAAACGCGCCTGAGTGAATAACTGCATCAGCACATCAAGCTTTGCATTCAGTTGCGAGGAGATTTGTTTGCATTCTGCCAACTCGGCTTTTATTTCATCAGCATTGTCGTGCAGGTGTTGAAAATGAATTTGAAAATAGCGCGACTGCGGAAATAATTTAAGCAACTCCGCTTCATTCAGCTGCGTATATTCAGTTTTGTTGGTTTTAGGATTAAGGGAAGTAATATTATTTGAAGATTTTGCTGTCAGTTTGAGTGCTTCCATTTGCAATGTCGCCTCGCAAGTTTGAAAAGTTAGTTTTTTTTAAATCCCCCTAGTCCGCTTCTATTCAAGTGAGGGGGCTTTGATGAAGATAAACACAGGGGGATTTAAAAAATGCTCATAGCTCTCTATGTATAAGACGAAAAACGCATACAAAACCGCCATTTTTTTTAGATTTTTTTTAGTGCGTGTTTAAATTTACACCAATAAAGTCGCAAGAGTTGCGTCTACAGCGGCAGCATAACGACTGGCAGTCCTTCAAGGACTGCCAGTCGTAACATCCAACGATTGAGTAATCCACTTGAAGAAATTTTTTTGTGCACATTGCTTAATCTACAAAAAATTTCAGCAAAAAAGTTACACAAAAAATTTTCAAGACGACTGGTCGTTTTGTAAATTTTTGATGATTGAAATAATGGCAAAAATCAGCAGTTAAGATTTTTCACTCAACATCCGCAAATCTTGTACACTGTTTTCCACGATTTTAAAGCCGCCAACAAACATCATGTTTAAACGTTTTCTGCTGCGCCAATACCGAAAAGTTTATCGTTATGACAACTGGATGCGTCATCATTTTACCGTGAGCGGGCATTTAATTTTGATTGTCATGGTGGCAGCCGCCGTGTTCGGCGTGGATACAAAACACAGCAACACTTATCAATTGTTTGTATTTTTGCTGATTATTTTGATTTTTGCGGTACTGAATAATCTATTCAATCGCTTAAAAGTTTCCATCAAACGCCAACTGCCGCGTTATGGCACAGTGGGTGAATCGTTTTCTTACACGGTCACACTCACAAATTTAGGCGCGAAAAACTATTCTGATTTAGCCTTAATTGAACAATTGGCAGACAACTTTCCTTCTTATGCGCAATTGCAACATTTCTATTCGCGTAACAAAAAAACACGACGCAAACGCGGCATCAGTTTCAATCAATGGCGACGTTATTTAATCTATCAACGCGGCGGCATTATTCCTGAAACGCCAATTCCTGAACTGAAGCAAAAATCGACAACAATCAACATCAATTTCACACCGTTACGGCGCGGAAAAATCCACTTTGCCAGCAGCTTTCTTGCAAAACCGGATGTGCTCGGTTTATTTCGCCGCTTAATTCCCATTAACGAATCACAAAGCTGTTTGATTTTGCCGAAACGTTATCCGCTGAAACCGTTAGCACTCACCGGCAAACATAAATATCAAGCCGGCGGCGTGTCATTAGCAAATTCGGTCGGCAATTCTTCAGAATTTATGGGGTTGCGTGATTATCAACACGGCGACCCTTTGAATAAAATTCATTGGAAAAGTTTTGCCAAGCACGGCAAATTGATTGTGAAAGATTATCAAGATGAATATTTTGTGCGCCGCGCCTTGTTGCTCGATACCTTTATCGGCAATACAGAACCCGATGTTTTTGAAGCCGCCGTTTCCATTGCAGCGTCTGTCGCCATGATGGAGCGACAAACGGAATCTTTGCTGGATTTAATGTTTGTCGGGCAAGAAACCTATTGTTTCACTACCGGACGCGGTGTCGATCATTTGCCTCATTTGCAAGAAATTTTAGCCTCTGTGCAAAGCAGCGATACCGATAATTTTTTGCCATTGCAACAAGCGGTGTTAAGTCGCGCTGGTCAATGCAGCAGCTTTGTGTGTGTGCTCATGCACTGGGATGATCTGCGGCAACAATTGCTGAAAACGCTCGCGGCACAAGGTTTGCCGGTAGCAGTGTTTTTAGTCCATGACGGCTCGCTCAGCACAGCGCAATGCGCCAATAAACCGCAGCATTTTTATTTGCTCAATTATCAACATCTGGAAAACGAATTGGCGGCTTTATGAATCGCGCATTGTTTTTTTTAATTTTCAGTTTGGTGGCGTGGGCGTGGCTGTTGCAAACATGGATAGCAGCGGCTGGACTACTTCTGATTATTACTATTAATAAATCAATCACTTGGCGTTGGCAGATTACCTTGCAACAATTTTATCGCTGGGGTGATTTAGCGTCGCTGTTAACGATGCTGCTGTTGATGTATGTGTATGTGACGCAAGTGGATGAACGCCCGATTTTTATCGTGTTGAAATGGTTGCCGCTATTATTTTGCCCTGTACTGTTTGCGCAATTATTCAGCAGCGAACAAAAATTACCGCTAGGCACACTGTTTTATTCCTATCGTCGCCGGCAATTCTCGCAAAAAAAACATCGCTTAGACCTTCCAGGTTTTAAAAACTTGGAAGGTCTCACTTCAGCTCCTGAAATTGATTTTCAACTCCCCTACGCCGCTTTAACGATTCTCAGCGCGGGCGCGGCAAATGTGCAAAATTTAAATTATTTTGCCGTCGCGATTGCGCTGTTTATTGCCGTGTTATGGAGTTCGCGCCCGAAACACGCCTCAAAATCCGCATGGTTTTTTCTGATAACGCTGGCGATTGTCAGCGGGCATTTTGGTCAACAAGGCTTACGGCGTTTGCAAAATATTATTGAATATAACTCTTTGGAATGGTTAGGAAATTGGGAAGCCGATCCTTTTAAAACACAAACTTCGATTGGCGATTTAGGCGAGATGAAATTATCCGATAAAATCGTTTTTCGCGTGAAAGCACAGCAACCACTCTATTTATTGCAAGCCAGTTATGACCGCTATTTAGGCAAAAGTTGGTCGGTCTCGCGCTATGTTTTTAGCGATGACAATCCCGTGCAAGCCACGCAAAACCAAACGTTGCAAGAGTTGGAAATTTTGCAGCAATTTAATAAGCGTGAGGAAATCTTAGCTTTGCCCGATGGCACGCTGAATGTCACAGGTTTGGAAGGGGCAAATTTGCAATACAACTCGCTAGGCGCGATAAAAATCACTGACGCACCCGACTTTGCCGATTATCGAGTGTTTTTCACGGGTGAAAGAAATGGCGCACCCAGTCGTTATGATTTACAAATTCCGAAACAACATAGCGATTGGTTGATGCAACTTGGTCGCAATTTGAAATTATCAGAACTGAAACCTCAAGCCGCTGCTGCTGAAATCACGCACTATTTTCGGCACAACTTTTATTACAGTCTGTATTTAGGTTCAGAACCGGATGCGGATTTAGCCCTGCGAAATTTTATTTTAAAAAGCAAAGCCGGACATTGTGAATATTTTGCGGTCGCATCGGTGTTATTGCTGCGCCAAGCGGGAATTCCAGCACGTTTGGCAAATGGTTATGCCGTTGAAGAATTTGATCCGCAGCAGCAATTATATGTGGTGCGCCGCCGTCATGCTCATGCGTGGGCAATTGCCTACATTGATGGAAAATGGCAAATGGTTGATTCCACGCCGTCACAATGGCTGGAAATGGAAAATGAACAAGCCAGTTTCTTTCAGCCGCTAAATGATTGGTTTTCCAATCGTTTATTCGCACTGAAACAATGGCAAGCGCGGCATGATAAAAATCAAAACAGTATTTGGTTGGGAGCGGCTTTCTTGTTGGCTTGTTATATCGGCTGGCGAATTTATTCAGCGAGACGACAATTAACTCGCACGACTACGCAAAATGCTCATGTTTCGCGTGAAACAATTGCTTTGCAAGGCTTGGATTCTGCGTTTTATTTGATTGAAGCACAGTTTGCAAACACGGAATTTGCAAGAAATAAATATGAAAGCAGTGCGCAATGGGTAAAACGTTTGCAAATGACAGAATTAGAATCGCTGGCGAAACTGCATTATCAATTGCGATTTGATCCACGCAGTTTATTGCCGGCAACCGAATTGGAACTACAAGATAAAGTCAGTGGCTGGTTAGAATCTCATCCTAAATCAAAGCCGGATTAACACGCTTTAGCTATTTTGCTGCAACAGCTAAAGCTGAAATTCACAAATAATACAAAACGTTTTTAATTACGCCCTTTGGGAATCATCATTTTGGTAAATTTTGCATTTTTCAACCACACCAAAACGCGAAAACCCAACAGCAATGCCAATAAAACCAAATACATAACCGGCTCTGCTAAATTGCCTTTTAATTGCCAAAAATAATGAATAATCGCTGCAACGGAAGCAAAATAAATCAAGCGATGCAGTTTTTTCCAGTTTTTCCCCATCTGCTTTTTAGCAAACTTCGGTGAGGTTATCGCCAGCGCGAAAATAATCAGATACGCCAGCACCCCAAACCAAATATACGGGCTTTCAAGAATGTCCACCGCAATCGCCTGCCACATCATGCCTTGGTCAACCACCAAATATACCAGCAAATGCAACGTTGCATAAAAAAATGCGCACAATCCCAGCAATTGTCGATAATCCGTCATGCCACGCCATTTTGTGACGGTTTGCAGCGGCGTAATTGCCAACGTTATCCATAAAAACCGCAATGCCCAATCCCCTAAGCGAATATGCAGGGCTTGAATCGGATTTCCGCCGAGATTATTCGCTGCAATATCAACAATTAGCCACAACAAAGGGAGACAGCATCCTACAATAGTGAAAAACCAGATTTTGTTGCTTGGTAACGTCATCAGAAAAAGTGCTCTAAGTCCATATCACGGTATAGTGAAGCGACTTGTGCACCATAGCCATTAAATAATTCTGTTTGTCTGCGTGGGGTAAAAAAACTGCTGCCTAGTTGTCGTTCACTGCTTTGACTCCAGCGCGGATGCGATACCGCTGGGTTTACATTGGCATAAAAACCATATTCACGCGGCGCGGATTTATTCCAACTGGTTAGCGGCGGTTTTTTTAACAACTCAATTTTCACAATCGCCTTAATGCTTTTAAAACCATATTTCCAAGGCACAACTAAACGCAATGGCGCACCGTTTTGTTTCGGCAAAATGTCGCCATACATCCCAATCGCTAACATCGTTAGTGGGTGCATTGCCTCATCAATCCGCAATCCTTCAATATATGGCCATTCCAAAATCGCCTGATTGCGTTGATTTTGCATCACATCAGGTTGATGCACGGTAGTAAATTTTACAAACTTTGCTGTAGATAACGGCTTCACGGTTTTCAGTAAATTACCTAACGAAAATCCCACCCAAGGCACAACCATTGACCACGCCTCCACACATCGAAACCGATAAATCCGCTCTTGCAAGGTTTGTTGGCGCAAAATATCTTCCAAATGATAAGTGCCGGGCTTTTCCACTTCGCCACTGATTTCCACAGACCAAGGATCGGTGCGCAAGGTTTGCGCTAACGAAGTTGAATCTTCTTTATTCAAAGAAAACTCGTAATAATTGGTATAGTTTTTAACTAACTCAGCGGGCGTAGGCGGCAAAGCAAGATTGGAAAGATTATCGTGGGCTAAATTTTGCCATTTTGGTTTTTGATTATTCGCTAACGCAACTGGCATGGCAGCCCCTGTAATTCCCATTGCCAACAACGCTTTGATAATCGTGCGCCGCTCCTTAAAAATCAACGGGTCGGTAATTTCACTGGCAGGAATTTCGGATTCAGTTTTAATAAGCATTGCCAAGCTCCATTGTTGATATGAATGAGAGATTTATTAGACTTGTTTTAACAAAGTATGCTTATATATCAAAGTGTTATAGTTCAAAAACTGGAGTGCAAAACATGTTTTGTACTCCAGCAGATAATAAAATCAACCGTTTAAAAGAATACTTTTTAAATTGATTTTTTCTATAACTGATTGATTAGTAAAGTTAAAATAAGTCTATTCTTTTTTGCCTTTTGGAATCCAGCTTAACAGTTGTTTAATTTTGCGTTCCGTAATAAAAGCTAACGAAAACAATTGAATAAAGTTTTCTGCCTCAATCAAATCTAAGCCGATATTTTCAGGAATCAATTCTTGGCGCGTGCCAAATAATCTATCCCAGCCGGCTAACACAATCCCATAATTGCTATCGTGTTCTTTGCGCAAGGTAGAATGATGCGTGCGGTGCAGAGAGGGGGTAATAATATATTGCGAAATTTTTTCTTCATTCGGAACGCGCAGATTGGCGTGATGAAAAAAGATGAAAAATAATTCAATGATTTCAATGGAAAGCACCAAATACGCATCTACGCCAATCACAATTACAAAAATACATTTGTAAATGATTTCCAGCAATAAATCGAAAACGTGAAACCGAAAGCCGGTGGACACATTAAAACTTTTGTCACTGTGATGAATTTTATGAAACCGCCATAACCATTCAAATTTGTGGCTGGCAACGTGCCAAATATAAATGGCAAAATCAAAGCAAATAAAGGCTAAAAATCCTTTGATAACGCCATTGTCCATATCTGCGAGCAAACCGTGCGAGGAAAACTTTTGCGCAACTAAAAACAAAGATGAAGCTTTTAATACCGTTAAAATAACGTTATTAATTAAAAAAGCTTCGGTGTTGGTGACAAACGATTCTTTGTAAATTTTATTGGGAAATTGTCGGTAAGGATGAGCTTTTTCCATGACAAGTAAAATCACAAAAGCAAGCAAAGCCAAGCCGAATAAAACCTCGTTAAAAACTAAACCACTTGCTGTGCTGACATTTTCTGTTGCGCTCATTCCCTTCCCCTTTTTTTTAAAACTGCTTTGCTATTTGAATGCTATTTAGGCGACATTGTATTTAATAGATCAGTTAAGGATTTAATTTCATTACTGGCATTCACTTGCTGCGTGATGTCGTATTGCACACCCAAATAATAAATAACGCGTTGTTTTCTATCAAGTAATGGGACTATTTTCAAATGATTGAAAAATAATGTGCCATCCTTTTTGTAATTGCGTAACGTGACTTCAACCGCTTCATGCTTTTGCATTGCCGCTGCAATCAAATAGCGTGCTTCTTGTTCTCTATCTTCACCTTGCAAAAAACGACAATTGTGACCCACAATTTCCGCTTGCGTGTAGCCTGTTAATCGTTCAAAGGCTTTATTTGCATAGACAATGGGCGCGTCTTCCAAATCAGGATCCGCTAAGGTAACGCCGTTGACACATTCATCTAAAATTGCGGCAAGCACTTGCGGAATCAGCCCGCCATCTTTTTCAACAACAAACTGCATAATAAATCTCCAATGCGGGGAATAAAGGGGAAAGCGGGCTTAAGCGCATTCTGCGGCGATTAAGTTTTTTATATTGGCAACTGTATTTTCCGCGCCATCTTCAATCGTAGAACGAATCAGTTTTTGAAAAGGTCGCATAAAAACATCTAGCTCCAGCAATTGAAACTGAAACGTTAAGAGGGTGGGTTTTTGCGAATCGCTTTCTAATAAATAGCTATGTTTGTAGGGATCTGCGAGTCCTTGCAGCATCAGTTTTGAATTCGGCTGAAAATCTATAATTGCAAAAACAGATTCAACTTTTGTACCGTTGTCTTTACGGATTTGTTTTGCCTTTGCGCCAACAAAAACATCTTTGCCATCTAAAGGTTCAAATTCAACAACTTCCACCGCCCATTTGGGATAATTTTCAAAAAAGTACGTCCCTATATAAGAAAAAACTTCGTGAATGGGTTTGTCAATTTCTACACTTGCCTCACCGATAACCGGCTTGGATGAATCAAATGGCAATTTGATTTGCATGGCACTTTCTCCTAACTGAGTAAATTACTCAGCTTGATTGTACTGCAATCGGTCTGATAAAGCAATTAAGGCTAGGTAAGTCTATTTATTTATGCAGCATAAACTTCTAATAGGCTTTCAGTTTGTAATCGCAGCGAAATAAAACTGTGTAAAAAAACCTTCCATGTTTTAGAAATCTGAAAGGTTTAATTGTGCTGAAATTTTTTAAGACGACTGATCGTCTTGAGAAACTTTGTGAAAAAATCAAGGATTCGCTCAATCATAACTTCTCTAAATCCTTTAAATTTATCATTTTGTAGGTGCGATTTTAATCGCCCAAGGCGAATGAATTAGTTCTTACATTGTCATTCAAAAATCACGGCGTTTTTTTAGTCGCGTTCTAAGCGTGCTTGGTGATTTTTTTGTAAATCGTCGCAATTTCATAATCAATGCTTTCCAGCTCCAAATGCTTCAGCACGATGCCAATGCCGTTATTGGCTAACAACGGCAGTTTTGCCAAATTTTTTTCATCTATTTCAACATGTTCTTCAAATAGCAACACAAAATCATCACCGTGATAACGAAACGCTAATGCTTTCGGAAATTGTTCTTTTAAGTTTTTTGCTAATTCAATTAACAGCAAGTTTCCTTGCTCCCAGCCTTGCTTTTTGTTGTATTGGGAAAAGTTACTTAATAACAGCAAATAAAAACAATGATGTGCGCGTTGCAAATTCGACAACACAATTTGCAAATAATTTTCGTTGTATAGATTGGTGAGCGAATCTTCAAAAAAATAGGAAAACCGTTTTTGTTCCAATTCAGTGCCGGGCTTTTGACTGGTGTTATGCACTTGCACATCAGCAAGAACTTTCACAGCCGCAGCAACCACTTGCGGATGAAACTGAGTGCCCGAATAACTGGCTATTTCGACTAAGGCTTGCTTGACTGTCTGTCTGGGTTTGTAAATGCGATTTGTGGTCATCGCATCAAACGCATCAGCAACCGCCATAATATGCGATAAAAACGGCACATCATCCGGTGATTGGGTGGCAGGATAGCCTGAGCCGTCGTATCTAACATGGTGATAACGAATGATTTCGGCTAAATCTTTATACATATCAATTTTCGACAACATATTAAAACCGGCATAAGCATGTTGTTTGATAAGTTCGTATTCTAAATTTGTCAGTTTGCCCGGTTTCAATAACACCGCATCGGGCGTTGCCACTTTGCCAATATCGTGCAAAATCGCCGCTTGCGCCAGTTTTTTGATGTGTTTTTCATCAATATTTAACGCTGTGGCAATTTTTGTACAATAATCCGCCACCCGCAACGTATGCCCTGCGGTGTAGGTGTCACGCTGCTCAATAATATTCACAAACGCTAAAATCGTTTCTTCATAATTAGAAACTTTTTGCAGCTCCATTTGCTCTAAAATCGCTTTTTGTTTATGCGAATGCAAAATCAAGCCAATATCAATCGCCAGCCGCTCTAACACATTGATTTCTTCAGGCTCAAAACCTTTTTCGCGATCCGAATACACATTAAACACGCCAAAAGGTTGTTCACATTCGTTGGTTATCAACGGAATGGCAATCATCCAGTGCAGCTGATAATCGCTGTGGCGACGTTTTTGTTCTAATTCAGTTTCTTCACTTTCATAAGCTTTGATAATCGTTTGATTTTTAATAATCGCCTGAAGTGCCGCGCTAGTTTGCTCGCCTAACAAGTTTTCTGCAAAATGGTAAACATCTTTATCCAAAATCTCGGAGTTTTCATGCGATTTATGGGCAATTTCCAATAAATTGTCTTTAATCATGCCAACCCAAGTGAAGCGGTAATGCGTGTGTTTTGCCAATTCTTCGGTGGTGTTTTTTAACACGCTTTGCACAGACATTGAGGCGAATAACAGTTCATTTACATTGGAAACAGTTTTCAATAAGTCTTTAATGTATTTTTCATGGCAATACAGTTTTTCTAGGCTATGCGTTCTATCAATCACCTTTTTTTCTAACGATTGATTCAACAACTCTATTTTTTGTTGCTGTTGATATAAATTTCCCACTAAGCGAAAGAAAACCAGCAACACGCCCACGCCCAAAATCACAATAAAAATCATATTGCTATAAGCCTGTGTGTAAATACTGCGCGTTTCTTTTTGCAAAAGATGCGTGGGAATGGAAACACGAATGCCGCCGCGAATATCGTCAACTTGATAGCCTTGGTAGCCGTGACAGGCTAAACATTCTGCTTCGGTTTTTAACGCGCCCATAAAATTGAAAACTGCTTTATCAGGGCTTAGGTAGTAATAATATTTTTTATCTTGATGCTGCTGAAAATATCGCAGAGCTTTGGTTTCAAAAGCGTCGGCGGCATTGTGCGGATTGATAGGATTTAGGCTGGTGATTCTGTAGTAGTAGCCGTTTTTTTTATTGGATAATTCAGAAATTTGGCGCGTCATCCACGCTGGATTAATTTTAATCAGCGTTTGTCCATCGGCGGTTTGCAAGCTGTTGTTTTTTAAATAAGGATTCGGTTTTAATCCTGCAATGGGTTTCACATAAACACCGCCATAGATGGCACTCCAACTGCGCGTAATCACCATATTGTCAAAATGCGCAATCGCTTCTTGAATGAGTTTTTCTTCACACAATTGAATCTGCTTTTGCGTGTTTATCACAAGGCTATATAACATTGCGGCAACACTTATCAGCACAATCACCACAAACAGTAAGTTAGCTTTGTTCTTTTTCATAGTCAGCTCTTTTGCCGTTAGGTGTTTGTTGAAATACAGTGGTGTTTAAATCCAAACGAGGTTAATTGAAATGACAGTTTTCTATAGCAAGGAAATGAGCACGAAACAACTTATGCAAGTTTATTTTGTGTAGGTGCGGATTTATCCGCACTGTGCGAATGAATTCGCACCTACAGCTGTCGAGCTTATTTCATGCACGTTCCAAAGCAACGTTTTGAAAAATCTTGTTTTAGCTATCGGCAGCCACATTGGTTAAAACATGAAATGAATACAGCATCAGCATTAATGACAACCCTGTGACGGCATTAATGGCTTTGATTGCATTCATGCACTGCTGCGGATTGTCAGGGAACAGCTTAAACATCAGTTTAATTAAATCATTATTCATCAACGTTATTGCGCCGACCATAAATTCAATCGGCAAATGCACTTTTACATGCGTATCGCCTGTTTTGTACATGGCAGTGACAAAGTTAATATCAATATTTCGAGTGAATAAACTGGTAAGCCAATTTAAATGCGTGATTTTCAGTTTTTCTTCGCGCCCTTTGATAAAAAATGCTGCTTCTGGAATATTATTTAGGTTTGTATAAAACGAATCGGTGATTTCAGTCAGGTGGGGAGTCACTAGCGGCGCAATGTTTTTTAAGCACGCTTCATCTTCTGCTTGCAGCCCTGAAAATGATTTAGCGTAAGTCAATAAATCATCCATGGTAAGTTCTGCATCAAACTCTATATCGAATTCTTCATTAGTTTCTAACATACAATAATCCAAAAGTTATTCTTGCAAGCGGTAAGGGGGTAAAAAACCGAAAATGTTGTTACAGCGTAAAAGTCTTGCAATGTTCGTCCCTAAGATAAGGCGAGTATTTTCAGTTGCTGCTTTAAACTCTCATTGTTTTGCTGTGCTATTTTGAGATGACTCTTCAAAAAAAACAATAGTAATCAAATCATTATCTTTTCAACAACAGCTAGTTGTATTACAGCAATTATTATCTTGATATACCCCGCCTTTGGTTTCTGCCACTGCTCTGATCGTGCCAGGGTGACAATCCCACAGTTTTCCTTCCGATTCTGTCATGGGGGCGATGCCAATAAAGTCATTGCCGAATACGTCGCTAGTTAGCAATTTAAAGTTACGCTCACAAACTGCCATGCGCTGTCCACGCAAATACACATGCCCTTCATCATCATACACTTTTGAAAAAGCCCCGCGATATATCACAGCGTGACCTTTATCAATACACGGCTCATTTTGCGGTTTGACTGCGGTAATCGTCACGGAGCGAAATTCAATGCCTTCCACTACTTGCCAAGGCTGGGTTTCCCATTTGTCGTATTTCACGGCAATAAAACCGGCGGCAAGAAAGGCTTGTAAAAATTCATGTTCTTGCAGTGCTCCCGAAATGCAGCCGCTCCACAATTGTTGATTTTGCTTTAAATGCTCTGGCACTGGCTCATCGCTGACAATATCTGAAATTGCCACGCGCCCACCCGGTTTGGTCACGCGAAAAATTTCTTGCACTAATTGCGTTTTATCGCTATCGCGCACCAAATTTAAAACACAATTTGAGACCACTAAATCAATGGAATTATCGGCAATCAGCGGCGCGGCTTTGCGTTGTTGCTCTTGCCAAGTGCGCAAATGAATCACATCTTCCGCTTTAGAAATAGGATTTTTTTGCAAATACGCATCCATTGCCGCTAAATCTAAAGCTAAATCCTGAATTTGACCTTTCACAAAGTGCACGCGGTCAGAACCTAATTTTTGCGCCATTTCTGCGGTGTATTTGCGTGCTAATGCCAGCATGTCGTCATTCATGTCCACGCCAATCACTTTGCCAGTTTCACCGACTAATTGCGCTGCCATATAACAAATTTTGCCTGAGCCTGAACCTAAATCTAATACAACATTGCCAGATTTGACATAGCGTGACGGGTCGCCACAACCATAATCTTTTTCAATAATTTCCTGCGGCAATAAGGCAAGCAAACTTCTGTCGTAATCCACAGGGCAACATAAATCGGCTTGTCTGGTTTCTGCGCCCGCAGAATAACGTTCTAAAACTCCGGCTTCAACTGTCATCATTTTTCTCTTTCTTATGCTTCTTTTTTGAAATCACGCAACCAGCGCATAATTCGCGCTAACATTTTTTGAAACTCTTCCGGTTTAATCGGTTTGGTTATATACGTTGTACAGCCTGCCATAATCCCTTTCACTTCATCCAACGGCGATGTTTTGGAAGTCAGCATAATAATTGGCAATTTATTCATGCCTTTAATCTTGCGGATTCTGCCGCAAGTTTCAAATCCATCAATCCCCGGCATCATCACATCTAAGAAAATAAAGTCGTAATATTTTTTGCTTAATTTCTCCAGAGCCTCTTCGCCACTAAAAGCAAATTCAATGCTTAAAGGAACAGCTGATTTTTCCAATTCCAGTTCTACTGATTTGTGCGTGATTGTGCTGTCATCAATCACTAAAACTGTATAAGATTCATTCACTTGCGGTGTGTCAGAATATTCGCGATCAGACATATCATCCATATCCGCAAAAGATTTTAAAACCCGCAACACAACCTGCGCTTCTTCCACTGCCGATTCTTGTGACGTTGCCATCACCACTGAAGCCCGCACGCCTTCTTTATTCACGGTCTGAATGCACTCTTCAATTTCCATGTAATTGGGGATTTGTTCATCCACAAATAAAAAATCGTAATATTTTTGGCTGATTTTTTCGGTTGCCAATTCACCATTAATCGCAAAATCAATATTCAATGGAATGTCGGATTTGATTAATTCATCTTTTAAAACTTTGCGCGTCATTTCATCGTCATTAACAACCAAAATGTCGTATTGCCCACTAACATTGACGTTATCGCTTTCGGCTAATGTTTGTTGCTGCGCAAGTTCTTCTGTGGATTTAGGTTTGATGTCTATTTCATCCAGTACTTTCAGAACTCGACTCACTAACAACACGCCTTGGATATGATGCGCAAAACCCTCCAGTTCCGCTTTTCCCGCCGTCACGACAGGAATATTTGGATAAGCAGCAAGATAGGAGTCTAGTTTTTTAAAGGCAGATTCTGTGGCAGTTTTAACAACTAAGACATCAACTGGTTGATTGAGTGCTAAATCCTTCAACCTATAATATCGACTATGTTCTTGAGATATTTCAAAAATACGCTCAAATTTTTCTTGCTCGTGCAAAGAAAAACCAATAATGCCGACATTAATTTTGATTTTCATAAAAATATTTTTTAGTAAGTTAAAATGAAATAGTCGATGTTTTAAGAAACTTATAAACAAAACCTTTGAAGAGAAGTTATTGACCCTCTCCATGCACTGTAAAAAATCCGTTATTAATCATAAGTTTTCAGGGGTAAAAACCTTCCAGGTCTCAAAGACCTGGAAGGTTTGGGCGATAAACTTTTGCTTAATATCTTAAACTGTTAAGCAGTAAAGATGTTGCACTGCAACCATTCTATGCTCAACAAACACAATCCTAGTGTCTAAAGTGACGCATTCCGGTAAACACCATCGCAATATTATGTTCATCGGCTGCTGCAATCACTTCATTATCACGCATTGATCCGCCGGGTTGAATCACCGCAGTAATTCCAACTTGTGCGGCAGAGTCTATACCATCACGAAATGGAAAAAACGCATCCGATGCCATCACAGAACCTGCAACAATTAAGTTTTCATCCGCAGCTTTAATCCCAGCAATACGCGCTGAGTAAACACGGCTCATTTGTCCTGCGCCTACACCAACCGTTTGTCCGTTTTTACAATAGACAATCGCGTTAGACTTTACAAATTTCGCCACTTTCCACGCAAATAATAAATCAGCTAATTCCGCTTCCGTTGGCACGCGCTTGCTGACAACTTTCACATCAGCGGCACTGATTTGACCATTATCTTTGTCTTGCACCAACAAACCACCGGCAACGCGCTTAAAATCTAACGCGGCAATCGGCTCGCTTCCCCATTGTCCACATTCCAACACCCGAACATTTTGTTTGGCGGCTAACACATTTTGTGCGGCGACACTGATAACCGGCGCAATAATCACTTCCACAAATTGGCGTTTTACAATTTCTGCTGCGGTTGCCTCGTCCAATTCTTGATTGAATGCAATAATCCCACCAAATGCAGAAGTTGGGTCAGTTTGATAAGCTAAATCGTATGCGGTGAAAATGTCATCCGCTTGCGCCACGCCGCATGGATTGGCATGTTTTACTATCACACACGTCGGTTTATCCGTAAAGCTTTTCACACATTCCAATGCTGCATCGGCATCGGCAATATTGTTATAAGACAATTCTTTGCCTTGCAATTGTTTTGCCGCAGAAATCGTGCCGATTGCTGGATTTTTTTCTTGATAAAACGCGGCGTTTTGATGCGGATTTTCACCGTAACGCATCGCTTGCACATGCTCAAATTGTAAGTTTAACGTTGCAGGAAATTGCACTTGTTGTAATTTGCTTAAATAACTGGCAATGGCAGTATCGTAACGCGCGGTGTGTTCAAAACTTTTTAAGGCTAAATTAAAACGAGTTTGCTGCGTTAATTGTCCAGCATTAGCATTTAATTCTGCCAACAGCGTTTCATAATCGGCTGCATCCACCACAATCGCGACATCGTTGTGATTTTTTGCAGCAGCGCGAATCATGGTTGGCCCGCCAATGTCGATATTTTCAATCGCTGTTTCAAAATCACAATCCGGTTTTGCAATCGTTTGTTCAAAAGGATAAAGATTCACCACCACCATATCAATCGCTTGAATGCCGTTGGCTGCCATCACAGCGTCATCAATACCACGTCGCGCCAAAATGCCACCGTGCACTTTTGGATGTAATGTTTTCACCCGCCCGTCCATCATTTCAGGAAAACCTGTGTAATCAGATACTTCAATCACAGGAATTGCATTTTCAGCCAAAATTTTTGCTGTGCCGCCCGTCGATAATAATTCTATTCCTAGCTGTTGCAAGCCGCGACAAAACTCAACAATACCGGTTTTATCAGACACACTGACTAAAGCACGGGAAACTTTTTTGTTCATAAATAAACCTCAAAAATAAAATTAGGGAATCACAGCTAAAAATTTAGGATAAACCGTACTGTTCTAGCTTTTTGCGTAACGTGCTACGGCTTAAACCCAATGCTTTAGCCGCTTTGGATTGATTATGTCCACAATAAGCCAATACCGATTCTAATAACGGTTTTTCAACTTCATTCATCACCAGTGTGTATAAATCCGCAGCATCGTGACCTTTGAGCTGGCTAAAATATAAATCCATCGCCTGTTTCACATGAACAGACAATCTTGGCGTGGCGGTGTTATCGTTAACAATCGAGGGCGACAGGTTTTCTGTAGTGTTCATTCGGTAGCTTGCTCGTGGTTAAAAAAATGAAAGGCGGCATTGACTAAGGCAAGTTGCTGACTGGGGTGTTCTGTTTGATACAGGGCATTTTTTTGCGAAATCGGCAATTTACCTAGCGGTTCAAAATACCAGCCGATGTGTTTTCGTGCCATTCTAACGCCCATTGTGTCGCCATAAAAACGATACAATTGTTCTAAATGCTGCTGCATTGTTGTTTGAATCTCAGCTAAAGAGGGGTTGTCATACGTTTTTTCAGATAAAAATTGCAAAATTTGCTGAAAAATCCAAGGCTTACCTTGTGCGCCACGTCCTATCATCACCGCATCTGCTCGGGTGTAATTTAACACAAAAGCGGCTTTTTCCGGGCTGGTAATATCGCCATTAGCAATAATGGGGATTGACACATTTTGTTTGACTTGTTGAATCGTGTCATATTCTGCCTCGCCATTAAATTTACACGCACGAGTTCTGCCATGAATGGTTAAAGCAGCAATCCCTATGTTTTCAGCAAGTTGCGCAATTTTGATGGCATTGCGATTTTCCGCATCCCAACCGGTGCGGATTTTCAAAGTCACAGGAATATCCACCGCTTTAACAACAGCATCCAAAATTTTAGCGACTAAATCTTCGTTTTTTAATAACGCCGAACCTGCTGCTACCGCACAAACTTTTTTTGCCGGACAGCCCATATTTATGTCAATAATATCCGCGCCGCGTGCTTGATTAAACAATGCCGCATCTGCCATTTGTGCCGGGTCTGTTCCTAAAATTTGCACAGAACGCAGCCCGTTTTCGCCACTGTGATTGGCTTTTAACAAAGTGCGTTTGTTATCTCGCAGGGCTGGATTAGAAGCAAGCATTTCTGAAACTGCCAATCCTGCTCCAAACTGCCTGCACAACACCCGAAACGGTTGATCTGTAATACCTGCCATCGGCGCAAGAATTAGCTGGTTATTAAGGACGTGAGAACCAATTTGCATAGTCAAACAAAATTTTCAAAAGGGCGGCTATGATAACGTAAAAATGCTCTGTACTAAGATGAATTTTCATCCCAAAATTTGCTGGCGGCTTAGCTTAACTATTGCCGCGTCTGTTTTAATGTTTGTTCTGTAAAAATGGCTTTTTTAAGTGTTTTTGTCCTAGTAAGCCTAATTAGTCATGCCATAACAAAGTTGAAATCTTTTGTCTAAGCATTGATTATATTTAGTCAGTTGGCTATTTGTCTGGAAATAGCGTAAAGATAAGGTATATAATTCACAATTTTGATTTAATATTCACCGGAAAAAAGTATGCTCGGTAAACTGGTTAAATTTGTTGTAGGAAGTCGGAATGACAGACTTATAAAGAAGAAAATGAAGGTGGTCGCCAAGATCAACTCATTCGCTTCCGCATACGAAAACATGTCTGATGAGGCATTAAAAGCAAAAACACAGGAGTTTCGTGATCGCCTAGCACAAGGTGAAAAGCTTGATAATTTAATTCCTGAAGCGTTTGCCACCGTTAGAGAAGCCTCTACGCGCGTATTTGGATTACGGCACTTTGATGTGCAGTTAATCGGCGGGATGGTGTTAAATAACGGCAAAATTGCCGAAATGAAAACCGGTGAGGGTAAAACCTTAATGGCGACCTTAGCGGCTTATTTAAATGCGCTGCCCGGTCGTGGTGTCCACATTGTTACCGTGAATGATTATCTCGCAGCGCGTGACTCTGCAATGATGTCAAAACTCTATGGTTTTTTAGGACTAACAACAGGTGTTATTCTCAGTGAGTTATCACAATCAGAACGTCGTGATGCTTATAACTGTGATATTACTTACGGTACTAACAACGAATTTGGCTTTGATTATCTGCGCGACAATATGGCGTTTAGCCTAAGTCAAAAAGTGCAACGTGATTTGTATTTTGCTATTGTTGACGAAGTGGACTCGATTCTGATTGACGAAGCAAGAACGCCGTTAATCATTTCAGGCCCAACCGATGAAGGCACTGAAATTTATTTTAAAGTCAATAAAATCATCCCTTTATTAAAACGACAAAAAACAGTTGGCGATAAAGAGCCAGAAGGTGAAGGCGATTATTCTGTTGATGAAAAAAGTAAGCAAGTTCATTTAAGTGAAGAAGGACATGAGCACGTCGAAAACTTAATGATTGAACATGGCTTAATGACGGAAGGTGAAAGCCTTTATGATGTCGCCAATATTCGTTTAATGCACTATTTAAGCGCGTCGCTACGCGCACACACTTTATTCAACCGCGATGTGCAATACATCGTTCTCAATGGCGAAGTGGTTATTGTTGATGAGTTTACTGGTCGGGTTATGGCGGGCAGACGCTGGTCAGAAGGCTTGCATCAAGCCATAGAAGCCAAAGAAAATGTGGAAGTGCAGAGTGAAAACCAAACTTTAGCTTCCATTACCTTCCAAAACTACTTCCGCTTGTACGAAAAACTCTCTGGAATGACAGGGACTGCTGACACCGAAGCCTTTGAATTAAATAAAATTTATGGTCTCGAAGTTGTAGTTATCCCAACGCATCGTCCTATGATTCGTAGAGATATGGGCGACCTTGTTTATCTCTCTGCCAGAGAAAAATATACCGCTGTCTCAGAAGACATCAAAGAGTGCCTAAGTCGTGGACAACCTGTATTAGTGGGTACAACCTCGATTGAGAATTCAGAATTAATTTCTGATATTCTTACCAAACAAGGCATTAAACATGAAGTGTTGAATGCGAAACAGCACGAGCGCGAAGCGCATATTATTGCCCAAGCGGGGATGCCTTATGCAATTACCATTGCAACCAATATGGCAGGTCGTGGTACAGATATTGTGCTCGGTGGCAATTTAGAAGCTGAATTAACTGCTTTAGGTGAAAACGCAACACAAGAAGAAAAAGATAAAGTGCGTGGTGCATGGCTAGAGCGTCACAATCAAGTTGTCGCCAACGGCGGTTTGCATGTCATTGGTTCAGAACGGCATGAGTCTCGCCGGATTGACAATCAATTGCGTGGTCGTTCAGGTCGACAAGGTGACCCCGGCTCTACTCGTTTTTATCTGTCGTTAGAAGATGATTTAATGCGAATCTTTGCCTCTGACAAAGTTGCAGCTATCATGCAAAAACTCGGTATGGGTGAAGGCGAAGCGATTGAGCATCCTTGGGTAACACGCTCAATTGAAAATGCACAACGTAAAGTTGAAAACCGTAACTTTGATGTGCGTAAAGAAATCTTGGCGTATGACGATGTTGCCAACGACCAGCGCAAAGTTGTCTATGCACAGCGCAACGAACTAATGGCTGTTGATGATATATCTGATATTATCCATGCTATCCGTAAAGACGTGGTTAATGATGTTATCACCCGTTATATTCCACCTAAAACAATGGAAGAACAATGGGATTTAACAGGCTTAGAAGAACAACTACGCAAAGATTTTAATCTCGATATGCAGCTTGTTGAGTTATTACAACAAGATAAAAATATGCACGAAGAGGGATTGCGTAATCATATTATCAGCACACTAGAAAAACTTTACGAAGAAAAAGAACAAGTTATCACTTCTGAGTCACTGAGAGATGTCGAAAAATCTGTAATGATGCAAGTCTTAGATAACGCTTGGAAAGAACATTTGGCGGCAATGGACTATTTACGCCAAGGTATTCACTTTAGAGGGTATGCGCAAAAAGATCCAAAGCAAGAATACAAGCGCGAATCTTTTGAAATGTTTACCAGTTTATTAGAAGACCTCAAATACGAAGTCGTGCGTATTTTATCGAAAATATCCATCAGCGCGGCGACTGCTGCTCCTTCATTGGAAGCACAAGCTGAAGCAGAATTGCATTTTGAACACGCTGAAATGCCACCTTTTGTTGCACAACCACAAATTGAAGAATTTCCAGACGACATGATGGCTAGCCATAGCTCTTCAGAACCTGAAAACTTCTCAATGAACGATGAACAAAAAATCGGCCGTAATGACCCTTGCCCTTGTGGTTCAGGACTAAAATTCAAACAATGTCATGGTAAACTAGCCTAATACAAAATAGACCTTTCAGACTTTAACCGCCTGAAAGGTTTAGATTGACCCTCAAAATTAGTCTCCACCCTCCCCTCTCCACAACCTATTCACTGGGATATCATCATGCCACATAGAATTTTTGAAAAAAGTACCCCCCATGTTGACATTAGTAAACTCCCTCACTTGGGAATGAATAAAAAGGACTTCATCGAAGACTTTAAACGTTATTACGGACACAGATTAGGACGCGATGCAAATTGCCGCTCTCTGCATTATGCTTATGAAGCTTTGGCTCTGGCTATTAGTGACCGCTTGATTGAACGCTGGAAAGACACTTATAACGCTTATCGGGAAAGCAATTGCAAACGTGGTTTTTACCTATCAATGGAATTTTTGATGGGTCGCAGCCTCAGCAATGCGATGTTAAATCTAGGTGTAACCGACGTTATTAGCAAAGCTTTATATGATTTAGGTTTAGAACTAGAAGAACTTGTGGATGCAGAATCAGACGCAGGTTTAGGAAACGGCGGTTTAGGTCGTTTAGCTGCTTGTTTTATTGATAGCTGCGCAACGTTGCAACTGCCAGTCACAGGCTATGGACTACGTTACGAATACGGCATGTTCTCTCAAACCATCGTTAATGGCGAACAAATTGAAAACCCAGATCATTGGCTAAAAAATGGCAATATTTGGGAAATCGAGCGTTTGGAATATGCGCAAAAAATTAAATTTGGTGGACATACCGAGCATTCCTTTGATGAACACGGCAATAAAGTCACACGCTGGGTAGATACGCATGACGTTTTGGCCGTGCCTTATGACACGCCAGTACCGGGCTATCAAAACCGCACAGTGAATGTATTACGTTTATGGAAAGCAACAGCAACTTCAAACTTTGATTTGCAAGAGTTTAACGCCGGCGATTATGCCGAAGCGGTTGCTGCCAAAAATAGTGCTGAAAACATCACGATGGTGCTGTATCCAAATGATGCGAATGAAAATGGCAAAGTTTTACGCCTGCGCCAACAATATTTGCTCGCTTCTGCTAGTTTGCAAGATGTTATCTGTTTATGGGTTGGACGACGCGGACATGATTTTACGCATTTTGCAGAGAAAAACTGTTTCCAATTAAACGACACTCACCCAAGCATTGCAGTCGCTGAGTTGATGCGTTTATTAATGGACGAACACAAACTGAGCTGGAATCAAGCATGGGCTATTACAAGCAAAACAATGGCTTACACCAACCATACTTTATTGCCTGAAGCTTTAGAAAAATGGTCTGTTGGTTTAATGCAAGCGTTATTGCCACGCTTAATGGAAATTATTTTTGAAATTAATGCGCGTTTTCTGTCGGAAGTTTCAGCGCGTTGGCCGGGCGATGGTGCGCGTCTGGCGAGAATGTCAATTATTGAAGAAGGCGGCGACAAACAAGTGCGCATGGCTTATTTGGCAATCGTTGGCAGTTATTCCATCAACGGCGTAGCTGAACTGCATTCAAAACTGTTGCAACAAGGTTTGTTCAAAGACTTTTATGAATTGTGGCCTGCAAAATTTAACAATAAAACCAATGGTGTTACACCTAGACGTTGGTTGGCTGCTTGCAATCCAGATTTAGCAGAGCTGATTACCAAAACCATTGGTGATGGCTGGCTCACAGATTTGTCGCAATTGGCAAAACTCAAACCGCACGCAGACAATAAAGCGTTTCGTAAAGCTTGGACTCAAGTGCAACTTGCAAACAAACAACGTTTGATTGAGTACAAAAAAGAAGAGATCGGCATAGAGTTAAACGTCAATGCTTTGTTCGATATTCAGGTGAAACGAATCCATGAATATAAACGCCAATTGCTGAACGTTCTGCATGTTATTCATTTATATGATCGGATTAAACGAGGCGATACCGCTAATTGGACAAACCGTTGCGTCTTAATCGCTGGAAAAGCAGCTCCCGGTTATGCGATGGCGAAAAAAATTATTAAATTAATTAATAATGTCGGCAACGTGATTCATAACGATCCAGAAGTAGGCGATAAATTAAAGCTGATTTTCCTGCCTAACTATCGCGTTTCTGCAATGGAAAGAATTTGTACAGGTGCGGATTTATCTGAGCAAATTTCAACCGCTGGTAAAGAAGCATCAGGCACTGGCAACATGAAGTTTATGATGAACGGAGCTTTAACCATTGGCACATTAGACGGTGCGAATATTGAAATCCGTGAAGAAGTTGGCGAAGAAAATTTCTTCTTATTCGGTTTAACTGAAGAACAAGTTCAAGAACTTCGTCCACACTACAATCCTTGGGCAATGATTGCTGAAGATAACGACTTGCAACGAGTGATGAACTTATTAGAATCTGGACACTTCAATCAATTTGAACCAGGCATTTTTAATGACATTGTAAACTCCATTAAAAGTCCACATGATCCTTGGATGACAATTGCGGACTTCCGCAGTTATGTTGATGCGCAAAAACAGGTTGAAATCGCCTACAACGACAAAGAACGTTGGACACGCATGAGCATTTTAAATTGCGCATCGAGTGGCAAATTTTCCACAGATCGAACTATTGCTGAATACAATAACGAAATTTGGAAACTCACGCCTACAGCGGCAATCAAAAGCCAAGACTAAACATGCTTCATATCGCTTTGTACCAGCCGGAAATTCCTGCAAATACAGGCAATATCATTCGGTTGTGCGCCAACACTGGCGCACAACTGCATTTAATCAAACCCTTAGGATTTGAACTAGACGACAAAAAATTGCGTCGGGCTGGTTTGGATTATCACGAATGGGTTGATGTCAAACAATACGAATCGCTTGCTGATTTTATTGCCACGCAACAACCACAACGCCTTTTTGCTCTCACCACCAAAGGACGCACACTTTACAGCAGCGTCAGCTTTCAAGATGGCGATGTGTTGTTATTTGGCGCAGAAACGCGCGGTCTTCCAGCAGAATTTTTGGCGGCACAGCCTGAACACGCAAAGCTTTATTTAGCCATGCAAGAAAACAGCCGCAGTCTCAATTTATCCAATACTGTGGCAGTGGTGTTATTTGAGGCATGGAAACAGCTGAATTTTGCAGGCGCGGTGATTAAATAACCGTGTTTCAAGCTCTGTTATCAAACACGGTTATTCCTTTTTAGATTTTTTTATCAACCAAACAATCTAAACTTCTTTTTGATATTTTCAGTTTCCGCACGCGAATAAGTTTGCCCGCACGTTGCGCACATTTTTACATTTGCATCATCGGTTTTCACCACTAACTTGCGTTTTTTATAAGTGTTTTCCCAGCACTTAACGCAATTTGCATGTCCGGTTGGTTTGCCCTTTGCATCCATTTCAAAATACGCATCACCAATACAAACCAGTTTGTCTTTAAACTTTAAAGCCGACTCTAACTCTGCAATCTGCCTATTTTTTCCACTGATAATATTCTGAAACTCCAGCACTTCTATTTTTGTGCCGTTAATTAAGTTCACCAATTCATTAAACTTTGTGTTTAACTCACCCACTTCCAGTGTTAAATATTTATCAGACAACATTCGCGCAATTTTTGCAGCGGTTTCTAAATTGCTCACTAAATCAGCAATACTTACTGGTGTGCGTTCTGCCATAACATCCTCTTTAGATTATAGAAATCTCTGATTACTTTTGTACGCCATCACTTAACGCTGTTTGCAATTTTTGATAAATGCCACCAAAACTGCCGTTACTCATCAACACAAAATGGCTGTTTTCTTCTGCCAATGCAGTTAAGCGCGTGATTATTTCTTCTAAACTCGTGTAAATTTCAATATTTGCCGCATGATTTTTTACGGCTGATAAATCCCATTTTAATTCAGCAGGTTGATAAATAATCGCCACATCAGCAGCACTCAGCGATGCTGCTAAACTTTCCGTATGAATCCCCATCCGCATCGTATTAGAGCGCGGCTCAACAATCGCCACAATTTTTTGCTGCGCCACTTGTTTGCGTAAACCGTCTAACGTGGTTTTTATAGCGGTCGGGTGATGAGCAAAATCATCATAAAGCGTCACGCCGTTAATTTTCGCAATTACTTCCATCCGCCGTTTCACGCTTTGAAATTTGTTTAACGCCTCAATTGCCGCACTAGGCAAAATACCAACGTGATGCGCAGCTGCAATCGCGGATAAAGCGTTATATACATTGTGTTCACCGCTCAAAGTCCAATGCACTTGCCCTTGTGATTGCCCATGCAATAAAACTTCAAATACCGTGCCGTCCGCTTGATGTAAAACCGCTATCCAAGCGGCATCAGAGGACTGCCAGTCCTTTAAAGGACTGGCAGTCCTTAAGTTTGTACGCACCACCGGAGTCCAACAACCCATTTTCAACACATCGTCTAAATTGCTTTCGTGTTGCGGCGCAATAATTAATCCTTCGCTCGGCACAGTTCGCACTAAATGATGAAATTGGCGTTTAATCGCATCCAAATCAGGAAAAATATCGGCATGGTCATATTCCAAATTATTCATCACCAGCGTGCGCGGACGATAATGAACAAATTTCGAGCGTTTATCAAAAAATGCGCAATCGTATTCATCGGCTTCTATCACAAAAAAATCCGATTCGCCTAAGCGGGCAGAAATGCCAAAATTCAACGGAATGCCACCGACTAAAAATCCCGGTTTAAAACCTTGATGCTCTAACACCCAACTTAACATGCTGGTTGTGGTGGTTTTGCCATGCGTACCTGCAATAGCTAATACCCATTTATTTTGCAAAACATGTTCAGAAAGCCATTGCGCCCCAGAAATATACGGCAAACCCAAATTTAACACCGCTTCCACTTCCGCATTGCCACGCGATAAGGCGTTGCCAATAATCACTAAATCCGGTTTTGGATGTAAATTTTCCGCCTTGTAGCCTTGCATGAGTTGAATGCCTTGTTCGGCAAGCTGTGTGCTCATGGGCGGGTAAACATTCGCATCTGAACCACTGACTTGATAACCTAATTCTCTGGCACACAGAGCTAATCCGCCCATAAAAGTGCCACAAATACCTAAAATATGAATATGCAATTTTGTTGTCCTAAAAAAATAACAGCCATACTACGACTGCCAGTCCTCAAAAGGACTGGCAGTCGTGAAGAAATAATGACTAAAGCAGTCATTTTAATCATTTATTAAGGTTTAGGATAAGGTAATATAAGGGAATATGACATAAACTATTTTTTTACTATGAACGAAGAAAACAATATTTTGATTGAAGCTGTGCCACGTTTTATTAGAGAGCAATCTTCTCCCGCCGAAAACCGCTATGTTTTTGCTTATACGATTACGATTAGCAACAAAGGTGAAAAACCTGCAAAACTGCTAAGCCGGCAATGGTTAATCACCGATTCAAACGGCAAAGTGCAAGAAGTGCGCGGCGAGGGCGTGGTGGGTAAGCAACCCTATTTAAAACCGAATGATGTGTTTCGTTATACCAGCGGTGCGGTGTTGGAAACGGCAGTTGGCGTGATGCAAGGCAATTATTTTTTTGTCGAAGATGACGGCAGCCAATTTGTTGCGCCGATTCCTAAATTTACTCTTTCTATTCCGAGAACTCTACACTGATGGCTATTTACGCAATTGGCGATATTCAAGGCTGTTATGACGATTTACTACGCCTCTTAGATGCAATTAATTTTAATCCAGCCCACGATAAACTTTGGTTTGTTGGGGATTTGGTCAATCGCGGCCCTAAATCATTGGAAACCTTGCGTTTTGTAAAATCACTGGGCGATGCTGCGGTGTGTGTGCTCGGCAACCATGATTTGCATTTATTAGCGATTGCTTATAACAAAACGTCGCCGGGACGCAAAGATGATTTAACGCCTATTTTAACTGCGCCAGATAGTGCGGAATTGATTGATTGGTTGCGGCATCGTCCTTTGTTTTACCACAACCATGAGTTTTGTTTGGTTCATGCAGGATTGCCGCCGCAGTGGGATTTTGCTCAAACGAAAAAGATGGCTGCGTATGCAGAGCGGGTGCTGCATGGAAATAATTATTTGAGTTTTTTCAATGGCATGTATGGCGATAAGCCGAATGTGTGGTCGCGGCGATTGCATGGGGCGATATTGTTGCGTTTTATCACCAATTGTTTTACTCGTTTGCGTTATTGCGATGCGCAGGGAAAAATGAATTTTCAGCAAAAGGGTAAGCCGGGGACGCAGCCTGCGGATTTAAAGCCTTGGTTTGAGGTGGAGGGGCGCAAAAGTGCGAATATGCGGATTATTTTTGGGCATTGGTCTACGTTGGGTTATTACGATCAGAATAATTGTTATGGAATTGATACGGGCGCGTTGTGGGGTGGGCAGTTGACCGCGATAAAGCTTGGGAAAGAGGTGGAGAGGATTAGTATTGATTGTGTGGGTGAGCGTAAGCCTGAGTAGTTTTTTTAAGCGTATGTTTTTGCTTGTTTTTTAATACGGTTGGATGAGAAACGATGGAAACTTGGATAGAACATTTAAACAGCCCGTTGGTGCTGATAGCTTTTATGCTGTTTGTTTTTGCTGGGGTGATTAAGTTATTGCTGAAAAATAACGTCATCAAAGTCAATCAAGTCAATTCCGCTAAATTGCTTAACAAAAGCTTAAATTATTTGTTTATTTTGGCGTTGGCGGGAATGGTTTTTGGTTTTTTTAGTCAAAAAGAAGTGTTACAGGCAATTCCAAAAGCTGAAACTAAAATAGCGACTCCAGAAAAAAATCTTACGCAAATCAAACAAATCACAAAGGGCAATAA
This sequence comes from uncultured Methylomonas sp., assembly GCA_936941155.1. Taxonomy (GTDB): domain Bacteria; phylum Pseudomonadota; class Gammaproteobacteria; order Methylococcales; family Methylomonadaceae; genus CAIQWF01. The sequence goes on along the minus strand of CAKZJE010000031.1, from coordinate 100,255 downwards.
CAGCAGCGCGGTGATTGAGCAAGTAGATTTATCCGATAAAAATGTTGAGCAAAGTACGCAAGGCGAGAATAGTCCGGCAATTATTAGCGGTGGCGATGCTGCTGTAATCAACAAGAACAAATAAAAATTATGTCAGCCAAAGACACTTTCCACGACATTGTTAAACCTGAAACAGTAGAGTTAATTCAATGGATAGCTTAAGTTCTTATCAAGATACAATTAAAAAATTGCTTGAAAACCTTGCGCCGCCATCAGATGAAATTGAGAGTCAAATCATCACCGATACGGAACATGACCATTATCAATTAACGCAAGTGGGTTGGAAAAATAACCGCCGTGTTTATGGTTGTGTGTTGCATTTGGATATTAAAGACCAAAAAATTTGGATACAGCACAACGGCACGGAGTTGGATATTGCGCAGGAATTGGTCAACCGAGGTATTCCTAAACAGCAGATTGTGATCGGTTTTCAGTCGCCGTTTAAAAGGCAGTTTACTGAATTTGCAGTGGCTTGATGTGCTTAAAAACAGATAATCAGGAAAACACCATGACTTTTAAAACAAAAATAATCTGTGGCTGTGTGTTGCTGTTGCCGTTTGCGGCGTTGAATGCGACTGACATTAAGCAAACAACCAGCGGTGATTGTTCATCCGCAATTCACGCAGGCGGTAATGTGGGTGTAAATTGCAGTAAAACAACGGTGAATAAAACCACTGTCAAAAAAACAACCGTCATTAATAACAACATCATCAATCAAGGCGCACCGCTGGAAAAGTTGATTGAGTTGTCTAAAAAGTTGGGGGTTGTGGAAAATGAGCGCGATAACTGGATAAAGAAGTACAAGGAATTGGAAAGCCAATTAGCAGACAGTTCCGATGAGGTTGCCAAGCAAGCAAAAGCCTTATTGGATGACGGAAAACTGGAAGAAGCCGCACAGTTGTTGCAACAGGGCTTAGAGCATGATTTGAAAGCCGCACAACAGGCAAATTTAAAAGCGGCGGAAAAGGCTTTTTCGTTGGCAAAGATTAAAGTGCTGCAATTGGATTACCAAGCCGCCAAAACCTATTACAGCCAAGCGGTGCAGCTTGTGCCAGATAATTCTTTGTATTTGAATGAGTTAGCACATCAGCTTTGGATTATGGGAGAATACAGTGCAGCCGAAACTTTGATTAAACAAGCGTTAGCAATTGATGAAAAGACTTTAGGAAAAGAGCATCCTGATGTTGCGATTCGTTTAAACAATTTAGCCGAGCTTTATCACACACAAGGAAAGTATGCCGAAGCCGAACCTTTATATAAACAAGCGTTAGTGATTTGGGAAAAAACTTTGGCGAATCCCCCCCCTCAAGTTGCAATTTGTTTAAACAATTTAGCTCTGCTTTATAAAACTCAAGGTAAATATATCGAAGCCGAACCTTTATATAAGCAAGCGTTAGCGATTGATAAAAAGTTTTTAGGCAAAGAACATATTAATTTGGGGAGTCATTTAGGCAATTTAGGCGAACTTTATGAAGCACAAGGCAAATATGCAAAAGCCGAACCTTTAATCCAGCAGGCGTTAGTGATTGATGAAAAAGCCTTAGGTAAAGACCACCCTGATGTTGCCATTGATTTAAACAATTTAGCAGGGCTTTATTATGTTCAAAGCAAATATGCCGAAGCCGAGCCTTTGTACAAACAAGCGTTAACGATTGGGGAGAAAAATTTAGGCAAGGAGCATCCTCAAGTTGCAACAGGTTTAAACAATTTAGCCGTGCTTTATTATGCACAAAACAAATACGTCGAAGCCGAACCTTTATACAAACAAGCGTTAGCGATTTGGGAAAAAACATTAGGGAAAGAGCATCCGCAAGTTGCAACAGAATTAAATAATTTAGCCGAACTTTATCGCGTTCAAGGCAAATATGCAGAAGCTGAACCTTTGTACAAGCAAGCGTTAGCGATTAATGAAAAAGTATTAGGTAAAATTCATCCAGCTGTTGCCAGAGATTTAAATAATTTAGCTCTGCTTTATAAAGCACAAGGCAAATACGCAGAAGCCGAGCCTTTATTGCAACGCGCAGTAGAAATTTTGAAAAAATCGTTAGGGGAAAATCATCCCTCCACAAAACAAGGCGTTGCTAATTTAGAAGCCTTGCAAGCGGCACAAGCCAAATAAAAAACATTCGACAAGGAAACCATCATGCCCAAACTTTACGAATATTTGGGAATTATTATTCTGTTTTATGCCAATGAACACGAACCCGTGCATGTTCATGGACGCAAAGGTGGCAAAGAAAGCAAAGCCGAAATTATTGTAAAAGACGGCACAGAATACATCATCACGCTTAAATCCGTTGCTGGAAAACCCCCTTTAGACAATAACGACCTAAAAGCTTTTAAAAGTTTTGTGACGGTTTATGCCGAAAAAATCGTCCAAAAATGGATAGATTTCTTCATCTTGAATAAACCTGTTTCCCCTGAAATCATCAATCAAAAGGTGAAATGATGAACGCTGTTGCTACTGCTTGCCTCGAAATAACCCAAGCCCGTTATTTACAAGACTACAAAATCGAATTTGAATTTAATGATGAAACGCAAACCATGATTGACTTTGAACCTTTTTTAAAAAAAGCCAAAAATCCAATGCTAAAAAAATATCTGGATTTGAACCAGTTTAAAAACTTCACCCTGCGTGATGGCGATATAGACTGGAATGATTATGAACTGTGTTTTCCGATTGCGGATATTTACGAAGGGCAGTTATAAATCACACAAAAACAAGGCAAGGCTAATTTAACAGCCCTGCAAGCGGCAAAGCCTCAGTAAAATAAGCAAACTTTTTAAGCAACAGGAATCAGACATCATGCAAATCACTGCCCAACTAGACGACAGTTATCAAACCAGAATCGCCGCCATTCAACAATCAACCCAGTTAGACATCAGCGAAATCATCAAACAAGCCCTTGATTTGTTGTATGAAAAAACCGCTTTAACGCCGAAAGAAAAAAAATATACCTCGATTGATGAGCTTGCGGGGTGTTGGGCTTATCACGGCAAAGCAAAAACCATAGAAGAAATGGATGAGGGAGTTCGGCAAGGCATCATTGCAAAATGGGGCAAACATGATAGCCATTGATACCAATGTGATTGTGCGTTTTTTCACGCGAGATGATGAACAGCAATATCAAAAATCCTATCGTCTTTTTAGCAACTCGTAAGATAGAAAAAAGCGATGAAAAAAATCACAAAACTACCAAAGGGGGAAAGAACCATTCTTTACTCAGTTTTTTAGCTGAAATTTAAAAGACGACCAGCCGTCTTAAAAAATTTTCAAAGAAGTGTGAAAAGCCACATATAAAACACACTAGCTTATCTTGCAAAGTATTTTTCCAAAAAATAGCCAGATGAAATTATCGCTTAATCCGCAAGCCCGTTTTTTTCAAAATCCGCGTGCTATACAACACCGTATGTGCGCGGCAATGCTCACCTAATAACGCCCTAATCTGTGCAATTTCAGCATCCACACTGGCTTGCGTTTTACCGTGCACCATCGCAAATAAATTGTATGACCATTCCGGCAAATGACGCGGACGGTGATAACAATGACTGACAAAATCCAACCCGCCCACTTGTTGCCCTAGTGTCTCAATCATCTCATCCGCCACATCCCACACCGTCATGCCATTGAAGGTATAGCCGAGTTTATAATGATTCGGAATTGCGCCAATCCGCCGAATTATGCCGTTATCTTGCATGGCTTGCATTCGCGCCATCACTTCATCGGCACTAATATCCAGTTGCTCAGCAATCACATGATACGGTTTTGAAACCAGCGGCAAACCTGTTTGCGTGAGTTGAATAATTTGTTGGTCAATTTCATCAATCATAAAAAAACCCTCACGCCTCCAATTTTAAACCGACAAAAAACTCTTTCATTTTCGGCATGTTATAAACCTGCAAACCTGTTTGTTCGGCAATTTCCACAAGCACTTTGTTTAAACGCTCAGGCTGTTCCGTTGCAATTACAAACCACATATTCAATTCATGCTCACGCGCATAATTGTGGGCAACCTCAGGAAAAGCGTTAATGATTTGCGCAATTTCCTCAAATTTCTCCGCAGGAGCTTTCACCGCCGCCAGCGTTAATGCGCCGCCCATTTCTTCCGCATGATAAAGCGGTGCGAAGCGTGACAACACGCCGTTAGCCAATAATTTTTGTAGGTGTTCTAATAAACAATGTTCGCTAATGCCTAATTCTTCGGCAACTTGTTGATAAGGCGATTCGCAAATCGGGAAACCTGTTTGCAGATGATTGATGATTTTTTTATCAAGATCGTCCATTGATGATTCCTGTTTTAAGAGATTTTTTTAGTAAATCATGTTACGCACTGTCGATAGAAAATCCTAGTTGTAACTAAGGATATGGCTAAAAATAACTTCCGGCAGCATAACGACTGGCAGTCCTCAAAGGACTGCCAGTCGTGACATCCCGGGATTTAAAAAAACACTTGAAGAAATAGTTTTGTACATATTCCTAAAAAAATGACTCAGCGAAAAAAAGTGAAAATTTTTTAAGACGACTGATCGTCTTGAAAAATTTCATCGCTCAAACCTTCCAGGTCTTTAAGACCTGGAAGGTTTTTTCTCGACTTATTTAACAACCAAATGCCCTTGTTTATCCGCCAAGCCAATCGTCGCCATTGTTCCGGCTTGAAATTCCACAAAATCCTGCTCAATACCATCACTAAAAATCACGCCGTTTTCAGGCATTTGCGAATGAATGTGCAACGGCTGACCACGAGTGATTTTGCCAAACGTCAGCTCCGCCGCTGAATTTTTGCTTGGCCAAGGTTCACGCACTGAAAAATATAAATAATCCGCATCCCACGCCATCATTTGTTCAGGAATATGCACAGCTTTTTGCAACAAAGCAGAACTAATCCCTTGTGCGCCAGCCAACACGCTTTTTAACCAGCCTGTTGAACCCAATCCCGTTGACACAATCACGCCACTGGAAGATTGTGTTTCTTCACGCCGATTCATTTGGATTCGGTATCGCGCTGAAACATGGGTTTTTGCGCCAATAAAAAAATCATTCACGGCATACAACGTATGTCCGTTGCTTAATTGCGCTTTGGCAATGCTGATTTTATGCACGGCATAGTTTTGATTGAAAATTTTCGGCAGCAGCGCGTACAAATCAGGCACTAAAAACGGCAATAACACACCTTCCAAGTGTTCAGGGTCAGGGTTGACACCAACAACCGGTTGATTTTCCAAGTATTTCAAAACATTCGCGACCAAGCCATCTTGTCCAATCACGACAACTAAATCATTTTTTCCAAACACAAAATTGGGCAAAAATTGTCTATCAAGGGTTTGCACACGTCCAAAAACACTCAAAATCTTTTGGGTTAATTGCACGGCTTGTTTATAGGTTGCATCTTCTATTTGATAGCTCGAAAAATCCGCGCCTAAATGTTCCAGATAAAACCGCGCTTGTGCTTGCGTATTAAACCGATTGATTAATTCATCCAAGCGCGTTTTGCGCACAATCAAAATAATCTTGTTTTCAGTTAAACCGCTCATTTTTTAGGCGACTCTTTCACCATTAATTCGCTTAATAAATCGGGAGAAATATTGAGTTGCCCAATTTTTTCCGCGCCTTCGGCTAATTCTCTAAATGCGGAGGCAATTAATTGATTGGCATTCATGCCGCTGTTTGCCAACGCTTGAATGATTTTAGGATCGCTTTCTGCAAAAGCTTTCATCATTGCCGCCGCGCTATAGGCTTTATCATCTGCTTGTAAGCGACTGTTTTTACTGGCTAATAACACCAATTGTTCATTTTGTTGTTCTAAAGCGATTTCGGTTGCCATTTGCGCTTCTTTTAATTCGCGTTCTTTTTGTTGAATGGCTTTTTCCGCTTCCATTTGTGTTTCTCGAATTTGCCGTTTCTTTTGTTCCACTGCAATATCGGTATTTAATTCGTTTTCTTTAATAATCCGCTCTTGCTCAACGGCGGCATTTCGGCGCGAATAAACGGCTTCATCGGCTAATAATAAAATCTGCTCACGCGCTTCGGCTTCTAACGCGCGGGTCATTTCTGGCGTGGGTTTGATTGCGGTGATGGAAACATCTAAGATTTCCACGCCTAACGAATTAATTGCTTTAATTTGTTGCAATTGCTGATTGAGCGCATTGACTAGGGCATCAGAACTGGTTAAAACTTCGCGCAAGGGCATGGTTTTTAATAAGGAACGGGTTAAAACTTGCGCATTATTAATTAAGCGTTGCGATAATTTTTCAGGATCATCACTGCTATAAGATTTGCCATTTGCCGCTAAGGTGAAATTCATTAATTGCGATAATTTATTGGGGTCGCTCACGCGATAAGTCATTTGTCCTTGAATAGTGATTTCTTGAAAATCAGCGGTGACTTCGGCAAAAATAAACGGCACATCAACACTGCCTGCTGGAATGCGCACTAGGGAACTGGTTATGGTGAAATAAATAAAGGATAAACCCGCGCCTGAACGAACTAATTTGCCGTTTTTATATTGCAAAACGTAATCGGTGGGTTGAAATTTGATGAATTTAAAGCCAAACATTTCTAACCTCGGTAGTTTTTAAAGGATAAGAATTAAGTCACGGAACATAAAATTTACGGCATAAAATTAAAGATGGAGTGCAACAGCTTTAGCTGTTGGCGGTTAAAATAGCTAAAGCTATTTAACTCCAGAATTTCTCAAAATAAGAAAAAAATCTTTTTTCACAAGGGGATATTCTGCTTATTCGCAATTATTAGGTATAGAATATCTTTGCTGCGGTGAATTTGCATGATAAATATAATTCCGCATTACCAAGAAATCGACATAACTACTATAATCGCAGACTATCTGCACCACATTATTTTTTAGGTTTACGCTCAAATGTCTTTAAAAAAACGCTGGATTATCGCTTGTATTAGTTTAATGCTCACGGCTTGTAGCGAGCCTCCAATTGTTGAAAAACCCACATCCGCTCCGAAAGAGCAAGCTCCAAAAGCAGAAGTCAAAAGCTCAGAACCACGTCCACGTTTACCTGCAAAACTCACGCAATTTCCTGATGAAATCATTGATGCTTTAAATGCCGCGCGGTTGCGAGAAGACGGTTTAAGTGTGTTTGTGCAATCGGTTTCTGATCCTGCGCCGCTTTTGGCGGTGAATGAAGATGTGCCACGCAACCCCGCTTCGGTGATGAAATTAGTCACAACCTACGCATCTTTAGGCACATTAGGCGCGGATTATCGTTGGCCTGTGGAGTTGTATAGCACGGGCACGGTGAATGGCGATACCTTGCAAGGCGATTTATATTTAAAAGGTTATGGTGCTCCGAATTTTAAAGAAGGCGATTTGCATCATTTGCTGGACGATTTACGCGCAACGGGAATCAAAAAAATCACCGGTAATTTGGTGATTGATAATACTTATTTTTCAATTGAAAAGCATGATACCGGCGAGTTTGATGGCAAACGCTATGCGGCTTATAACGCGCAGTCTGATGCTTTGATTTATAACGAAGGTTTGAGCGATTTTATTGTGCGTGGCTCTGAGGTTTTTTCACCGAATCCTGCCAAAAATGTAGAAATTGCCAATAATTTACAAGGGAAAAATGCCGCCTGCGCTGGACGTTTTGCTTATCCAAAAACGGGGATTTCACATCGAAACGATCAAGTGATTATGCGTTTTGAAGGCGTGATTTCCAATAATTGTGGTGAGCGCAAATATTCGTTTGTACTCACGGATGCTGCCAATATGGTCTATAGCACGGCATTTAAGATTTGGACAGATGACATGGCGGGCGTGATTGCAGGGCAAGATTTTGTGGTTGCTCCAACGCCTGCGAATGCAAAATTGTTAGCAAAAATTGAATCCGAGCCAGTTAGCGATATTTTGCCGATGATTAACAAAAAAAGTAATAACGTGATGGCGCAGCAATTGTTTTTAAGTATTGGCGCGAAACAGCCGGGCAATGCGGATACTTCCGAAAAAGCGTATCAAGGAATTCAGCAATGGTTTAAAACGCGCGGCTTGGATTTTCCTGAATTGGTGATGGAAAACGGTTCGGGTTTAAGTCGTAACGGACAAATCAGTGCGCGGCATATTGCAGACTTATTATTTGATGCTTATCAACATCCACAACACGATGCGTTTATTAATTCCTTGCCGATTATGGGCGTGGATGGCACGTTGAAAAAACGTATGAAAGGCTCTCATGTTGCGGGTCATGCGCATCTTAAAACCGGCACGCTGAACAATGCCAAAGCTTTAGCAGGTTATGTGGTTGCTGATGATGGCGAAACGTATGTTGTTGCTATTTTGCATAATGACCCTGCGGTTAAATACAAAGCGCGTCCTATTCACGACAAACTGATTGATTGGATTGCAAGACAACAAGCAGGGAAAGCTGACTCTAATTCTGATCCAGTCATTAAGCCAGAAACAGAAGAAAAAACACAGCCTTCACAATCGTCAGAGCATTCTGAACTGAGTCCTAAATGGGTTTATTTTGAATAAGCCATTATCTCTTCAAAATGTAGTGTAAATTAGATGTCACGACTAGCAGTCCTTTAAGGTCTGCCAGTCGTAATGCCACACAATCAAGCTGAAATAGCGTAATATTGCTATTTTTGATATAGTTAGCGGTTCTATAAGTCTTTTATCATACTTATCCTCACAAGATTCATCACATCCTTATTTTATTTTCGGAGAAATTCTATGGCAATTAAAGTTGCAATTAACGGTTATGGTCGTATCGGTCGCAATATCATGCGTGCATTGTACGAATCAGGTCGTACTGATGAAATCCAAATCGTTGCAATTAACGATTTAGGCGATTCCAAAACCAATGCACATTTAACAAAATACGATACAGTGCATGGCAAATTCGGTTTTGATGTCAGCGTTGATGGCGATTACATTGTGATTAATGGCGACAGAATTCGTGTTTTGGCAGAAAGAGACCCTGCAAAATTGCCTTGGGCAGAATTAGGCGTTGACGTTGTGCATGAATGTACTGGTTTTTTCACTAGTAAAGCAAAAGCTTCAGCACATATTGCAGCTGGCGCGAAAAAAGTAATTATTTCTGCACCAGGCGGCAATGATGTGGACGCAACAATCGTGTTTGGCGTAAACCATGACACATTGAAAGCATCTGATACTGTTATTTCTAACGCATCTTGCACCACAAACTGTTTAGCTCCATTAGTTAAACCTTTAATGGATTCTATCGGTGTTGAGCATGGTTTAATGACAACTATTCACTCATACACAAATGACCAAGTTTTAACAGACGTTTATCACAGTGATTTACACCGTGCGCGTTCTGCAACGCAATCTATGATTCCAACAAAAACAGGTGCAGCAGCAGCGGTTGGTTTGGTATTGCCAGAAATGAAAGGCAAATTAGACGGTTTCGCAATGCGCGTACCAACTATCAACGTTTCTGTGGTTGACTTATGCTTCCAAGCATCACGCAATACTACTAAAGAAGAAATTGATGGCATTTTAAGAGAAGCAGCAGCAGGTTCATTAAAAGGCATTTTGGCAATCAATGATGAGCCATTAGTGTCTATGGACTTTAACCACAACCCACATTCATCTATTTACGAAGCTGGCTTAACCAAAGTGACTGGCGGCAATTTCGTAAAAGTATTGTCTTGGTATGACAACGAATGGGGCTTCTCAAACCGTATGTTAGATACAACGGTTGCTTTTATGAATGCAAAATAACTGGATACTTCAATGGCATTAAGAAGAACTAAAATTTTAGCGACCTTAGGGCCTGCTACGGACAAACCGGGCGTTTTGGAAGGTTTGTTTGCAGCCGGCGTTGATGCGGTGCGCTTAAACTTTTCTCACGGCACTGCCGAAGATCATATCAATCGTGCTAATGCTGTGCGAGAAATGAGCAAAAAAACCGGTCGTCGGGTCGGCATTTTGGCAGATTTGCAAGGGCCAAAAATTCGTATTGAGCGTTTTAAACCCAATGCCAAAGAAAATGGCGCGGAAAAAGTTTGGTTACATAACGGTCAAGATTTCGCACTCGATATTAACTTAGACTACACCGCAGGCGATGAAACGCAAGTTGCTATTAGCTATGAGCCTTTACCCAAAGAAGTGAAAGCGGGTAGTCGTTTGTTATTAGATGACGGTCGCGTTGTGTTAGACGTGGTCAATGTCGAAGAAAACTTACGCATTAACTGTACTGTGGTTGTAGGTGGCTATCTGTCTAACAAAAAAGGTATTAACTTGTTAGGCGGTGGTTTATCAGCAGCAGCGTTGACTGACAAAGACAAAGAAGATATTAAAACAGCCGCAAAAATTGATGTTGATTTTGTGGCGGTATCTTTTCCACGTTGCGCAGAAGATTTGCACGAAGCACGTCGTTTGTTAGCAGCAGAAGGTTGTTATGCCAGCATCGTTTCTAAAGTGGAACGTGCAGAAGCTGTGGTGCAACCCACGATGGATGAAATCATTCTTGCATCAGACGTAGTGATGGTTGCGCGTGGTGATTTAGGTGTGGAAATTGGTGATGCGAATTTGCCAGCCGTGCAAAAACGTTTGATTCAACGTTCACGCGCTTTAGACCGTGCCGTGATTACAGCAACGCAAATGATGGAATCTATGATTGAAAATCCGATTCCTACTCGTGCCGAAGTGTTTGACGTAGCTAACGCCGTATTAGATGGTACTGATGCGATTATGTTGTCAGCAGAAACTGCCAGTGGCAAACACCCCGTTTTGGCGGTGGAAGCAATGGACAGAGTTTGCAAAGAAACTGAGCAACAACCTAGCATTCGTACTTCAAAACACCGCGTAGAATGCACATTCCAACGGGTTGATGAAGCGATTGCAATGTCTGCAATGTACATGGCAAACCATACAGATGACGTGAAAGCGATTGTTGCTATGACTGAATCTGGTTCAACACCTTTATGGATGTCACGGATTAGTTCAGGGATTCCAATTTATGCGTTCAGTAGCCAACTGCATACTTTGGGAAAAGTGACGCTGTATCGTGGTGTATTCCCGATGTATTTCTCTAACGAATCGCAAGATCACGCAACAGTCAATCGTGAAATTGTGGATTTGTTAAGAACAAAAGGACAGTCTAAAAATGGTGACAAAATCATCATCACAAAAGGCGATTTGACAGGACAACAAGGCGGCACCAGTGCTTTAAAAGTTGTCACAATCGGTGAAGGATTAACTCCTTAATCTCCTGCTATAAACTTTCTGCATTCAGGCGCAATGCTTGAATGCAGAAACGTTTAACTCACCCAAAAGCGATGATTACGCACTTTTACACAAATTCAAAATTGCTTGAAAATCCATTTGTTGCAAATACTGCTCTAATCCAGCTGCGATAGCGTCATTTTGCGCCGGTATTTGTGCAATCACCTGTTCCGTTTGTTCTATATCCAGCATGGCAGCAGCACTCTGTAGTTGTGTTTGCAAATCAACAGGCAAGGTTTTGAACTCTTCCACACTTAAAGGCTTGGGAGTAGACAACGCCTGAGATTCAGGTTGCTGATAAATAAACTCAACCTTCAGATATTCATGCAAACAAGCAAAAATATCATCCACGCGATAAGGTTTGCTAATAAACGCATCCACGCCAGCACGAAACAAATTCTCGCGCTGCTCAGCAAACACGCTAGCAGTCAACGCCACGATGACGGTATTTTTACCCAGCGGCATTGCCTTAATGCGCCGCGTTGCTTCTGTGCCATCCATCACCGGCATCCGAATATCCATCCAAATTAAATGCGGATGCCATTGTTGAAAGATTTCCACCGCCTCCAATCCATTACACGCCTCGCGTAATTGAAATCCCAACGGGTGCAAAATTTTTTTCAGCAACAAACGATTTTCCAAATTATCATCCACAATCAACAAGCGCGGCAGGGTTTGATTTGGAGCTAAACCCAGCACCTGATTTTGATGTGGTTTAATCGCCATAATTTCAGTGGCGGTGATTTTTCGCACTGGCAACTCAATCCGAAAAAAAGAACCTTGGTTAGTTTTGCTACGCACAGAAAGAGTGCCGCCCATTAAACTGAGATATTTTTTAGTAATCGGCAAACCTAAGCCCGTGCCCTTTTGCGCACTATTTTTTCCAACTTGCACAAATGGCTCAAAAATCTTTTCCTGATCTTCCGGGCTAATTCCTACACCTGTATCTTCCACCTCACAAATCAACCACATTTTGTCGGCTTCATCATGCTTTTTAACATTTAGCCACAAAGTCACCGTGCCTGTGTCGGTATATTTAATCGCATTACCAATTAAATTAATCAAAATTTGCCGGAATTTATACGGATCGGCTTCCACAAAACGCGGAAAATCAGATTGCTCAACATGCAGCAATTGCAGATGTTTATTTTCCGCCCGCTCGCGCATCATATCGACAATATCCCGAATTGCCTCGCCCAAATCAAACGGCTCAGGCTCAATCACAACGCGTCCGGCTTCAATTTTTGCCATATCCAGAATATCGTTGATTAAATTCAGCAAATGCGAGCCGCTGCGATTAATAATATTCAGATTTTGTCGTTGCGCGTCAGTAATGTCAGGATCGGACTGCATAATTTTGGAAAAACCCAAAACCGCATTCATTGGCGTGCGCAGTTCATGGCTCATATTGGCTAAAAAAATGCTTTTTGCTTGGCTGGCTTCCTCAGCGCGATTTTTGGCATGACGCAAATCTTTTTCAATCTGTTTGCGGCGAATAATTTCTTGTTCCAATTGCTGATTAATCTGCTGCAAACGCGAAAAACCTAAAATTTCATTTTTTAAAATCAGGGCAGTGTAATTAAAAAAAATGGGCAAATATTCTTGCAGCTCGTGCATTCCAATATGCAGACTTTCCATTTTAAACACGCCAATTAAGTCATTGCCGACTTTCAGCGGATAAACCCAAGTGTAGGCATTGGTAAATTCCGCGCTGCGCAGTTGCGTATCTTCAAAATCATGTTCATATTCAACAGGTTGTCCTGTTTGATACACGCCAGAAACTTGCGAATCTGCAATGGTTTCTAGTTTTTGTTTTTTGCCATACACATCGGTATAAAAAATATCTTCGTCAATTTGATAATACAAAATCAAATTTGCGCCGCCAATCACGTCCATCACGGCGTGCAATAAATTGTCGATGGTATTTTCTAACCCTGAAACTGTGTTGATTTTAGAGATTAATTGCAGAATCAGTTGCAGATATGATTTTTCTGCGGCGAGTTTTTTCACGCGCTGTTGAAGCTTTTGTATTGCGTCTTCATTGTTGTTAGGCATCATGGCAACAGAAAATTAATATCGCCCAAATTCATAAGCGGCATCCAACATAGCGCGAATATTACGTTCTGGAATTTTATAAGGCATCACCAATGTGCCAAACGCAAATTTCCCCCCTGCCATGCCAGCCTCAATAATGCGTTGCACTTCGCTGCGCACTTCGGCTTCTGTCCAATCAAACGAATATCATTAATCACGCCGCAGGTTAAGCCACGATTTGCCACGATTTTCTTCCCTGCTGCCACATCATCATTCGGGCTTAAATAGAACGATTTAAGATTTAATTGTTCCATCACAGGTTCAATCACATTATTCATCCGCGAACTGCCGCAGTAATAAACCACATCATCAATTCCAACCGGCTCTAAATCTTTTTTCATCCAAGGCATGGATAAGTTTTGAAATTGTTTTTTCGGCACAAAATCTGTTGAGCCAAACGGATTGGCGTACAAAATAATATCGGCACCGGCATTGCGATACGCAGTGACTTCTTTATGAAAAAACTCGCTGCATTTGCTTAACAGCAGGTCGCGCAGGTCGTGAGAACCAAAAAACAGTAATTCAAACCATTTATCCATGCCCATTAAAATCGCTGGCAAAGTCATGCTGGCAGTCAAATACGCACAAATCGGATATTTGCCTTTTGCCTCGCGCTTTAGAATTTGCAAACATTTCAACTCTTCTGCCCAGGCAGGATGCGAGGTTATATCCTCTGGCACTTGCAGTTTTTCTATATCCGCATCCGATTGAATCACAAAGTGTTCAACATTCGGCGGGCCATCGGTGGCGTAAATAATTTTTTGGCAGCCTAATAATTCCGCTTCTTTTCCAACATAAAACAAACTCCAGACATTGTCATAACCGTATTTTTCGCGCATTTTTAGCTGCGCTTCTGCCACATATTCGCCGTTAGAGTAATATTCTTTCAGAGTGCTGATTCCCAATTCCTTTGCACCTTGGTCAAGCAAATTGCAAAAAACCGGAATTCTGTCCGATTTTTCCCCATTCATTGCGGCAACCAATCTCTCCATTCCGGTTATCATTTTTTCATCTCCATAATCAAATCCTTAATCACCTTGCCTGCGGTAATTCCATCTTCTGCCCACGCATCCGCCTGCACGATTTTATACAGATTAGGATCCCAACGATAAGGTGCGCCGCCGACTACAATTTTGATTTTAGCTTCCAGATTTCGTTCTTTTAAAATTTCACGCACTTTTATGCAGCCCAAGTCACTGCGGGCGGTGTGCATCATCATTGAGGAAATGGCGATAACGGGCGCGTTGTGAGCAACGGCTTCATCCACAAATTTTTCTGGCGCAACATTCACGCCTAAATCAACCACATCAATCATCAAGGAACGCAAACAACCCGACACAATCCGTTTTCCCAGCGTGTGCATGTCGCCGTGTGAAGTTCCCAAAATCACCGTGCCGATAATTTCAGGGCTTTTTTTGAATTTTGCCACCATTTCTTCGGTGACTTGCGAGGCAATTTGCGATGCCATGAAGTGTTGTGCAAGATTGGCATCAAAATCTTCACTGATGGATTTAATCATCAATTCCATTGCAGGAATCACAACTTGAAACACAATATCTTCAGGAGAAACGCCGCTCTCTAGTGCGCAATGAATAATTTCTAACGCACTATCGCGGTCGGTGTCAAAAACCGCTTCATTGTATGCCGCGATAATTTCGGTAAGCACTTAAACGCTCCTGATGAAAATTATATGTCTATAAATGTGGAAATTTATCACAGATGTGTCAAAGGGGGAGATTTTTTTGTCAGTCAAAGCTTACTTTTCGACCGACAATCCTTAAAGACTTGTTATTTACACACAATCTTTTATTTTTCAAACAGCAGTGGTTGCAAATATAAATTATCAACAAACGCATCATCAAAACTAAACGAATGCGCCATATTCACAATGTGTGCCTGCGTTCTCATGTTTTCCAGTTGCTCTGTTTCAGCAGCCGTAGCTGATAAGAGTAATTCGCAGCCACTCAGAGCTGTATTTTCATACAGCTGAATTTTTTCCACCGCACACGCAGGCAGCAAGCCGATTGCTTGAGCATTTGCCACATTTAAAAACTGCCCAAACGCGCCGCACACACAAACGCGCTTTAAATCGGTCAAACTGAGACCGGCGGCTTTGAATAAATGTTGTTGCGCCGCGCCGGTTGCGGCTTTTGCGCGTTGAAAAATATCAATATCTTGTTTTTTTACACTCAGAAAATGTTCTGCGGATAAAGGCAATAAAATTTCAGTATTAGCCCTGTTTTTAAACCGACCATTACGATTTAATTCGCCTGTTGCCAGCAATTGCGCAATCACATCTACTAATGCTGAGCCACATAATCCCGCAGGACGCGCTTTGCCAAGCACTTGATAATCCCAAAAATCCGCAGAACTTTTACTCATTCGACAAATTGCCCCATCGCCAGCAGGCAAGCCACAACTAATTCCAGAACCTTCAAACGCGGGGCCGCCGGGCACGGAACTCAGCCAGAGTTTTTCGCCATCCCACAGCGCGAGTTCTGAGTTTGTGCCAAAATCAATCAGCAGCGCGGGTTCATTGCTGCGAGTCAGTTCAGTGACCAAAACGCCAGCCAACAAATCAGAGCCGACGAAACCTGCCAACGGCGGAACATTAGCAATTTCTGTATTTGCGTCTAAATTTAAAAAAGTTTGCCAATCGCGCACCTCATCAATTTGACATTCAACCGCTTGCGTCCAATATTCCGGCTCTAATAATTGCTGAAAGTTTTTCTGACTTAATAAAGTCAGCATCGGCGTGTTGCCAACAATCAATAACGCTTTGATTTGCGCAATAGTCAACGGCAATGTACAGATAATCGTCAGAGCGTTTTTAATGGCTTGTTGAATCAGTAATTTCAGTTCCAAAGCATCCGCTTCTGATTCTCGCGCCGCCATCAAGCGTGTGAGCACATCTGCACCGTAGCGAAATTGCGGATTAAACGCAGACCACGCCAGCACACGTTTTCGTTGCGTGATATTCCACAACGACAGGCGCAAATGCGTTGTGCCCAAATCCAGCGCAATGCCATAGCTTGCTGTGTTGTGCAGGGCAGATTTATCCAGCGGTTGGATTTTTCGCCATTTTAAAACGTTGATGGGATTTTCAATGCTCACTTCCAGATTCGATAGCGCGTTGATTTGGCAAGCAAGGCGCGTTCCTTGTTGAATTTGTTGGATAGATAAGCGGCTTTTTTCAATGCCAGTTAAATCGGATACGTTTCCGCTGATAATTTTGATGCGACATAAGCCGCAAAAGCCGTGTCCGACGCAAGCGGAGCTGACTTTAAGTTCCGCGCTATTGAGAATGTTAAGAACGTTATCGCCTTGTACAAATGATAATTGCAGGTTGTGCGGTTTATGAATCAGCGTGAGTAGATGCATGATTTTTAAGGAAAAACTAATGGATTAATGCGATATTTTTATGAGTAGGGCAGAGTATTGCTCCTTTAGAGATGGCAAATAAGATTTATTTTTAACAGCTAATAAATATCCTCAACTGAATAAAAGCTAAATATATCACTGGTTTTTAACTCCATTATATTCAGCAATTCGGGTCTTTTAAATGCAAGTTTTTTAATTATATTTTGTGTTAAATCTTTGTCAGCATTATGAATTGCTCTATGACAATAAGGGCAAAGGCTGAAAATATTTTCTATAACATCAAGCTTTTTAGCTGTGTTTTTTTGTAATGCGAGCGGAATGAGATGATGGGCTTCAAGATAAGGTAAATTAGTGTAACGTGAATTGAACAGAATATGAGATGGATTATATTCACACATATATTTTTCGATTTTAATTCTTTCTAAAGCAATATTTCTATCTCTGGAAAAAACATCACGAGCTTTTAATTTTGTAATTTTTATTTCGTCCAGCTCGGAAAGGGAGTCTTGATAAACCCCTTCTGTTTCGTCATAAATAATGAGAGCATTTTCATCACGCCATTCTTGTTCTATCATGCTTCCAATCCATAGCTCATTGTTTTTGATAAACATAAACCAAATTGAGTTTGGAATGGGTTTAAAGCCGGCTTTTGTTGATAAATAGAGTCTTAGCTCTGTTTTATTAGGTTTTGGAAAAACCAAGTTTAATTTTATTTCATCTCCTTTAGGATATAACCTTAGTGTTTTCTGAGCTTGTTCTTTATGTGATTTTACATTTCCAATTGGTATGTTTTCTTTACCAAAGAAATCAATTAATAGTTTTGCTTCTGAATCTGTTGCAGTAATTTGGGAGTCATAGTTTTCTCGCTCTGTTACAACTGAATAAGAGCCTATAGTTGTATTAAATTTTATTTTTTGAATAGCTCCGAATTGCATTGTCTTTCTTCCATCAAATAATCAGAAATTTTTTCAGAAATTTTTTTTATCACAGGTAACGCAACTGAATTACCAAATTGCTTATAAGCCGCTGTTTTTGAAACAGGTATTTTAAAGGATTCGGGATAACCTTGTAATCGAGCGCATTCTCTAGGAGTGAGTTTTCGTGGGTTTTTACCTAATTGAGGGATTAAACATTCTTTTCCATCTTTTCCATAACGAGCCACTAAGGTATTTGCAGGCTTGTTAATATCAACGCAAAATGCGGTAAAACCAACTCCTCGAGCTAAGTTTGTAGCTGTTCGTCTTTGATGCCCAGCCCATAATTTATCGGAAATGGTAAATTCGTCACCCAAAGTGTTTTCATTTTCAAGAATTGACTTTAACGGCAAAGGAGTGCCTGAAAATATTGGAAATTCAAACTTTTGCTTGGTATCACGCAAACATACTATGTAACATCGAATTCGTTTTTGCGGCACTTCTGTTTGAGCATTAACTAGCGTGTAATTGAATGAATAACCCAAGTCTTCAATTGTTCTTTTTATGACTGCAAAGGTATTGCCTTCATTATGTCTAACAATGTTTTTAACATTTTCCAAAAAAATAACAGCTGGACGCTTTTCTGCAACTATTCTCATTACATCAAAAAATAGCGTACCTTGAGTTTCACAGGCAAAACCATGTGCAGTATTTCGTGAGTTTCTTGCAGAAACTCCTGCTAAGCTAAATGGCTGACAGGGAAAGCCCGCACATAAAACATCGTGATTGGGTATATCTTTTTCAGAAATATCTCTTATATCTCCAGCAGGTAATTCGCCAAAGTTTTCAAAATAAGTTGTTTGTGCGTCTTTATCCCATTCGCTTGAAAAAAGACATTTTCCACCAACCGATTGCATTGCAAGACGAAACCCTCCAATCCCTGCAAATAAGTCAATAAACCTAAATTTTTCAATTTCTGGTGAAGGAAATTGGCAGCCTTTAAAGGCAAACTGATTGAATTGCATTTTATACATAAATAAACACTTTAAAGATGACTTGAGAATGGAGTCTACTGTAAGTCTGTTATGTTAAACAACATATAATATTGAAAACACAGATTATAAACTTTTACTTTTTTATCTGAAAAAAGTATGTAGCTGAACTTGATTTTTTTACAGATGTAGTGAGGTGACACGTTACTGCTCAATAGTTTTTTACAAACCTTTCAGGTCTTCAAGACCTGAAAGGTTTAACTTAGATTAATGAGCGGCAAATACCCTTCTTGATAACTCGGATAACGAAATTGATAACCCAACGCTTTCAAACGCTGATTATTGCAACGTTTATTCATTTCAGCACTATGCGTCGTTTTTTCTTTAGGCGGCGGGCATTTCATTTGCTCAGCCAACCACGTCATCACCTCCCACGTCGGCGCGGGATTATCATCACTAGCGAGATAACATTGCTCCAACAATTTTCCATTTGCTTGCTGCTGCAACAAAAACAACAACACGCCTACACAATCCTGCTGATGAATGCGGTTAGTAAAACAAGGCGGATTTTTTTGCACTTCAGGAGCTTGTTGCGCAAGCCTTAATAAATAACCGCGCCCTTCGCCATAAATACCACTAAACCGCACCACAATATTTTCAGGATTGGCGGCAATAATTTTGCGCTCTGCCGCGCGGATAAATTGACTATTCGGATTCTCCGGTTCAGCCTCTGATTCTTCATCAACCCATTCACCCTGTGATTGCGCATAAACACTGGTTGAGGAAGTGAAAAACCAACGCGGCGATTGTTTCGCGCGGGCAAAATGATTCAGTAAATTATCCAAACCGGTTTCATAAACCGCACGATAACCATTTTCACTGTATCTATCTGGTGAAAGCACAAAAAACACGGTGTCAAAATCCGTCGCTAGATTTTGCAATTGCGCTGCCTCGGTAATATCGGCAGCAACATAATTCACCTTATCTGCCTTTGCTGGCGGATGGCGTTTTAACCCTGTGACGTGATGTCCAGCTTCTGCCAATTGTTTCGCAACTGTGCCGCCGACATCACCGCAGCCTACGCATAATATTTTTGCCATGATTACAACTGATTGATTAAATTAAGTTCTTGCGGATAGGGCGACATATAAAACGAGTCTTCAATATACGGATCGGGCGTTTTGCGAAAGTGATGTTTCAATAAAGTAATCGGCACAATCAGCGGCAATTCGCCATTGCGATAACGTTCAAAAATTTCACCTAATTCAGCTTTATCATCCGCGCCAAGTTCTTTTTTCAAATAGCCTTGAATATGCTGCAACACATTCACATGCTGTCCGCGCGTGACTACCTTTTTCAAAATAGTCATCAATTGCACAATATAGTCATCGGCAATTTGGGTGAGATTCTCCTGAGTTGCAGTGCTAAGCAATTGTCCAAGCGGTTGATAATTGCCGTGACTCATAATAATCAATTTATGCCGCGCGTGAAAATGCGTGAGTTTTTGCACGGTTAAGCCTTCTTGCAGCAGAGTTTGCCAGCGATGATAAACATAAACACGCTGAATAAAATTTTCTCGCAATCCCGCATCGCCTAAGCGACCTTCTTCTTCAACCGGCAATAAAGGGTTATTCGCCATAATTTGCTGTGCATAAATGCCCACGCCTTCGCGATGCGGTTGATTATGGGTGTAAACCTTCACGCGCTCCACGCCGCAGCTGGGCGAGTCTTTTTTGAAAATATAACCGGATAAATGCGCCTGAGCGGTTTTTTGTGCCAGTGCGTAATTGCGTAAGCGGTCGGTGACATCCAGCGTTGCATCTTTTACGCCGACACAGCGCAGTTGATTGTCGGTTTTAATTAAGTGAATGGTGGGGCGTGGAATGCCTAAGCCAATCGCAACTTCAGGGCAAAAGGGCAGAAATTCAAAATATTCGCCGAGAGTGCCGGTGATGTAAGCGTTGTGTTTATTGCCGCCGTCAAAACGGACATTTTCACCGAGTAAACAACTGCTGATACCGATAGGGATTTTTTTCATGGGTTTGATTTGAGTTGATAAAGATGAAGACCAAGGTGACTATTCAAGTAAGCTGTTATTTTGTTGTTCAAATGAGGCTGCCCACCCTCAACTTTCATTGTGCGAGGGCAGGTGTTTTTTTCAGGTAAAGCGATGAGTTTGAGTTGATTATGTTTTTTGCATTATCTTCAAGTAATTTCCAATCCATTCGATAAAGATATATATCCTCAATATAAACTCCTCCAAGCATATTTTGACCTAATCTATTATTGGCAAGCATAGAATCTTCAAGAACACTGTTTTTCAATGCTTTTACAATCCGATTATTGGGTTTAGCTACGCGAATATGATGTAAAGAAATGATTTCTTCAGCTGGATTTACAGATTCATCAATATCGTTAATCCGTTTATAGTAATTTTTGGGGCCTTCCGTTTTAACAAGGGGAGAAACTATCGTCAATTCCCAGGTTTTTTCCTCGCTATCTAACAGCCAAAAAGCTGCGACTACTTGTGCGCCAGATTCATCTAGGCGTTTTATTAAGTTTTCTCCGGCTATACGCATTTCATTAGAAAACCATTGCGTTATAAATAATTCTTTAGCCATGACAATATTCCTGATGGGTTATCGGTAATTGCATTAAACAAATCGAGTGCCTCTTGCTCTTCAATTTCACAGTCATAACGTGATTCTTCTGACCACTCAATAGCAATTGCCCAGTTTAATTTAAACTCTGCATTTTGTTTTTCTGCTTCTGCCTGTTTTTGTTTTAAACCTGCGGTGCTTAGCAATTTAGCCAAATTGTGAGTATAACAATCGTTGGCTAGTTGTTTGTCTGGAAAATCAAATGCTTTAACGTGTTTGGCTATGCAAGCTTTCAATGTACATTCCAGCGCGTAGCCTGCTAAATAGTAAGCTCCTTGATAACATTCTGCTTTTAGAAGAACTTCGGCTTCTTTGATTCTGATAGCGGCTAAATTTTCAAGTTCAGTTTTGTTCATTTTTCATTGTGAGAAAGGAAATTTTGCTGTCTGAATCAAAAGTTACCAAATTTTAGAATTAGCAAAATGATTCTGTAAGTTTTTGCGTCTAAAAATCCTGCTTTAAACCATCAATTAAACGAGCCATAAACAATAAAATGGCGATCGCTGATTATTCTACACGCTAAAGCCAAATCAGCGGCATTGAGTTGGGCTTGTACTTCTTCAATTGTAAAAGCGGCAAGCAACGAATGATAAAAGTCGTGTTGCAAAATGGCAGGTTCATTTGCAGCATAAGTTTGCACTAATTGCTGTGCTTGTTGAAGGCGGGCAGGGCGCATTAAATCCATCAGCAAGATTTTAGTTTTCGGCTGAGAACCTTGTTTGATGGTTTGCCATAACACTTGTGGCTCTGGCAAATGATGCAACAAGCTGTTGCTGATAATGGCATCATAAGAACTGCGTGGCAATTGTTCTGCGGGCAAATAGCGATTAAAAAAATGGACGTTTTTGATAGATGCGCGGCGCGGATCTTTTTGTGCCCAAGCCAGCATGGTTTCTGAGGCATCAACGCCATGCACAATACAGTCGGGATTGGCTTTGGCAAAGCGATAACTAATATCGCCCGCGCCGCAGCCTAAATCTAAAACATAATCGTGTTGTTGGCAGAAAATTTCGTTGAATAAAGACACAAAGTTTTGATGCGGCTGGCTAAAGTCGGCTTCCGCATAAGCTTTTACTTGCGCCTCGTCTTCCATGAGTTCGGGTTCTAATTGACGTTTCATGTTTTTGCGTTGATTAAAGAGAGTAAAAAAGAACAAAGTAAGTGATTAAGCAAACGTTTTCCAATGGTAATCGCGAATAAACAGGTGCTTATAATGATTCATTTTAGAAAGAAGTTGCAGCAAAATTTTTAAAGACGACTGGTCGTCTTAAAAAAATCAGAGCGTAAAAAATAATTGACAGAGTTAGCGGCTGCTACGATTTAAGTTATTGAGAATAGATTTTTTGGTAAAAGTGACTTTTGTTATCAGGCGTAGAGACGGAAGATTTTGTGTTTTTACAAGTAGGCGGGCACACAATTAACCCGTTGCAAATGGTGCGGATAGCTGGATTGTAAGCACGACTGCCAGTCCTTTGAAGGACTGGCAGTCGTAGTTATCAGATTTGCTTAACTTAAAAGTGCATCGGATTATAAGAAGTCATTTCTAACGCCGTTTTTATGGCTAAATTCAAACTACTACCATTCGCCAAGCCCGTTCCCGCCAACTCCAACGCCGTGCCATGATCCACCGAAGTACGAATAATCGGCAAACCCAAGGTAATATTCACCGCCGCCCCAAATCCCACATGCTTTAACACCGGCAAACCTTGATCGTGATACATCGCCAACACCACATCCGCCTGCTCCATATATTTCGGCGTAAACACGCTATCGGCTGGCAATGGCCCTAGTAAACGAATCCCTTGGCTTTTTAGCTTTTCCAAAGTGGGAATAATCACCTCAATTTCTTCCATGCCTAAATGCCCGCCTTCGCCTGCATGAGGATTTAAGCCGCAAACCAAAATATTAGGACGACGAATGGAAAAACGGCAGCGCAAATCCCGATCTAACACTTGAATCACTTTAGTTAACCGTTCAGCGGTAATCGCTTTTGGTACATCCGCTAACGGCAAATGTGTAGTGACTAGCGCAACCCGCAGCCCCGGCGTTGCCAGCATCATCACCGGATGTCCACCGCTAATATCCGCAATATATTCAGTGTGTCCGCTAAATTCCAAGCCCGCATCGTTAATAATGCCTTTGTGCACAGGAGCTGTGACCATTGCACTAAACAAACCATCTAAACAGCCTTGCGTCGCTAAGCGAATAGATTCAATCACATAGCGACTATTTTCTTTATTGAGCTGTCCGCAATTGACTTGTTTTTTTGTAGAAACAGGAAACACCAATAACGTGCCAGCCTGATGTGGACGCGCGGGGTCTAACGGGTCAAATTTTTTGATTTCAAGCTCCAGCCCCAGCAATTTAGCGCGTTCTTTGAGCATATCAGGATCGGCAATGGCAATCAGCTCACACTCATGATGTTGAAAAGCCAGCGCAACACATAAATCAGGGCCGATTCCAGCAGGTTCGCCACAGGTTAAAGCAAGGCGTTGAATAGATTGAGATGTCGTCATATCAGGGATTTAAAAAATGCAAAGAATCTATAATAGTCACTAAGACACTGAAAGAAAAGCTTATCTTAGCGTCTATGCGATGACAGAAAAAAACCTACGTTGCCGCTAATATCTTGAATTAGCTAATAATAGAAAATTCAGGGATAATGGACAGCTATTTTGATACTAATTAAACGCTGTAACATAATGAAACAACAGTTAGAAGCCCTTATCCAACAAGCCATTGACACCCTAAAAAACACTGGCGTAATTGCAACCGATGTGACCCCGAAGATTAATCTTGACCGAGCACGCGACCCTGCGCATGGCGATTTTGCCTCTAATTTAGCGTTGATTTTGGCTAAACAAAACAACAGCACCCCCAGAGTTTTTGCTGAGCAGTTTATTGCTGCTTTGCCGAAAAATGAGTTTGTCACCAAAGTTGAAATTGCAGGGCCGGGGTTTATCAATTTTTTCGTTAATCCGAATGCGCGTTATCAGATTATTGAGAAAATTCACAGTGCCGGACAACAATTTGGTTTGAGCAAAATTGGCGCGGGCAAAAAAGTGCAAGTTGAATTTGTTTCTGCAAATCCAACCGGCCCTCTGCATGTAGGACACGGACGCGGCGCGGTTTATGGCTCTGTGGTTGCGGATTTATTAGCCGCAGTCGGTTTTGAAGTGCATCGTGAATATTATGTCAACGATGCAGGTCGGCAAATGGATATTTTAACCACCAGCATTTGGCTACGTTATTTAGAAGAATGTGGTGAGGTCATTCCCTTCCCAAGCAATGCTTATCGCGGTGCGTATGTGCGCGATATTGCAGCAACCATTCATCACAATTCACAAAATGAATATCGTCGTCCCGCAGAATTAGTGATGGAAGATATTCCCGCTGATGAGCCAGCCGGTGGCGATAAAGAAAAGCATATTGACGCGCTAATTGAACGAGCAAAAACCTTATTAGGTTCTTCGCAATATCGGGATTTATTCCAAGCCGGATTAAATGGCATTTTGGATGATATTAAGCAGGATTTAGAAGAATTCGGCGTGGGCTATCAACAATGGTTTTCTGAGCGGAAATTGATGGATGATGGCGCAGTGGCGGAAGCTTTACATCGCTTGGAAAAAACCGGATTTTTATATCAAAAAGACGGCGCAACATGGTTTGCTTCCAGTCGTTTAGGCGATGAAAAAGATAGAGTCGTGGTGCGTGAAAATGGGCAAGGTACTTATTTTGCCTCCGATATTGCGTATCACATGAACAAGCTGGATCGCGGTTTCGACAAAATTATTAATATTTGGGGTTCAGACCATCACGGCTATATTCCACGCGTCAAAGCCGCACTCCAAGCGTTAGGCGCGGATGAATCAAAACTCAGCGTATTATTAGTGCAGTTTGCGGTGTTGTGGCGTGGTGATGAGCAAGTGCAAATGTCAACGCGCTCTGGTGAATTTGTCACGTTGCGGCAATTGCGCAATGAAGTGGGCAAAGACGCGGCGCGTTTCTTTTATGTGATGCGTAAATCTGAACAGCACATGGATTTTGATTTGAAATTGGCAACCTCGAAAAGCAACGATAATCCTGTTTATTATGTGCAATATGCTCATGCGCGAATTTGCAGCGTGTTGCGGCAATTGGATGAAAAAGGTTTGCCGCGTGATTTAAGCTTGGGTATGCAAAATCTCACTTTATTAACGCAAGAGCATGAAATTAACTTATTAACCGCGCTGTCGCGTTATGCTGAAGTGTTGGAAAAAGCCGCGCTGCAATACGAGCCGCATGTGTTAATTCATTATTTGCGTGATTTAGCGCATGATTTTCATACTTATTATAATGCACACCAATTTTTGGTTGATGACGTGGCGTTGCGTAACGCGCGTTTGAATTTGATTTGTGCCGTGAAACAAGTGTTGCATAACGGCTTGACTCTGCTGGGAATCAATTCCCCTGAGGTTATGTAAAATGCCACCGAGAGATTACAAAAGTAACACTTATCGCACCGCTAAACCGAAAAAAAAAATGGGCTTAGACAGTTGGGATAGATTGTTGATTGTTGCTTTTATCACTGTTTTGGCATTAGTTATTAAACACTTTATTCAAGTAGAACAAGCCAAGCCCAGACCACTTGTGCCAGAACAAGTCGCTACCGCAGCTAGCAATCAAAATGATGCAAAAGTAGCCGCCGCCACCAGCGCGGTAGCAACGGTGGCGAAAGAAGTGGCAGCCGCAGGTGGTTTAAGTGCCGATGAAATGAATGCCGAACCCAATTCAGCGGGTAATCCTGTTGCTGCAGCAACTGGTGCAGAGACAAAAACCAGTCCTGTACCTACAGCCGCTGTTCCGCCGCGACAAGATTCGATTCCTGTAGAGCCGCATTTTGATTTTTACACCATTTTGCCGTCGGTTGAAGTGGTGATTCCAGACCATGAAATTAAAACGCGGATTCGCGAAGAAAAAATTGGCGTAGGCGATCAAACTGCAAAATATATTATGCAGGCGGGTTCTTTTCGTGATTCTCCTGATGCCGATGAGCTGAAAGCAAAATTAACCACGATGGGTATTGAGTCGCGCATTGAAAAAGCGCAAGTCGGTGAGGTGATGTGGTATCGCGTTAAGGTTGGCCCTTATGCCGGCATGACCAGCGTGATGGCGATTAAAAGTCAATTGCGTAGCCAAGGCATTGATGCGATTGTGCTTGAGTTTAAATAATTTCCTCTTTAACTGCTGTGCAAAGTAGTTTTGCATAGCAATCTAAAATCTTTTAAATACAGAAGAAACCATGAAAATTCTTATCGTAGGCAGCGGCGGACGTGAACACGCTTTAGCTTGGAAAGTAAAACAATCTGCAAAAGTAAGCCACGTCTTTGTTGCGCCGGGCAATGCTGGCACTGCTTTAGAAGCCAATTTAGAAAATGTCGCAATTGCCGCCGATGATGTGGGCGGTTTATTAACCTTTGCACTACAAAACGCGATTGACTTAACCATTATTGGCCCTGAAGTGCCGTTAGTAAAAGGGATTGTCGATAGCTTTATGCAGGCTGGCTTGCAATGTTTTGGCCCCACCGCAAAAGCGGCACAACTGGAAGGCTCAAAAAGTTATTGCAAAGACTTTATGGCGCGTTATCAAATTCCCACCGCCGCGTATCAAAGTTTTACCGATACTGCGCAAGCGATTGCTTACATCAAAAAACACGGCGCACCGATTGTAGTAAAAGCGGATGGTTTAGCCGCTGGCAAAGGTGTCATCGTGGCGCAAACCGAACAAGAAGCCATCGCCGCAGTTGAAGATATGTTGTCTGGCAATAGCTTTGGCGATGCCGGTCATAGAGTGGTGATTGAGGAATTTTTAGTCGGTGAAGAAGCCAGTTTTATTGTCATTGCAGATGGTAAACAAGCTTTAGCAATGGCAACCTCGCAAGACCATAAAGCGCGTGACAACGGTGATTGCGGCCCCAATACCGGTGGAATGGGCGCGTATTCTCCAGCTCCGATTGTGACTCCAGAAATTCATCAGCGCGTGATGGACACTGTGATTAATCCAACCTTACAAGGGATGATTAGCGATGATAATGCCTATACTGGCTTTTTGTATGCGGGATTGATGATTGCCGCAGATGGCTCGGTGAAAGTATTGGAATACAACTGCCGTTTTGGTGATCCTGAAACTCAACCGATTATGATGCGTTTGCAAAGTGATTTGGTCGATTTATGTTTAGCGGCATTAGAACAACGTTTAGACCAAGTTGATAGCGCGTGGGATGAACGTGCGGCTCTCGGAGTGGTAATGGCGGCGGGCGGTTATCCTGATGCTTATCCTAAAGGCGATGTGATTTACGGTTTGCCAACCACAGAGAATGAAACTAGCAAAGTGTTTCATGCTGGAACTGCATTACAAGGTGAACAGGTTGTGACCGCTGGAGGGCGCGTATTGTGTGCGTGTGCCTTAGGTGCGGATATTAAAACTGCGCAAGAAAATGCGTATCAATTGGTCAATCAAATCAGTTGGGATAAAGTTTATTACCGCACAGATATTGGCTTTAAGGCGATAAAATAACTTTTTGACTCTTCATAAGCCCCCGTAGAGACGCAATATTTTGCGTCTCTACCTGATAAAAATAACTGTTATTTTTTAAGACGATCAGTCGTCTTATAATTTTTTTCAAGACGACTGGTCGTTTTGATAATTTTTGTTATTTCTACTTCAAATAATCATCGTCATTTTAGCAATATATATTTTTTCAAAATGGTAGAGACGCAAAATATTGCGTCTCTACGGTCAACAAAAAAACTCGCTACAGATTAATTCTTGTTCCTAACTCAATCACCCGCTCCGCTGGAATTTTCAAAAAACCAATCGGGCTAGAGGCGTTACGGAATAAAAATAAAAACAAAATTCTGCGCCATTCGGGTAATGGATTTTGTTTTTTAAAGGTGATTTTCTCGCTACCAATAAAAAATGAGGTTTGCGCAAAATCCAGATGAATTCCACCTTGACTACACAATTCTAAATCTTTTCTCACATCCGGGTCTTGCTGAAAGCCATAATAAAATTTCACCCGATAAAACTCGCGATTCACCCCAAATTTACGAATTTTCATCCGCTGTTCTTCAGGCACATAAGGTTCTTCTTTTGTCACCACCGTCAACACAATGATTTGTTCATGCAGAACATGGTTGTGTTCAAAATTTTGAGAAAAAACCTGCGGCACACCGTGCAAACTTTTCGCCAAATAAATCGCAGTGCCTTTCACGCTGACGGTTTTATGTCCGGTTAGTTTTTCATCTAATTCTTCAAACATCACCCGATTATCATACATATAGCTTGTCAGCAAAGTGCGCCCTTTTACCCATGTTGTCATGGTTAAAAATAACAATGTGCCGATAAATAAAGGTAGCCAGCCGCCTGTAGGGATTTTTAAACTATTGGCAAACAAAAATAGCGAGTCTATGGTTAAAAAAGTGGTTAAAAACAATAAGCCGAGTGAAGTGCGCCATTTCCATAAACTTTGAATCACGATAAAAGCTAGCAAAGTATCAATAATCATCGTGCCTGTGACGGCAATGCCATAAGCGGAAGCTAATGCAGAGGAGGATTGAAAACTCAAGACCACAATAAATACGCACACCATCAAGATCCAATTCACCATCGGCAAATACACTTGCCCCATTTCTTCGCCGGAGGTGTGCAAAATGCGCATCCGTGAACAATAGCCTAATTGTATCGCTTGGCGCGTGACAGAAAACGCACCAGAAATCACTGCTTGCGAGGCGATGACCGAAGCAAGCGTTGCCATGATTAATAAAGGATACATTGCCCAAGTCGGGGCGAGCAGATAAAACGGATTTTGCACAGCAGCATGATTGTTAATTAATAACGCGCCTTGTCCAAAATAATTGAGCAGTAAAGCTGGAAACACAAAACTAAACCACGCATAACGAATCGGTTTTAAGCCAAAATGCCCCATGTCTGCATATAAAGCTTCTGCTCCTGTGATGGAAAGCACAACCGACCCCATAATCAGCAAGCCCCCCCAGCCGAGTTCAAATAACAGATGCAAACCGTAATAAGGATTGACCGCCATCAATACCGCAGGGAATTTGAGAATGTTAATCACACCCAGCGCGGCAAGCGTGAAAAACCAAATGCACATAATCGGTGAAAATAATTTGCCAACTTGCCCTGTGCCTTTCGCTTGTAAAATAAACAACACAGCCAGCACTGCCAACGTAATTGGAAGCACATAGTGTTCTAAAGAAGGAGCGATAATTTGCAAGCCTTCCACCGCGCTTAATACTGAAATTGCAGGTGTGATAATGCCGTCACCATAAAACAACGCCGCGCCAAATAAGCCAATAGTGATAATAAATTGACGCAGTTTTGGGCGTTCTTTTGAGCTATACAAGGCTAGGGTCATTAACGCCATAATTCCGCCTTCGCCTTTATTATTCGCCCGCATAATAAAAATGGCATATTTCAAGGTCACAACTAACACCAGTGACCAAAAAATCAGCGATAACACACCCAGCACATGCAGTTTATCAATGGTTATATGATTGCCGAAAACTTCTTTCACTGCATAAAGCGGGCTAGTGCCGATGTCCCCAAACACCACGCCAATTGCGCTAAGTGCTAAAGGAACAAGATTATTTTGGGATTGAGAGTGAGGCATAAAAAGTAAAAAATTAACTTTTAAAAAAAGGAGGGATGACGACCAGCAATCTTTTGAAAACTGCCAGTCGTGATTGACGAATTAGAAATAGCGTCCGTTAATTAAGAAATGCGCCACGATACTGCCGATATAACCCAGTGCGATAACAGGCGACCATTTTAAATGCGAGGTAAACGTATAAATCCCTTTGGCTTGTCCCATTAATCCCACACCCGCAGCAGAACCAACGGCTAGCAAACTTCCGCCCACACCTGCTGTTAATGTCACTAGCAACCATTGTCCTTGTGAAATATCGGGGTGCATGGTTAAAACCGCTAACATAATCGTGCCGTTATCAATAAAAGCGGAGGCAACGCCGACCAAAATATTCGCAATTGTTGGGTCAATCCCTGTGTATAAATGGGCAGAAATGACCGTTAAATAGCCGATAAAACTCAAGCCACCCACTGCCACCATCACACCGTAGAAAAATAATAGGGTATCCCATTCTAAATTGGCAACTTTATGAAACACATCAAAAGACTCATCAATTTCTTCTTCCGTTTTTTGATGCCAGTTAGGTTGATTCATATATTTCATCGGGCCAAAATAATCAATTTTCATCGGTTTGGTCAAAATACCTTTTGGTGGATTTTTTTGTAAGTAATAGCTGAAAAATTGCAGATAGGTTAAGCCCATCATCATGCCCGCTGCCGGCGGAAGGTGAAAAAAGTTTTCAAAACAAGCCGAGGTGATAATCGTCAATGCGAATAATGCAATAATCACAAAGCCACCACGTTTCATAGGCTGTGATTCTTTAACAGCAGCGGGACTTTCGGCAGGAATCCAAAAGTGCATGATAGAAGCGGGAATCGCAAAATTCAGAATGGCGGGTATTAATAGAGAAAAGAAATCAGCAAACGGCACAACCCCTTTTTGCCAAACTAATAAGGTTGTAATATCGCCAAAAGGAGAAAACGAACCGCCGGCATTAGAGGCAACTACCACGTTGATACAAGCAAGCATCACAAAACGCGGCAAGTCTTTGCCCATTGCCATAATCACAGAACCCATTAACAGAGCAGTGGTTAAGTTGTTGCAAACAGCGGAAATAAAAAACGCCTGAATGCCTGTAATCCAAAATAATTGCCGATAACTGTAGTTTTTGCTCAACAACCACACCCGCAACCGTTCAAATACACTGCGGTCTTCCATTGCGTTTAAGTAAGTCATCGACACCATAATAAACAAAAATAATTCCGCATAGCTTTCTAAAGAGCTGCGAAATGCCGCGCCAACTTGTTCTGTCATGCCGTGATTTGCATAAACGCCTGCAATCCCTAACCAAATTAAACTGGCAGCAAATACCATTGGCTTGGATTTGCGTAGCTCTGTAACCTCTTCTAGCATGGCTAAAAAATAAGCAACGGCAAATAACACTAACGCCATGTAGCCTGACCAATGCAGCGTTAAATCTAAATGTGGTGTATCCATATTTGTTTTTTAATTAGGGGTTATTAAAAATAAGCGGCATTAATCCAAAAATGCGTTGCAATGCTGGCAAAGTATCCTAATAACACTGCTGGCATCCAGCGCAAATGAAAGCTGAATGAATATTCTTTGATTTGTCCCAACATGCCAACGCCAGGGGCAGAACCGATGGCTAACAAACTACCACCTACACCTAATGTTAAGGTTAATAACAACCATTGTCCGGTTTGAATCGGTGGGTGCATACTCAATACCGCAAACATCAATGTGCCGTTATCAACAAAAGCCGATGACAAGCCAATTAAAATATTGGCGATAGACGGGTTCATTTGTCCAAATAGAAAATGCGCAATCCCATCCAAATAGCCAACAAATCCAATTGCACCAATCAACATCATCGCACCATAGAAAAACAGCAAAGTATCCCATTCAACGTGACCAATATTTTTGAACACATCAAAGGTCTCTTTGCTATTTTCATTAGGTACTTCAAGATTATAAAAACGATAAACGTGGGCAAAATCGCTTTCTTTTTCTTCTGCGGTTTTATTCAAGTAATAGTTATAGAACTGTAACAAACCCAATCCAGACATCATTCCTGCGGCGGGTGGCAACAATAAAAACACATTAGAACAAACCGTAATCGCCAGTGTCAGTACGAATAAGCCTATTACCCATTTTGCGCCACGATGCAGATGAATGGCTTGTGCTGACACATCCGGTGTTTCTTTCGGAATAAAAAAGTGCATGATGCTAGCAGGGACAACAAAATTGACAACACAGGGAATGGCTAAATGAAAAAAATCGGCAAAATGCAGAATGCCGTGCTGCCAAACAAATAACGTGGAAATACCGCCTAAAGGACTAAAAGTGCCACCCGCATTGGCTGCAACCACCACATTAACGCAAGCTAAAGAAACAAATTGAGGTTTCTTTTTTCCCACCGCTGAGGCAACCGCGCCCATTAACAAACCAATTGCTAAACCATTAATCACGGTGGATAACACAAAAGCGAGTGCGCCCGTAATCCAAAACAGTTGTCGATAACTGTATCGTTTGCTTAATAAGAAAATACGCAAAGCATCAAATACGCCGCGCTCTTCCATTGTATTTAGATAAGTCATTGATACTAATATAAAAAGCAATAGTTCAACGTAAGCTAACAAATTACTTTCAAAGGCGAGCGATGCCATTTTTGCTTGTCCGTGCATGGCATAATAAATACAAATCACAAACCACGCTAATGCCGCGCCTAAAACCATTGGCTTTGATTTGCGTAACTGAATCACTTCTTCAGACATCGCAGAGATGTAAGCGGCAACAGTAATTAAAATCGAAAGATAGCCGACAAAATGATGGGTTAAATCTAGCGAAGTGGAGGTATTTGCAGATTCTGTGGCAAAAGCCAAATCAGGCAACAACAAAACAGTGATGATTAAAAGAAAAATCTTCATTTCATTCCTAGAAGATAATGATCGAATAACAAAGCATAACATAGGAGTTACAGCTTAAGGAAAGGGTTAAATTATGCCTGAAGCTATCGCAAATACTGAGTTTATGAAGTCACTACTCATTTTTTATAATGGCAAACTTCATACACTGAAATTCATTGAGTCGCGTTGACTAAACTCAATCAAAGCGTTTAATTTCGCCATTGCCGCGCCGCTTTCAAGCATTTGATTTGCTTTAGCAATTCCAGCGGATAAGGAATCAGCTAAATTTGCCGCATAAATTGCAGCTCCCGCATTTAACAGCACAATATCTTTTGCTGTGCCGCTTTGATTGTTTAAAACCGCTTGCATAATCGCCAAACTCGACTGCGCATCTGTGACGGCTAAATCTGCCAAAGAACCGCGCTTTAAACCCAGCGATTCCGGCGTAATACGGTAAGTGCTAATTGTGCCATTTTTTAATTCCGCAATCTGAGTGGGCGCGGCAATGCTGATTTCATCTAAACCATCTTCCGCATTCACAACCAACACATGCGCACTGCCTAAGTTTTTTAAAACCTGCGCCAGCGGCTCTAACCATTGCTGCGCAAACACACCGATAAGTTGATTCGGCGCGGCAGCAGGATTGGCTAAAGGCCCCAGCAAATTAAACAGAGTTCTAACGCCCATCTCCTTGCGCACATTGCCCGTATGTTTCATTGCGCCATGATATTTCGGTGCAAACAAAAAACCGACTCCAATTTGATTAACACAATCAGCCACTTGCTCAGGCGTAAGGTTTAAATTGACCCCCGCAGCTTCCAACACATCCGCACTGCCGGATTTGCTTGAGACGGAACGATTGCCATGTTTTGCAACTTGCGCACCCGCCGCCGCAACCACAAAAGCACAAGTGGTTGAAATATTAAACGTATTTGCGCCGTCACCGCCTGTGCCGCAAGTATCAATAATATGTTCGCCCAGCACCAAAACTGGCGTGGCAAGTTCCCGCATCACCTGCGCCGCAGCGGTAATTTCATCAATACTTTCACCTTTGCAGCGCAATCCAATCAAAAAACCGCCGATTTGCGCATCCGTTGCCGCGCCGCTCATGATTTGCTGCATCACCTCGCGCATTTGTGCCAGCGTCAAATCTTGTTTATTCAATACGGTTTGCAAAGCTTGTTTGATGTCCATGAAATACCAAAATAAAAAAGGTGATTTAGATTGAGTTATTTTAACTTAAGTAAAGTGTGTGGTTAATATATTATTCATTTCGATAATTAAATTCTGATTCGGTTGATTTTCTAAAACTGAATTTCGATATAAATAATACTGTTTTAACAGCTCATTTTTTACATTTATTTTCAACAGCTTTAAATCAAGCATTTGCGCATTATTAATATCGTTAGGCTCAAACTTTTGTAAACCATTCCCATATTCACGGCGATTATCGGCAAAAATATCTTTAGCAATATCGGTTAATAAATAAGCAAATAACAAATCAATATTTTCAGGAATTAAATTGGCAGCGATTGGATAAATGCCATGAAAAGTAGTTAAGTTTGAAATCCCCGCTTCATTTCTAATAAATCGTAATCCCGTGCGATTAAAAACCCCAATCCAAATCGGTGCAGGCGGTCTCTTTTCTAATAAATGCCAAGGATTACGCCTAGCCGTAAGAAAGCCTTTGTTAATTGCCTGTTGCTCACCTAATGTAAGGTAATCATTGATTGATGCTGAATCAGAATTTGCTGAATTTAACAGAAAGATATTGTTATCAGAATTTTTTAATGCTGCAAAATGTTGTGTCGTGAAAAACGCTTGCTTTACATCTGCTGATTTACAAATACAAGGCAATAAAGCCTGTTCTGGGATTGCAAATTGCTTGGATTTACTTTGATTAAAAATAAAATAGTGATTCGCCCCCGTTGCAATACCACGCATGGCTTTAGCGTAATTGGAAAACGGCACAAGATTTTGATAGTTATCCGCATTTTGCTTTTGATAATAACTGCGCCATTTAATCTCTGGATTTAACTCATTAAAATTAAAGCAGTTTTTTTTAGTTATATCATTCGGATAAACTGAAATCACTTTTTCCAAGCACTGCATGTCTGCAATTGATTTCAGATTGCTAAATTGTACAACTTCGGATTGATCATCGTTTGCCAATAATAAAATACATGCGGTGGTTAAAGCGTCGTCAAAAACATTTTCATCAAAATGAATTACCAGAATATGGCGTAAGGTTTTGCTTTTGATTAAATAAGATTTAACTAATTTGCCATAATCGGAATTTAAAAACTCGGAAGGAATAATATAAGCGGCTCTGCCATTTTTATTCAGTTGCGAAATAGATTTTAATAAAAACAGCGCGTAAAGATTAGTAGCTCCATTCAACTTGCAAGCAATATTTTCTTCCAATTGTTGAATTGCTGCTTTGTTATCATAATTGTGAAATTTAAAATACGGTGGATTACAAATAATGCCATCATATTTATTTTCCCAATCGTGATTAATATAGTCATTTAATTGAATTTCTACATTGTTATTATTGGAAAATACTGCTTTTGCTTTTGCAAAAATAAGCGGGTCACAATCAAAGCCTTTAATCTTTAAATCAGGTTTATGCGCAAGCAAGGCACGAGCAAAAATCCCAAGTCCGTAAGCGGGGTCTAAAACAGTTTTTAAGTTGGGATGGGCTAATAGCCATTTTGCCATGAAGTCGGCAATTTCTGGTGGCGTGAAAAATTGGGCGAATTTTTTGCGGTGTTGCGCGGAGGTGGTGTTTAGATAATTTTCTTCTATGGAATGTGCAGCGTTAGGGGGGCGTTCAGTCTGCATTAGAAAATAGAATTAAGAATACTGAGAAAGTAGCGATGGGGTTTGGCTGTTGCCGCTCCCCATGCTACTGAGCAACTCATTAGATGAGCTTTATAAAATTGAAACCAACGTGTAAACCAAAGAATCATCGCCCGCTGCATAACCACTATCTGCGGTGACATTCACACTTGCAATTGTAAAGTTCGCTTTCAAAATTTTAGCTAACGCAACAGAGCAAGACTCGCCAAGATTCACTGTTGCAGCTTTAGGCAAAACCACACTACTACTGACTCTTGAAACAATTCGAGTATACGGCGGAGAGGGTGGTGATTCGCTGTATAACTTGCATTCCAGAATAACAACACCTTTTGCAAACGCATTGTTATTCAAGCTAAAAAATAAAAGTAACAGAGTAAATAAGACGATAGATGTTTTCATTTTAACTCCCTCCAATATTTACAACCGCTTGAGTTTCAGGAGCGTATTTTTCAATGCGGTAAAATTGAAAAATAAGTGTATCTTCTTTTATTTAGAAATCGCCTCAGCATTGCTGACCACTTCACTCGCTGCTAATTCCAAACCACGTTTATAGCATTTACTGGCTTTATCTTTATCGTCCAAATCAAAAAACAAATCCCCCAACGCATGATAAGCAGCCACTGTTGGCTCACTATCCAAACTTTTAGAAAAATATTTCATCGCTTTTTCTATATCTTGGCAACGCAAAGAAATTTTTCCAGCAGCTCGCAATAACACCGCATTATCAGGATAAGAAAGCAGCCATCTTTCCGCAGTCACCAGTTGATTGGTCGCATTGCCGTTGTCAATATTGGCAAAAATTTCAATCAAGGTGTCATTCCATTGCTCTGTTACTTTTTTCACTAACAGCTCTTCAATTTTTACGCCCGCTCCAATTGTGGTCATCGCGGCAAAATAGATATTAAAAATATCACGCAGATTTTGAATATGCAGCGGCATAGATTCCCACACAGCTTGAATTCTAGCTTCTTCATTGCTTGCAGAGGCTTGTTTTAACAAACGACTGAAAGTTTCCGTTTCCAGTAATTTAACTTCCGCTTCCATTAATACTTTATTTTTGTACAACGATGGAATTAATTTCAGCAAGCCTTCCCAATCACCAATATGTTGATAGGTTTGATGCAGCAGTTTTAGCACCGTGCCATGTGTAGGATCAATCGAGTTTAACTTAGTTAAGGTTTCTATGGCGTGGTCAAATTGTTGCGCCGACAAATGCAGCTCTGCTTGTGTTAAGCCTACCGCAATATCAGAACCGCCGGTTTGATCAATGGCTTTTTGCAAATACTCATCGCGTTTGTCCATTGCGCCGCGTGAATGTGCAGCACGCGCAGCAGTCAAATAATGCAATAACGGTGCGCCGCTATTAGAAGCATGTTTGATTAACGTTTTTTCCGCGCTTTCCCAATTGCCAGCCGCTGAATCGACTAATCCGGCAATTAAACCTTCTT
Source organism: uncultured Methylomonas sp. (assembly GCA_936941155.1). GTDB lineage: Bacteria > Pseudomonadota > Gammaproteobacteria > Methylococcales > Methylomonadaceae > CAIQWF01. The sequence goes on along the minus strand of CAKZJE010000031.1, from coordinate 63,068 downwards.
GTGAGCGATTAAATTTGTTTACTTTGCGTCCGGCTTTCATTTGTGCAGGCAAGCGAATTAACCAACCTAGCAATCTAAAAAATACATAAAAGCCGAAAAAGACAAATACGGAACTCACCGCAAACACCACCATTGATGTTTCCAGTGACCAGCCGCCAAAACCCAGCAGCACATAACCGGGATCGTCGTTTGCCGATAGCCAATAATGCACCAAAAATGCTGCGACCAATGCAACAGCGAGTGAACCTAGAAAATAAATTATATTTTTCATATACATGCTCTCGCTTAATGAACAACAACAGGCTTAAGCACTATTGGTTGAGCAGTTTTTTCGGGTATTTTACTCATAGGCTCAGCAGGTTTAACCACACTTTTTTCTGCTGTTACAGGTGTTGGTGCTGCTTTTTTAGGCTCTGCTACAGGTGTTGGTGTTGTGCTGGTCACGGCAGTTTTATTAGCTGCGGCCGCAGCTGGAGCAACAGGTGCGTCAGTAATTCTTTTAACTTCAGGGCTTGGCACAACCGCTTTATTGTTTGGCTGTGCTGCTGGCACTGGCGCATCAGCAACTTTTTTAACTTCTGTAACAGGCGCAGCGGCTTTATTCACTGGTTGCGCAGCTGGTACTGGAGCATCAACGGCTTTTTTAACGTCTGGAGTTGCCGCAGGCGTTGCTGCCGGAGCTGCTACAGCGGGTTGTGTTGTTGTCGCTGGCGTAGCCGCTGCTGGTTTTTCGATATTTAAAGCCGGCAAAGCAGTTGTTGTTTTTTCTGCGACAGGCTGTTCAACAGCTACCGGTTTAACCTCAACAGGTTTCGCTTCTTCTGCTTTAGGTGCGGCTAAACTATGTTCTAAATCAACAGTTGGTAAGGCTTTATCCGTTTCGATTCGTAACTTAGTAATATCACGCAACATTTTTAATGACAAACTAATATCAGGCATTTGCGCATTGAGTTTGTTTGCATCAAGTTGTCTTAATTCTGTGGTGAAACGCTGAGTTTCTGCGTTGTTATTAAAGTTTTTATCCAACCAAGCCAGCGCGTCTTCTAAACTTGCGTGATACAACGGTTGATTTTTTTGCACTAACGCCAGCTTTATCATTTCCAATTTCAAACTTAATTGCTGACGAATAAATTCTGCTTCTTCTTGCGTCAAAATCGCTTTAATCGGCTGTGCCGTGTGCCTTACCGTTACATAGCCATCCAATTGTTTTAACGCGGCATTTAATAACGCAGAGGAAGTTTGAGAAGGAGCAGGATGTTTGTCATGTTCAGTGCTTTTCGCAACGGGCTTACCTTGATATGGCAAAAATAAAGTCAGTTGATTGACGCGACCACTCAAGCTTTGCAATGTTGAATACATGCCAACTAAATCAATATCAGGAACAGAGCGCAACGTTGCCAATTCTTTCGCAATTTCTTCTCGCACTTTAAACACCGCCGCGTCGCCACTTTCACGCAAACGTTGATCTGCGGCTTCTAAGGCTTCGCGGGTAGTTTCAACATCACCCATTAAATGCAAACGCTGTCCTGCTACACTTAATAAGTATTCAGCATCAGCAATCAGCCAATCACCGCGTGTTTTGCCTAATTGACGCTGAATTTGCAACACTGCACCAGTCAATTCTTTGCGAGTGACATCAAGCTTTTCTTCCTGTGTTTTGGCTCGTTCAGAGATTTTTTGCTCAAAACGTTCATCTGCATTTGACAGGGTTGAAGTTGCATCAGTCAATTGGGATTGCATTGTCGCCAGCTGAGTTTGAAAATCACTGACTTGTTTTTCAATTCTCTGATTACGCTGGTCTTCTTTATCTATATCATCCCCTTGCGAGCGCAATTGTTGATAAATGAAAAAGCCAGCTCCTGCAATGAGTGCCACAATTAATAACACGATAATGCCTATCCACAAACCACTGCTAGATTTAGGTGCGGCGTTAGTTGTGTCTTCTCTGCTTATTGTTTTTTCAGTTACTTCTTCAGTCACTGTCCTTCCCCATTTGTTAACATTATCATTGTGTTAAGAATTGCCGTATCATCAGGACTGCTGCTGACAACAATTGTTTTAAATCCGATGGATGCTGCGATTTGTTTAATTCGTTCACTTATCACGACCAGCGGTATGTTCAATAGCGAGTTTTTTTCTGTTTCTAGCATCGTGATTAAATTCTGCAAAGCTTCAGTACTGGTGACAGTGAGCCAATCCAGTTGCTGTTGTGTTAATAAGTCTACTACAGGCGCGGTATCCGTTTTGGGTATTTTACGTTGATAAACTTCCCAGTAATCAACAATTGCACCGCGTTTTTGCAATTCCTGCGCTAAAGTTTCCCGTCCACCCACGCCTCGCACAATCAAAATCCGTTGATTTTGAACTTGTTGCAAAGCGGTTGTGGCTAATAAAGCTTCACTGTTAAAGCCAGTTTCTGGCACTAAATCGACAGATAAACCTGCGTTTTCTAACGCTTTTGCAGTTGCTTTGCCTACCGCTGCAATTTTTGTCTGTGTGAAATCCCTTATTTTCCCATTATTTGCTGTAACTGCAAAATTTACCGCATTTGCGCTGATAAAAATAAGCCACTGATAAGCTTTGAGATTTTCAAGTCGTTGTTTTGCAACTTGCGAATTTTCTATCGCTACTATTTCTAAGGTTGGAAAAGCAATAGCTTGTCCGCTGTGTTGTTCGATTAAACTGATGAGATTATGGGCTTGCAGTTTGGGGCGAGTGACGAGAATGCGTTTGCCGTTAAGTAGTTTTGTCATTCTAGTTAATGCTCAAATGAGCATCAATTCTATATCGCTGTTCAAAGCGTAATACATCATCTTCTATTGATTGGGCAGAACTCTGAATCAAACTGATATTGTATTGTTTACAGGCGTTAAGAAAATCATAAATAGTCATTTCTGCAAATTCACAAGCCGCACCGCGTGAAAGTTGTCCTGATTGAAACATCAGCAAAGCGGCATAAAGTTTTATCTGTTGACTGATTTGACTTTGATTTTGCGTACTAATGTATTGGTCTGGAATATCTAAGGTGATTTGCATGATACTTACTTACACTGTATTAATTTTGTGAATTGACCCATTAGAATTTTCTAGTCAATATTTTGTCAAAGTTAAACCCGATTCCAATCTTTACCACGAATACGTCCAGTTTGATAATAAGTCGAAACCAATTCGACAAAATCTTTAAAATCTTCATTTTCAACCACAATGCGATTCACGGATTGCCAATCAATTTCAGGTCTAGCAATTGCCGGTAATAAAATTTCACTTTCAGAAGGATTTTCTGGAGTTAATAAAATCACGCCTATGCCGTGCAATGCAGACAACATGCGCAGTTCCTGTTCTACATTATTAGCAACCGACATGGCAATTAAATAGCCTTCATTTGCCCAACTGGAATTACTGACGGCTTGGAAAAAACTCATCCGCACATTTGAGCTGTTAAGTTCTTTTTTAACTTCAAATGACCACAGCCGCACACTTTGTCCGCCGCCACGCTGTACGCACGTTCTGACTAATTCATTCCATTCTCTATCAACAGGTTGCATAGCGACTATATCAGGATGCAACCATTGATTTCCGCCATTGCCGCGTTGATTTTTTGAGCGTTTTTCATCAATGCGTTGGCAGAATAAATTTAATTCGGTTTTCAGATATTCAACTAATAAAGGATAAAGTTGTTGTTCGGTTAAAGTCGTGCTGTCCAGTGAGCTACTTGATTCAACTAATTCTTCTTTCTCAGAGAGTTCTTCTGTTTCTTGAATTGGAGCAACAGGTATTTTTTGAGGTTGCGTTGCATTTTTATCATACCAATAGACTCGTGGACGAGGTTTATCTTGCCAAAAAATATGTGAGCTAATTCTTAAAATTTCTTCTTTTCTACCGCCAATTTCAGCAACAACCTGCTGCAAAAAATCTCGTTCATCAGCGAAACGCGGATTTTTACGTTTTTCTTGGTAATCTTCTGGATATTGATTAACGATAGCCTGAGCAATTTCCCTTGCTCCAAAACGTTTAAGAGGATTACTTTGTAGAAAATTGACGATTTTTTGGTTTTGAGAAATTTTTGACATATTCGAGATATTTACGGCATTAACTAAAAATGGCAACTTGTTTTAACAGCTTTAATTTTTCATCTGCGGTAATCAAAATCAAATCATATTCCCAAGCCGTTGCCGCAATAAAACGGTCGGCTGGGTCTTGGTGAGAACACAAGGCATTATTTAATCTGCTTAACACCTAAATCCTTACAAATTTTATTTGCCAAAATATCACTAATTTCACTATGACGCGGAACAGCAGAACGTTTATTTTGTAATGGATTATGCCACCATGAATGTCGCCCACCTTCTCTTAACAATTCACAGCCTTGCTCATGTAAATAGCGAATCAATTCTGAACGTTTCATAATGCAATAAGTTCTTCTTTATAATCCGAACCTGCATTTAACAACGCTTCTTCACGGTTAAATTCTAAGGCTTCCTGCAAAGTAATTTTTAAACTTTCCAATAATTCACTGTAACTTTTTTCCTGACAATTAACACCCGATATTTCTTCAATCCAGCCTAGCCACCAATCGCCATCCTGTTTTATGATTGCTGTGTATTTATTATTCATATTTCACCCGATTTTTATTTTGGAAAATGATTGCTTAATTAAAAACTGCCCAGCATTAAAAACCAGCTCACAGCTTTTGCAATTGCTGCCACATTTTGTTATCTGCTTTTGCCAACTTCACAGCGCGGTCAAAACTCGCATAATTTTTCATACAGATCAACGTATAGGGAGAGCGTCCTTTTTCAGTCGTGAAATCAATATCCAACCTATCCTTTTCAATTTGTTTTTCGACATGTGTGCGCAAATCTTGCCGCATTTTAAAACGACACTCCGACTCAATAGGACTTTGTAAAAACTGTTTTAACGTTAAACAATGTTCACAGGCACAACTCAATTGACTACCTCGCACCCAATCCGTTGGTTTTATAATTCCTACCGTTGCCATTTGCTCAAATTGTTGCAAACCTTGCTGCAAAAACAGACTGCTAAAAAGGTGATTTGAAGCCTGCTGTTGCGTTAACCAATGTCCAATTTCCAATAAAGCAGGCTGAACCACCGTGCGCAAATCAAACTCTTCCGCTGTTTTGAAAATATGCTTGCCAATCTCTGTCAACAATTGCTCTTCATGCAAGTCATGCAAAGCTTTAACCAAATTGACCAGAATCATTTTTTTGCATGAATCGGCTGATTTAGGGTTATAGGAATAGTAAGTGGGTAGTTGTATGTTGAACAAACTATGCCAAGTATTTTGTGCTAATTGCATCGCCAACGCTTTATCGCTGATTTGCTTTTCAGACAGCGTGGCTAAAATCGCACTAAACGCCGCGAGTGCTTCGTATTCTGTCTTTTCGCTCATGCGCAGCAAATAAGGCGCAAAGCTTGACCAACCGTAACGCTCGCCAATCGTGGCAATTTCTTCCCCTTCCACGCCTGAAAAATCATTGCTTAACACCTCATTAAACAACCGCTCTAACAAGCTCTTATCGTCTAAAGTAAGTAACAGTTGCAACATTTTTTTCACCCAAGAACAACTCTCCTCAGTTATCTTGGGCAGTTGAATTGAACGCGGCAATCTCCAATAATCAATAATCGCACTGGCAAAACGGCTGCAATCGCTTAAATCAGTCGGATTAGCGGCTAACATTTCTGCTAATTGTGGAACAGCTATCTCTTGGCTCATTGATGCCAAAAGCGTGAAGTGTTGCTGTTTAGGCCAAATCACCAACGCGGCACGATGATACCAACGATCCATCGTTGCCCCTGCATTTCCCGTAGGGCCTTCAATTTCGGTTTCATCAGGCTTGCCGCTACCAATGGCTTTTTTGCTAATAATTTGTTCCTCATTGATACCGATTTCACCAAAATTTTTTTCCGTACCGTCAATCGCTATCCAATTGTTTATACTCAAGTTACTGTCAATAATTTCGCCCATTTCATATTCTTCTTCCTTCTTTTTACTACTCTTGCGTCGACCATGACCATAATAATCATCATCGTAAAAATATTCGCTAATATCACCCACTTCCCATAACGTCACTAATCCTAAGTGAATTTGGCAATCTGAAGCGGCTGCGGCTTGTGTTAACACCTGCGCATAAACTTTATCTAATCCTTTCAAGCTATCAAAACTCAACGCAGCTTCGGTATAACGATGTTTTAACAAAACAGCGCGTAAGGTATCACTTGGCTGCAACTCCTCATTGTGTTCAAAGCGCGTATTTTCTTGTTGCGCCCAAGTTGTCAAATAATCAGTTAATTGATTGACAATAACAGAGTTTTTTGCCGCTAACGGCGTGGTTTTTTGCGAATTGGCTAAAGCCAAGTTATACACTAAACAAACCCGATAACCCGCGGTGACGGGCTTCACTTCATGCTGACAATCGGCATAAAACGCAACATAACGCATTTCAAAAAGACTGTTATCACCGCCAAAAGCAAATCGTTTTTCCTCACCATCGTGGCAAATAATTAACTCCCCGCCTTCGTGTGCAGACGGTAGCACCACGACTAAAGTGGCAAACATCCGCTCTATTTTTTCGGTGTCGCGATGCGGTAAGAAGAAGCTGTCTTTCTCGTAAATCAATAACTTATAAATATCAGCTATAATTTCATCCTTAATTCCTAGCTCGGTTTGCAAGTCCTGACAAATTGTATTCAGTTGGCTTTGCCACTGGGGATTAGTGATAGTAAATTGCTCGGCGTTTAATTCCCAAACTTTCCGAATCTGGGTATCAACAAGGGTTTGTTCACCCCAGCCAAACGGGGCTTGATGGGCTTGGGCAATCAATTGTTTAGCTTGTTCGGTTTGCAACGGAAAACCAACCGTGCCAATATTGTTGACGTTTAAGCCTAAGATACAAGGTGGGATTAAATTAGAAGCACAAAATGAGCCTGGTTTTTCAATGAGTTGTAAAATTCTTAACAGCGCATTCATTTTGGTTTCTCCTTTAAGTGTTTTGTGTAGACGAAAAAGTAATATTGCAATTTGGCTTTATGAAGTCGTGACGATTATTTCAGAAAATGACAAATCACCTACCCTTTATTGGAAAATACTTTTCACAGCCAATCGAATAGCCAGCACATTATCAACTACTTCACCTTGGCTAAAAGTCTGCTCTTGATTTGGCGATGAAAAAACCGAAACGGATTTTAACGGCGGCAAAACCAACCAACACGATTGCACACCCAACTTAAAATAACCTCTAAACTTTTCCAAAATCTCATCAATGCTTTGACGTGGCGATAAAATTTCAATCACCAATAACGGCATAGTTTGCATTCGGATTTCGTCTTGCAAAAAATCAATCGTTAATTTCGGATATAACGCTAAATCAGGTCGCATTTCTTTGGTATTGGTTTCTAACGGACTGCTATCTAAACTAATTTCAGACAACACCAGATATTTATCCAGCTCCAACAACAAAGCACCTAATTTAATTTGCAAATAACTGTGATTCCGTGAACCCATGTCTATAACTTCCTCTTCAATATCACAAACTGTTGTCATCACACATTACCCCGTCACTTTTTGAGCCTAAGAATAAAGAGCCTGCAAAATCTTATCCGCACCTTGGCTTAATAAATCCTCCGCAATCGCAACACCTATTTCTTGCGCTTGCTGAATCGTTCCTTCTCTTTCAGCACGATAAATCACCGCGCCATCAGGACTACCGACCAAACCGCGCATAAACACAGTGTCACCGTCAATTTGCGCAAAACCACCAATCGGCACTTGGCAACCGCCATTCAACCGCGCATTCATCGCCCGTTCTGCACGGACACAAATATTGGTCGCTTCATGATGCAAAACTTGCAGCATTTGATTGACTTCTTCATCATCAACGCGACATTCAATCCCAATCGCGCCTTGCCCCATTGCGGGTAAACTCACGGTAGTGGGCAATGATTGCGTGATTCTATCCGCCATGCCTAGGCGTTTTAATCCCGCACTGGCTAAAATAATCGCATCGAATTCACCCGCATCCAGCTTTGCTAAACGGGTATTCACATTACCACGCAAGGATAAAATTTCTGCATTCGGAAACTTTTCTTTAATCTGACATTGCCGCCGTAAACTCGATGTGCCGATTTTGGCATCGGGCGGTAAATCATCCAAACTTTGATAACGGTTGGAAACAAACGCATCGGTCGGGTCTTCGCGCTCTAAAATCACCGCTAAATGCAAACCGTCGGGAAATTCCACTGGCACATCTTTCATGGAATGCACGGCAATATCGGCAATCCCGTCTAACATGCCTTGTTCCAATTCCTTCACGAACAAACCTTTGCCACCCACTTTCGCCAGCGGCGCGTCTAAAATCTTGTCACCTTTTGTCACCATCGTGACCAATTCGGTTGTTATCTCAGGAAATGCTTGGCTTAGTCGCGCCGCCACATGCTCGGCTTGCCACAGTGCCAACGGGCTTTTGCGTGTTGCAATACGAATGATTTTTTCAGCCAAAATAGAACCCTTACCGCTTGAAATAAAATCGGCTATTGTAACCTGTTATCTTGAACTATAGGTTATTGAGTTTGAAATCTTTAAAACAGGCTTTGACTTTTGCCAGCAGCCTGCGACTGACCGCTAAAGTCTGCTCAAAATCGTGAAATTTCACCAACACTTGCCCGTCTTCTTGCTTGTGCAATTCATGAATATGCCGCAACGATACCAACGCATTACGATGAATGCGTAAAAAAGAATCGCTAAATTCTTCTTCCAACGCTTTGAGTGAATCATCCAATAAATAGTCTTTATGCCGCGTTTTGGCGATCACATATTTTTGTTCGGCTTGAAAATACAAAATTTCCTCAACCGAAAGCAAATGTAAATCCCCCGCCACTTGCACGCATAAATGGCTGCGACGATTTTCGCTCGGTAAATTTTTTTGCAGCAATTGCAGTTGTGCTTGTTTGAAAACTTGCGCTTTTTGCAACGCGGTAAGTAAACGATCTTTGCGAATTGGTTTGAGTAAATAATCAATCGCATTCGCCTCAAACGCCGCTAGCGCATGGCTGTCATAAGCAGTAGTAAAAATCACTGCGGGTGGATTTTCAAATTTCAATAATTCCTGCGCTACTTGCAAGCCACTCATTTCCGGCATCCGAATATCCAACAGCAGCACTTGCGCTTGCGTTTGTTTCCATTTTTGCAACGCTTCTAAACCGTTTTTCGCTTCCGCAACGACCTGAAAATTCTCGCCACATTCGGCAATTAAACTTTCTAAACGTAATCGCGCTAATTTTTCATCATCGGCAATTAAAATTTTCATTTTCGATACGGAATTTCTAAAGTAATTTGATACGTTTTGTCGTTATTTTCCACTCGCAACACGGCGTTATCATCAAAACATCCGCTTAAACGCGCGGCTAAATTTTTCAGGGCGATTTTGTTACTCGGTCGCGCACGATTTTGTTGGGTAACTTGTGGATTTGTGACACAAATAAATAGACGATTATTTTTAAACTCACCTGAAATTGCAATTTCGCCACCGTCAGGGCTCGGTTCTATTCCATAATATACGGCATTTTCCACCAAGGGCTGCAAACTTAAAGGCGGAATTAGCGCATCTTTTGGCACACTGCTAAGTTGCCACACAACGCTTAAACGCTCATCTAAACGTTGCGCTTCAATCGCCAAATATAACTCGACCAATTTAATTTCCTGCGCTAACGGCACTAATAACACCTCATCAATCGCCATGCTCGCACGAATTAATTCCGCTAAATCTTCCACTAACGTTTCTGCTAATGGCGGATTAATGCGCGTTAAACTGGCGATACTATTGAGACTGTTAAACAAAAAATGCGGACGCATTCGCGCTTGCAAGGCGTTGAGTTTCGCCATTGCTTTCGCTTCCATTTGTTCTTGCCATTGAAACAGTACATATAAATAGCGCAAAAAAGCCAACGAAACCAACGCGCTAATCCCCAACGTGCGGGCGTAAAAACTCAGTTTTTCATTTTCTAATACCATCGGCATTAATAAATCACGACTTGGCAACGCGGTAATCACCAACCAACTCACCCATAATGTTGTTAGTTGAATTATGATAAACGCTAAAAAACCTACCCGTTGACTATTTAGCTGCGGCGCGGCATTTCGCAACGCACACAGCAACGCCGCGCTGATAAACGAAATCCACAACGCAAATAATGAACGCAGCGCGAATTCCTCTAAAAAACCGACATCAGCATTGCCAGCGGCTAAAGTGAGCAAAAAAGCCAATAATTCGGTTAAAAAAAACACCGCTAACACCATTTTTAACGAACAAAAATCCGGTAAAAAATTCTTCATCTGCGTTTCGCCTGATTGGGTTGATATTTAACGGTATACTACGGCTTTTTTTAGCTGACCGACTGACAAGATATGAACAACGTTAATACCGAGAAACTTTCCAGTGCCCGTTTTGCCCAAGCCACCGATGCGTTTGTGGAGATTTTTACCGCCTCCGTCAGTTTTGACCAGCGCATGGCAATGCAAGATATTGAAGGCTCACTGGCTCATGCGCAGATGCTTTGTCATATCGGCATTTTAACCGCCACTGAATTTGCCGACATTCAAACAGGACTGGCGCAAATTAAAGACGAAATTGAACGCGGCGAATTTGCGTGGTCAATTAAGCAAGAAGATGTCCACATGAATATTGAGGCGCGACTAACGGACAGAATTGGCATTGCCGGAAAAAAATTGCACACCGGACGCTCGCGCAATGACCAAGTGGCAACCGATATTCGCTTGTATTTGCGTCATGAAATCGGGGTGATTAAAAATGAAATGAGCCGTTTGCAATTGGCATTATTGGATTTAGCAGAAACTCATGCCGATACGATTATGCCGGGATTTACGCATTTGCAAGTCGCGCAACCTGTGACGTTTGGACATCATCTGATGGCGTGGTTTGAAATGTTAAGCCGTGACCAAGAACGCCTTGATGATTGTTGCAAACGCATTAATGTGATGCCGTTAGGAGCTGCGGCGTTAGCTGGAACAAGTTATCCGATTGACCGTTTTATGACCGCGCAACTGTTGGGATTTTCGCGTCCATCCAATAATTCGTTAGATTCTGTCAGTGACCGCGATTTTGCCATTGAATTTACCGCCGCCGCGAGTTTGATCATGATGCACTTGTCGCGTTTTTCCGAAGAATTGATTTTATGGGCGAGTGCGCAGTTTAATTTTATTGATATTCCTGATGCGTTTTGCACGGGTTCTTCGATTATGCCGCAAAAGAAAAATCCTGACGTACCAGAATTAGTGCGTGGTAAATCAGGGCGCGTCACTGGGCATTTAATGAGTTTATTGATGCTGATGAAAGGACAGCCGCTGGCATATAACAAGGATAATCAAGAAGATAAAGAGCCGCTGTTTGATACGGTGGATACAGTGGTGAATTGTTTACGCGCGTTTGCCGACATGATGCCGCATGTGGAGGCGAAAAAAGAAAATATGTACAACTCCGCAAAGCGTGGTTTTGCGACAGCGACAGATTTAGCTGATTATTTGGTGCGCAAAGGGATGGCGTTTCGTGATGCGCATGAAGTGGTGGGATTGGCGGTGCGCTTAGGCGTGGAAACGCAACGCGATTTGTCTGAGCTTTCGTTGACTGAATTGCAAAGTTTTTCTAGTGAAATTACAGCGGATGTGTTTGAAATTTTGAAATTAGAAGGCTCGGTGGCGGCGCGTAAACATATTGGTGGCACTGCGCCGGATACTGTGCGAGCAGCGATTACAGCGGCGCGTCATCAAGTGGTTAGTCTGTAAATAAGGAACGTGCATGAAATAAGCTCGACAACTGTAGCGTAGAGACGCAAAATCTTGCGTCTCTACAGCAAAAATTTTCAAGACGACCAGTCGTATTAGAAAATTTCGTAATTTATCTGCAAATCGCTGTAATCGCTCAGCATGATTTACAGCGCGTAATATTCGTTAATCATTTAAATGAAACGATCAATGGAATATAAAAAACCGTTCCATAAATCGTTTGCTAGCAATTACACGGGGTGTGTTTCCAACCAATTAATAACAGCCATTGCATCGCCTGAAAGTAGAAAAGGCATCATGTTATTAATATCGTCAATACTGCGATCCCACCATTTTGTGGCAAGCAATTTTTCGATAATCTCAGGCTCAAAACGATAACGAATGATTTTAGCAGGCACACCTGCCACCACACTGTAAGGCGGCACATCTTTAGTCACAAGCGCGTGTGTTGCCACAACAGCACCTGTGCCAATCGAAACGCCAGATAAAATCGTGCTATCTGTCGCCAGCCAAACATCATTTCCAATCGTCACATCACCTTTGGTTTTAGTATGACCTTTGATGCCTTTTGCTTTTGTCCAAGTGTTTCTAACTAATGCAGGAAATGGATAGGTCGTCACCCAATCTGTGCGGTGTTCGCGCCCTAAAAATATTTTGACACCGCCTGCAATGGAACAAAACTTACCCATGTGTAATTTAGCTTGTTTTTCGCCCATCACAGCAGGTTTGCCGTAAGTAAAATCACCGATAGTCCAACCAAGACTTGCAATTTGGTCGTGAAAAAACTCTTTTGTATAGAGAAATTTTTGTGCTGCTATTTCCGCCATGTTAGTTATTCCTGAAAAGTTAAAAACATCATGCAAAGGACTCTAACCGCTATCATATCAAACAAAGTGGCGTTTTTTCTCTAGTTTGACTCTTTTGTTTTTGCTTGATTTGCGCCGAAATTGCGTATTTTGCGTTTGAAATCATTGGAAAATCGCCATCGTGTGGGTAAGCCGCCAAAACTCCCTTCGCGCAAAGTGTTAGTTGAAATATTAAACGACTTATCGTCTGTGCTTTATCCGAATCGTTTAGGAACAGGTCAACGTTCAAACGAAGGTATTGATTATTTTGTTGGGCATACTTTGGACATCGCGCTAACTGCATTATTTGAGCAAATTCGCCTCGAATGCCGCTTTAAAGCTGAGCAAAATAATCTGCCTGATTTTAATTGTCGTGAATCAGCGGCGGCGATTAATCAAGAATTTGCCACCCGCCTCCCCAGAATTCGCCAGCTTTTAGATAGTGACTTGCTCGCTGCTTACGAAGGCGATCCCGCAGCCACCAGTTTAGATGAAATTCTGGTTTGTTATCCCAGCATGATTGCGTTGATTAATCACCGTATTGCGCATGAATTACATTTATTAGGTGCGTCACTAGTTGCGCGAATGATTGCTGAAATCTCGCATTCGGCAACCGGAATTGATATTCATCCGGGCGCGAAAATCGGCGCGAGCTTTTTCATAGATCACGGCACAGGCGTAGTGATTGGTGAAACGGCTGTGATTGGCAATCATGTGCGGATTTATCAAGCGGTGACATTAGGCGCAAAGCGTTTCCCGAAAGAAGCGGATGGCTCATTAGTCAAAGGTAATGAACGTCACCCGATTATTGAAGACGATGTAGTGATTTATGCCGGAGCGACTATTTTAGGTCGCATCACTATCGGAAATGGCTCAACCATTGGCGGCAACGTTTGGCTGACTCACAGCGTTCCACAGAATAGCTTAGTTTCACAATCCAAAGTAGACAGCGAAATCATTACCAATTCGCCGTAACTTTAAAACCTGATTGTCTGAATCAAGATTTTCAGGATTAAAAGATTAACAGGATGATTTCTTAGCAATCCTGAGAATCCAAAAATCCTGTAAATCTTGATTCAGACAGAAAAAATTCCACGTTGTAAAAACTCACATTAACCACTAAACATAGGAAAAACCATGACCGATATACATGAAGCCCATACCGCCCTCAGCGCTTAAATTGTTCAGCACGTTTCTAATCACGATGACATCTGTATTTAACTCCTAGCGGTTTTCATCTGTTTTTCTTTGTAAAAAATGCACTCAACACAGTTTTATTATCTAATTAAACGATATAAATATCCAATATCATCGTTTTATTAAAAATTCAATCTTGTTTAACATCTGTCAAAAATCATTTAAAACTTTTTGGAGTTAAGAAAATGCTATCTAAAAACCGTCTTGTTGTTACAGCAATACTGAATGTGTTGCTGAGCACTCAAGTTACATTCGCAGCCACTGCTGAAGAAGAGGCTGTTGAGTCTGAGCGTCAACGACATGAAGCTGCGCAAATTGAAATCAGAAAAAAAGAGTTGGCAAAAGAAAATGATCCTAGTTATTTTGTGAAAACAAAAGGCTATCGAGTTGAGCCAGAACCTGAGCCTCCACGTTATGTGCGCAATTTAAGCAAAACCCAGTTTGAACAGTTTAAAGATATTACTTGGTTGGATGTAGGCTTAGATTTTCGTAATCGTTATGAATACCGTGAAAACGATTATCGCCGCCGCACCAATGAGAGTGGCGTGACTTTGCCAAATGCGTTTCGTGATAAACCGGATAATCTTTGGTTGCTCAGAACGCGTGCTTATATTGGAATAAAAGAGATTCTTGATCCTTTGCGTGCGGTGGTCGAGTTCCAAGATTCGCGTAGTTACAATGGTTTATATGAAAAAACCGATGCAGATGTGAATGAGTTTGATCTGATTCAAGCGTATGTTGAGTTGTATTTTGATGATGCGTTAGGCTTAAATCGTCCGCTAAGTGTGCGTGTTGGGCGGCAATCTTTAGAGTTGCTAGATAGACGTTTAATCGGTAACAACCAATTTCGCAACACCACGAATAACTTTGAGGGGTTTCGCGTTCGCTTCGGGAAAAAGGAAAATAACTGGGATTTGGATACTTTCGCGTTTCATCCGGTTGAGCGTTTGAAATATAAATTTGACCGCTCTGATGAGGATAATTGGATTTACGGCGGGGTGTTAAGCATTCGGGAATGGTCAAAATTTATCACCATTCAGCCTTATTTTTTAGGTCGTAAAGTCAATGGCGACCCGTACAACACAGTGACCGCTAATCGCAAAAACGACATAGATCTTTACGCACCCGGTCTTAGAGTTTATGGCTTATTTGGCGATAGCGGTTTTGATTTTGATGCGGATATTAACAAACAGTTTGGACGTTTTGGGGTCACTCGTAATTTAGGTACAACAGCGAAACCTAATAATCAACAAGTGATGTTGCAGCATGATGCCATTGCTTACTCGTTGGAGCTTGGCTATAGTGTTGACCACGAATGGAAACCGAGAGCCAGTTTGTATTATGGTTATGGCAGTGGTGATAAAAAACCCAATACACCTGCTGTGGGCATTGCCACAGATGATGTTAATAACAAGTTTGATGCTTTTTATGGCTTTAATCAGCCTTGGTCACGCAACGATTATTTTTCTTGGGATAACGTTCACGCGCCTAAAGCGCGGCTTGAATTTGCCCCATATAAAAACCTGAAAGTTGAAACGGGCTATAACGCTTATTGGTTAGCCAGTGATACCGAGGCTTGGAATCGGGCTAATATACGCGATAGAAAAGGCAATAGCGGCAGCTTTTTAGGGCATGAATTTGATGTTCGCTTCGTGCATCAACTCAATCACTATATTGAGTGGAGCTTGAGTTATGCTCACTTTGAACCGGGTGGTTTTACGAAAGATATGTCTAGATCTGTTGCCAATGGCGGCAATGGAGCTTACACAGATCAAGCAGGTAATTTCTTCTATTTTGAAGTTTCATTGAATGCGTTTGGGGATGGCAAGCCTTTACGTTAAGCTAAAAAGACTGCTGGGTTTAAACAAATAACGGCTTAACAGATGGGTTTTGTCATTAAACTGTCATTCATTTGTCACTGCTTTGTCATTAGATTGTCACCGGTTCGTAACCGGACGTTGATAGCATAAGAGCTGCATAAAACATAGATGAGTCTTAAGTTATGATTTTATGTTGCACACACTGACACACCACCTTTTTTAAATGTGTCGCTATCACAGAAAATATAATGGGAAATAAAAAATGACAATGAATAAAGTTTCACGCGCTCTGATGTTAGCTGGATTATTAATTACAAGCTCTAGTGCATTTGCTCTTGAGTGTGCACCAGATATGTATCAATTAGTTGTTAGCTCTGGCTATAACAAATTAAATGCACAGTTAGCACCAACAGACATAGCTGCATTTTCTAGTGCAATGACTCCTGTTTCTAATTTTGCGACTGCAACTGATGCTCAGTATCAAGTATTGGCTGATTTGGCTGCTGCAAAAGTAGTTGCTGCAAACACTGCGCTTGCTGTAACTTCTGCGCGTGTAGTAGTAACATTACCTGATGGTACTGTGGCTTTAGATACTGGTAAATCAACAAATTCTTTGGCTAACTTTAAAGCAAAAGCAATTAATGAAAACCACAATACACGTCTTGCAATTTTAGATGCTCAATTGTTCCCTTGTGGTTTCGGTCTTGAGACTAAAGTAAGTACTTCTGTTGGTGGTGTTGAGGTTGCGATTGCAAAACGTATTGGGGCTTATATGAACAGCCTTGGTACTGTTAGAGTTAGCTACACAAAATAAGGTCTTATTAACAGGCTAATTGCATTGCTCAATGCGTCACGTTTAGTCTGATATTTCTTTATCATTCCCATGCTTTGGTGTGGGAATGAGTCTTAAAAATATCTTCATCGAAAAATTATGTAGCGGCATATTCGGTTAATTTACGCCGATACGGTGCAAAAAATCCCAACACAATATCGCTTTTCGGTACGCCTCTTTCCACCAATTGCGCCGCAACATCGGCTTCAAATCCATTATGCTGAATCCAAATTTTGCCGTCTTTAATATCAAAATGTAAGCAGACAGAATAAACCCATCGCATATTATCCCAGCCAACTCTAAAGAACAGATAATGGTCATGTTCAGTATCAAAAATTAATTCCTGTTCAATGCCATTTTCTTGTTTGTCTTGTTTTGCATAATCAGCAATTAATTCTTTCACAGTTTCTCGGTATTCTATGGTTCTATCCATTCTAAAATCTCCTCGTTTTGCGGATCGTAAACTATTATTTTCAATTGGTAATACTGAACTGCCTCTTTTGTAAAATCAATTTGAAAAAATGATTCATAAATATCAACAGGTACGGCTAAATATAAAACTCGTTGCGGTTGCTGAATTTTTAAAGCTAATTTGTAATTTAAAAATTGTCCAAGTACCGTATGAAATTCATTAATGGTTGATGCGGCAGTAAAACTTTTAATTTCAATCGCAATTTGCCGTTGTTCTTTTTCAGCAGCAATCATTTCTTCCGCGCCTAAATCAATATAAAAATTGAACAGTCCGAATGGCAATCTCAACGGGTCATTTGTGATCAGCCAGTTTTCTTTTTGTAATGCTGTTTTTACTGCTTGATGAAACAAATCTTTGGCTGACATTACTTCACCGCCTCAATTACCTTCACCACATCCCCGCCCACACAATCCACATACACCATTTTAAAGCCACAACTTTTTACCGCATTCAGCGTCTGCCGATTAATATTCGCTCCCACTGTTTTCACCACCAACGGATTCAACTTATTCATGATGTTTGCCAGCGTCTCATTGCCGCTGATTTCATGCTCTAATAAAATCACCTTACCACCCGGCTTACAAACGCGGTGCAACTCCTTTAAACCTCTACGCGGATGCGGCACAGAACAAAACACAAAGCTCGCAATCACCGTATCAAAACAATTGTCGCCATAGTCTAAATACTCGACATCCATCAAATTCAAACTCACATCCACATAGCGTTTTTCCGCCTTTTGTTTCGCAATCGCCAGCATCTTCTCACTAAAATCAATCGCGGTGATTTTTGCATTGCTGGGATAAAAATCAAAATTTTTACCTGTCCCCACGCCCACTTCCAGAATATGTTTTCCTTGCGCTTTTTCCCACAATCGCTGCCGCCACCGCTTGAAAAACAGCCCTTCAAAACAGGCTTCCATACCATCAAAAAAAGGCGCGATGCGATTATAGCGTTGTTTAATTTGGTCAGTGTGTGTTTGCATGATGAAAGAGTTATCACAAGTTTTTGAGTCAATCCGGTTATAATAAAACACTTCGTCAAAACTATTAACTTTTATAGCACTGTCCAAAGAATGACTTTAACTCTGCGCCGTTATTTACTGGTTTTATTAGCCTTGCTGCAATTGATAGCACCGCTAGTACACGCGCATTCGAGCAATAATTTTTCGCAATTTGGATTACACCTTCCCAATTTTGAGATTTACAGTGTTGCAATTCCTGAAAACTTTCCTGCATTAAAATCTTTCGATTATTTAGCAAATTTAGATGATGCAATCGTTAGCATCAGCACCGGCATTGAAAATCAGCATAACAATATTGATGATTTATCTCCCGAGCTTTACCCGTTACCGAGTTATATTTCCCTTTCCCTTGCTGTAGTTGGCTGTGAAATCAACTTTTCACCACAATCACAACACAGCTCAAAAACCTTTGCTCACTCGCCCCAATCGCCTCGCGCACCGCCTTGCCTCACTTTTTGAACACGATTATAAGATTTAACGATAATCAGGATTAGTTTTTACCTGAAATTTATTACATCTCCTGCTTAATCCTGTTCATCCAATAATCTTTCAAATCGTGTTCAAAAACTTGAACACCGTATAGTTTCAATTTCCAAGGAGTTTTTATGCCTAGCCTGCGCTATTTAGGCGTTTGTTTGCCATTATTTTTTATTTCTACCCTACCTGTGTTTGCAAAAGACTCACACGTTATGGTGGCTCATCAAGATGCTATCACTGTTGATCCGGCGTTGACGCTGCCAAAACTGATTGATTTAACCTTAGCAAAATATCCTGATCTCACTTGGTTAGAATCGCTAGAAGAAGAGGCAAAAGCCTTGCAAAAACGCGGTGAAAGTTGGACGGCGGGCGCATCGCAAGCCAATTTAAGTTACACCGAAGTCACCAGCGGCACACTGCATGTAGTGAATGCTGGCGTACAAGTCCCGTTGTGGAATTTGGGACAACGCGATGCTGAAAAAAATGTCGCTGCGCAAGCGAATTTAAGTGCGGAAAACATGGCAGCGGCAACTAAATTGCGCGTTGCGGGTTTGGTTCGCGCGGCGTTGTGGGATATGGCTGTGCAAAAAATCCGTTATGACCAAGCGCATGTTGAACTGGATAGTTACGAAGCATTATTAGCCAAAACCAAACGCCGCGTGACTTTGGGCGATTTGCCGCGCATGGATGAATTGTTGGTGCAAACGGAATTATTGCAAAAAAAATCAGTACTGACGTTAGCCGAAGCTGAATTAATGCACGCACGCAAGCGTTATCAAAGCATCACGCAAAGCAATAAAGTGCCTTCTAACTATCAGGAAAAACTGGTCGCGCTGAAAGAAATCGAGCAAAACCATCCGTTATTAGTCGCGCTGAATAGTCAGATTGAACGCAAAAAAGCCGAATTGGAAGCGCAGCGTTTAGTCGGCTCTGGACAAACTAATCTTTCGATTGGCGTAAATAGCGACCGCTCTAGCAATGGCGATCAACGCAGTAACAATACCGAAGCGTTCAGTATCGGTGTGACTGTGCCGTTTGGTGGACAAGCGCATTACGCGCCACAACTGGCAGCAATTAATGTGGAGTTGAATAAATTAAACGCAGAACGAGCGCAACTTTTTCGCGATTTAGAACAAGCCCATCACGAAGCCGAGCATAATTTAGAAGTGAATCGAAAAGAAATGCAAACCGCTGAAGAGCTGAAAAAAGTTGCGCAAGAGCGGTTAAAGATGATGCAGATTAGTTATCAAATGGGGGAGTCCAATTTACTTCACTTATTAGAGGTGCAAACGCAAACGCAACGCGCTGTGTTGAATGCAAAAGAACGGGCGGTGATGTTGCAACGCGACCAAGCCTTTTACAATCAAGCGGTTGGAGTATTGCCATGAGAAATTTATTAAGTGTTAAAGAGGACTGCCAGTCCTTTAAAGGACTGGCAGTCCTAACTTGCCTGTTTGTTTTTAGCTTCAATCTCAACGCCGCAACTAATCAAATTGTTTTAACTAATGAGCAAATCAGCAATTTAGGTGTAGAAATCGGCACATTAAAATCGGTTGCGAACATTCCATTATTAAATGCTCCGGCAAAAGTAGTCATTCCACCGGAGCACGAAACCATCGTCAGTGCGCCGCAAGCCGCGTTAATCAGTCGCTTAAATGTCACCGTTGGCGATACGGTGAAAAAAGGTCAAGTTTTAGCAACCCTAAACAGTCCTGATTTAGTCGAATTACAACACCGTTATTTACAAATCAGTTTAGAAAAAAATCTCGCCTTTAATAATTTTCAGCGCGATAAAAAGTTATTCAATGAAGGCATTATTCCGCAAAAACGCTGGCAAGAAACCCACAGCTTTTATCAAGACCGCGAATCTGAGTTAAATAATATTCAACAAATGCTGAAAATTGCTGGTATGTCAGAAACTGCGATTCAACGTTTAGCGCAAACTCGGCAATTAAATAGTCAAACCACACTAACTGCTCCAATTAGTGGGGTGATTTTAGAACGCATGGCGACAGCCGGAGAGCGTCTTAATGCGCTTGCTCCTTTATATCGGTTGGCGAATTTAGAGCAACTTTGGTTAGAAATTGCCATTCCACAAGAGCAAATCAGCAATGTAAAAATTGGCGATACGGTTGCCATTACCAACAGTCCTGCGACTGCGAAAATTACCCTATTAGGCAAAAGCGTCAATCTGACCAATCAATCGGTGATGGCTCGCGCGGTCATTGTGTCGAACCAAGAATCGTTGCGAGCCGGACAAAGTGTGAATATTTCGGTGATTCAAGGCAATACTAACACGGCGTTTGAAGTGCCAAATGCCGCGATTGCACAAAACGAAGGCAAGGCGTTTTTATTTGTGCGCAATGCGAAAGGTTTTGCCGTTATTCCCGTGAATGTGATTGGCAAACAAGCCGCAACTTCGATGATTAACGGCGCGTTAAAAGGTTCAGAGCAAATTGCCGTGAAAGGCGCGGTGGCGTTAAAAGCCAACTGGCTGGGTTTGGGAGGCAGTGAATAATGGCTAATAAAAATCTGGAGTGCAAGCTTTGCTTGCCACTTGCAAGCAGAGCTTGCACTCCTAAATCAACTTTGGGAGTGATGATATGGCTAATTTAATTCGCTTTGCTTTAACCCAACGTATTTTGACGATGTTGTTTATCGTTTTATTAATCGGTGGTGGTTATAACGCCTTTAATCATATTCCGATTGATGCGTTTCCCGAAGTTTCACCGACGCAAGTAAAAATTATCGTTAAATCAGCGGGCATGACCCCTGAAGAAGTCGAGTCACGAATTACCGCGCCAATTGAAGTCGAATTGTTGGGCATTCCGCATCAAACCATGCTGCGCTCCACCGCTAAATACGCGCTCACCGATATTACGGTAGATTTTGAAGAAGGCACGGATATTTTTTGGGCGCGGCAACAGGTCGCGGAACGTTTAACGGGCGTGTGGGGAAACCTGCCTGCGGGAGTGGAAGGCGGGGTTGCACCGATGACCACGCCGCTGGGTGAAATGTTCATGTTTTCGATTGAATCTGACACGCTCACGTTAATGGAAAAACGTGATTTATTGGACTGGGTAATTCGTCCAGCATTGCGCACCGTGCCAGGTGTGGCGGATGTGAATTCGCTCGGCGGCTTGGTGAAAAGTTTTGTGGTCAGTCCTGACAACACAAAAATGGCTGCACGGAATATCGGCGTAGACAAGTTGATTCAGGCCTTAGAACTGAACAATAAAAATGATGGTGCAGGGCGTTTAACCGAAGGCGAAGAAGCCTTAATCGTGCGGGTGGAAGGTCGAATTAAGACGTTAGAAGATGTCAAAGCGATTGTCGTTGACCAATCCAGCGGCACACCGATTACTGTTGGTGATGTGGCAAATGTGTCGTTAGGCGGTTTAACCCGTTACGGTGCGGTCAGTAAAGACGGCAAAGGCGAAGCAGTGACGGGTTTAGTGCTGAGTTTACGCGGTGCAAACGCACGGCAAACGGTGGTTGATATTGAAGCCAAGTTGAATGAAATTAGCGCGGGTTTTCCGAAAGGCGTGACTGCGCATATTTTCTACAATCGCGGCGTGTTGGTTGGCAAAGCAGTGAGTACCGTCACTCATGCCTTAATGGAAGCGATTGTATTAGTTGTCGTTTTGCTGATTGCATTTTTAGGGAACTTACGCGCTGCATTGACTGTCGCATTAGCGTTGCCTTTAGCTGCACTGATTACTTTTATTCTGATGAACTATTTTGGTATGTCAGCCAATTTAATGAGTCTCGGCGGTTTGGCGATTGCCATCGGCATGTTGGTAGATGGCGCAGTAGTGGTGGTGGAAAACATCATCACCCATCTTGCGCACAAGGAAAAAGCCGACCGTTTGCCGCGTTTGCATTTAATTTACCGCGCCACGCGCGAAGTTTCTGTGCCTGTTACGTCAGGGATTTTAATCATCATCATCGTGTTTTTGCCGCTAATGACCTTGCAAGGTTTGGAAGGCAAAATGTTTATGCCAGTCGCGTTGACCATCGTATTTGCATTAGGCGGTTCGTTGATTTTGTCGTTATCGGTGATTCCGGTTCTCGCCTCTTACCTATTAAAAGAAGTCTCGCATGAAGAACCTTGGCTGCCGCGCACTTTGCAAAAACTGTATCAACCACTGTTGGTCTGGTGTTTAGCCAATAGCAAAAAAGTGTTTGTGGCGACTGGCGTGTTATTTGCGGCAACGATTTTGGCATTTACACAAATCGGCAGCACCTTTATGCCAACAATGGATGAAGGCGATGTGATTGTGCAGTTGCAAAAATTGCCCTCTATTACGTTGCAACAATCGGTGGATTTGGATATTCAGGTACAGAAAAATCTGCTGAAAAATATTCCTGAAATTGACCACGTTGTTTCCCGAATGGGCACGGATGAGTTGGGTTTAGACCCGATGAGTTTGAACGATACCGACACGTTTTTGATTTTCAAACCGAAAGAACAATGGCGCAAAGCAGTTGCCACCAAAGAATTGTTGATTGAGGAAATCCGCCATGTGATGAGTCACACCCCCGGCATTGCCTTTGGATTTACGCAACCAATTGAAATGCGGGTTTCTGAAATGTTGACTGGAACGCGCGGTGATGTGGCGGTGAAATTGTTTGGCAGTGATTTGGATGTGTTAAATCAAAAAGCGCAAGAAATCGCAGCGGTATTAAAAAGCATCAAAGGTTCGAGTGATGTGTTTGCCAGCCAAAATGACGGAATGCAGTTTTTACAATTGACCATAGACCGCGCCGCCGCTGGGCGTTATGGTTTGGACAGTGACAGCATCGAGCAAATTCTGCGCTCGCAAATTGAAGGCTTGAAACTTGGCATTGTGCAGGAAGGGATTAAACGCACGCCGTTAATTTTGCGTGGTGATAGCAACACGGCAAATTTTGCCAATCTGCAAATCACTTTGCCAAATGGTGGGCATATTCCGATTACCGCGATTGCGAAAATTGAGCATGTGGAAGGCGTAGTTTCGATTGTACGGGAACGCGGACAGCGGTTTGTGGTGATTCGTTCCAATGTCGAAGGGCGGGATTTAGTCGGTTTTGTGGAGGAAGCGAAAAAATTAGTCGCTGAAAAAGTGAAATTCCCCACCGGATACACGTTGCAATTCGGCGGACAATTTGAAAACCAACAACGCGCTGCGGCTCGCTTGAGTTTAGTTGTGCCGATTTCGTTAGGCTTGATTTTCTTGCTGCTATTTTCGACTTTCGGTTCAGTGCGACAAGCGAGTTTAGTGTTATCCAACGTGCCGCTGGCGATGATTGGCGGGGTGTTTGCGTTGTGGCTGTCGGGTGAATATTTATCCGTTCCCGCTTCGGTGGGTTTTATTGCGTTGCTGGGAATTGCGGTGCTGAACGGCGTGGTGATGGTGACGTATTTCAATCAGCTTTATGCGATGGGCATGGATTTGACCAAGTTGGTGGTGATTGGTTCAGCGCGGCGGTTGCGTCCGGTGTTGATGACTGCCAGCATTGCCGCGTTTGGCTTGATTCCGATGTTGATTGCCACAGGCCCAGGTTCTGAAATTCAACGCCCGCTGGCAATTGTGGTGATTGGCGGCTTGGTGTCGTCCACGTTTTTAACCCTGATTTTGTTGCCGATTTTGTACAAGCTGGTCGGGCAACCGCGTAAGGAGCTGGTATGAGTGCGAAAGAGTTTTTGGTGACGTTGAATGTGTCGCCGGAGTTGGAGGAGCCGATTGTGGATTGTTTGTTGACGTTTGAATCGGAGCATGGGTTTAGCAGTATGCCGGTGTTTTCGCACGATCATCGCAATGAGGGGTTGTCGTTGGCGGAGCAGGTGACGGGCAGGCAGAAGAAAATCCGCTTTCAGATGTATATTCCTGAGAGCGATTTGCCGTTGTTGTTGGCGAAGTTAAAGGCGGAGTTTGCGAATGCGGGGATTCATTATTGGGTGTTGCCGGTGATGGAGAGTGGGTATGTTTGATATGATGGCAAGACAATATTCCGCAGGGCTATAATGCTTTTTTATATTTTTAGGAACAAATGAAATGAGTGCTGATAATTCTAATAATCAAAATAACAACCAAAACAACAATAAAAGTTTTGACGTTAAATCATGGCTCTTTGGAATTATTGGCACTGTTATATCAAGCGTTCTTATTTATTATTTGACTAAAGAACCTAAAAAACCAGAAACAACACCATCCCCTATTATTGTAGTCATGCCTCCTTCTGACCCTCCAAAAAAAGCAGATGAATCTGATGAAAAAAAGCCACCTGAAACTTTAATTGAACCCTATGCACCAACAGAATCACAAGTAGAAGACAAGCCAAAACATCAATATCCGCCAGCAGAACCTGTTGATTATCCACCGATACCTGTCATAGATAAACCAAAGGAAACGGGGGATTTTTGCTGTAACTCAAGTGGAGAGCATCTTTGCAAAGCAACTGTTGAGCCTAAAGAAATCGGCGTTCCTTGTCTATGTGACGGTATAATAAAGGAAGGTCAAATATGCAAATAATACGAACTTTAGGAGAGTAACATGAAGATTATTTATATTTTGTTAATATTGTTGATACCTTTTACAACCGTATTAGCTGGAACAAAATCAGAAAAAAACTTTAATAATTTAATTCAAGCCTACAATAACGCAGGGCAGCATTATCTGTACGAATTGCAAAGTGGTGTTCAATCATCTGAAACAAATTGGCATGACCAGTTCCAGTTTTATGAATCTAAAATATCTGAAGCTTTAGATAGCTATGTGACATCGCTTCAGGAACATCCAACATTGTGTAAGGAAGCTATAAACGTATTTCAAAAATATATATCGAATTTCTCAAGCAACCAAAATGTATCAAACAAAATTCGAGAAGAAGAAGCAAAGATAAATAGGGATTACAGCATGGCTGGGCTTGGTAATATAATGAGTGCTACTAATAATCAACTAAATCGTTTTAATCAATTTAGTGCTATGAAAAACTATTGTAAACAGATAGATGATGCTAAACGCCAAGAAATTTTTAAGCCCCAATAGACCAAGTAAATTGCTCATCTTCTATCTTACCGTTTTTACCCGCCCAAAACCCACGCCATCCCCCGAAAAAACACCCACCCTCGCACAATGAAAGTGTCTGAATCAGGATTTTCAGGATTAAAAGATGAACAGGATGATGATGCGGCGCGTTTGTTTTATCCTGTTTATCCTAAAATCTTGTAAATCATGATTGAGACAACAACAAATACCACCCAAACAGTTCACTATCACCTACGGAGATTTAAATCATGTTCACAACCATTGAAGGCTACTACGAACAAGGGCAAATCTTTCTAAAAGAGGAAGCTCCAGTCACAGCAAAAACGGCGGTGATGATTACTTTTCTGACCGAAAACCTTAAAAGCGGTGAACAGAAAAAGCGGATGCCCGGCGGCTTAAAAGGCAAAGTCACCCTTCCAGACAATTTCAATGAACCGCTGGATGATTTAAGGGATTACATGTAAATGACAGCTAAGAATTTCATTCTGGACACCCATTGCCTAATTTGGTTTCAGAACGATGACCCTAAAATTCCTGCTAAAGTCATGGATAAAATTCAGGACTTGTCAAACACGGTATTTTTTAGCCAAGTCAGCTTGTTTGAGATTGCCATCAAGCAAAAAATCGGTAAACTGCCTGAATTTACTGCTGATTTAAACGAAGTCTATCATCAAGCAATCGCCGATAATTTCACTTATCTGCCTATCAAAAATCAACACTTATTCAGCTATCAAAGAATCCCGTTATTCGAGGAACACCGAGACCCGTTTGACCGATTATTATTGGCAACGGCTTATGAGGAAAATGCCATCATGTTGTCTGTGGATGAGAATTTTCATTTATATAAAGGGATTGTTGAGACGTTTTGGTAAGTAAAACCACACCATCCCAAAAACACCACCCTCGCACAATGAAAGTTGCGGGTGGGCAAAGTTTTGAACAGGATTTTCAGGATTAAAAGATGAGCAGGATGATGACACGGCGCGTTTGTTTTATCCTGTTTATTCTATTGCGTGTCTGTCTGATTCAGACAAAAAAAGACACAAACAATTTATAAATAATGAGGTGCTTTCTGATGAATAGCGTTGTTATCACAAGTCCTGCAAAGGCACATATTCAAACTGACTTAGCCAAAAAAGCAGATGTGGTTTTTAAGCGTCTGGGACTAAGCCGCGAACAAGCCATTGATTTATTTTTTGAAGCCTGTGTTTTGCGGCAAAATTTGCCTTTTTCATTTAACCAACCGAATGACGAAACTTTGCAAGCTTTTAAAGATTCTGAACAAGGCGTTGATTTAATTGAATGCAAAGATGCGGATGATTTTTTTAGCAAATTGGGCATTTGATGTACGCGCCTGTTTATTTAAATCGTTTTGAAAAGGATTTAAAACGAATGCAGAAACGCGGTAAGGACATCGGCAAGTTTAAAACGGTGGCTTTAAAACTGATGGCGGGTGAAGTTTTAGAGCCGCGTTATTGCGACCATCCGTTGGTGGGAAATTTTGCAAATCGCCGTGACTGTCATATTGAACCGGATTGGTTGCTGATTTACCGTTTTGAGGCTGACAAAGTTATTTTTGAACGAATGGGAACTCACGCCGATTTGTTTAAATAGTCCCCGCCGAAAAAACACCACCCTCGCACAATGATTGTGAGGGTGGGCAATGTTTTGAACAGGATTTTCAGGCACAAAGATGAACAGGATGATGACACGGGGCGTTTGTTTTATCCTGCTTGTCCTGAAATCGTGTGAATTCTGAATCAGACAACAAAATACTTCCCGCACACAATAAGAATATTCTTAAGGAGTTAAACATGAATGCCGTAGAACAGGTTTATCACGATATGCAAAGCTTCCCAGAAATGCTGGCTTTGGAAGTTTTGGATTTTGTGGAGTTTTTAAAGACTAAGCATCAGTCGTTAATTAATCAGGAGTTAGAGAAAAAAATACAAATCGGCATTGAGCAAGCGGAAGCGGGTTTGGGGATAATTATTGATGATGATTATGTTAATGGCTTAAATCAACGTATTGAACAACGGCTTGGAGCTGGCAATGGAAGAATATCGGGTTAAGATGATGCCACAAGCGGATGCTGAATTGGAAGAAATTGGCTACTTTATTGCATTAGATAAACCGCAGGCTGCAAAGCGGTTTACAACCGAATGGGTAGCTGCTTTGACAACGTTATTGAGTCGTTTTCCTGAAAGCGGTACGGTGCATAAAGGCGAAATTAGCGCGTAGGTTGGGGTAAGCTTGCGAACCCCAACAAAAACCCACAAATACCCGCAAATGTTGGGGTTCGTTCCTCACCCCAACCTACAAAAAAACCACCCTCGCACAATGAACGTTGAGGGTGGGCTGTCTGAATCAGAATTTTCCGAATTTAAAAATTTTCAGAATTATTCTGTTAAATTCTAAAATTCTGGGAATTCTGATTCAGACAAAAATGCCCTATAATTTAATTCGTTACATTTATTCTCTTACGAGGTCGCAAACATGAATTGGCAACAGATTTGTAATAATCCGGCTTTTAACGATTTGCCGTTTAAATTTGAAACGAATGAATGGGGAAAAATAGAAATGAGTCCAGCGAGCAATACACACAGCATTTATCAAGGCTTACTCATTGGCTGGCTGAATAAATTAGGTCAAAAAGGCTGGGCTTTTCCAGAATGCAGTGTACAAACCACTAAAGGCGTTAAGGTCGCTGATGTCGCATGGGCAACTGTTGATTTTTTCAAACGTAACAAATCACGAAATCCGTATTTGGAAGCCCCTGAAATTTTGATTGAAGTCATTTCCCCCTCAAATACGAAAGCAGAAATGATGCAAAAAAAGCAGCTCTATTTTGCTAAAGGAGCGCAGGAGGTTTGGTTGTGTAACAGTCAAGGCAAAATGTCGTTTTTTAATGCGGAACACGAATTAGAAAGCAGCGTATTGATGCCTGATTTTCCAGTTGTTATTAAGATTGACTTTTTTTAATCGCTCCCTTGCCATCGCACAATGATTGTGAGGTGGGCAAAGTTTTGAACAGGATTTTCAGGCACAAAGATGAACAGGATGATGACACGGGGCGTTTGTTTTATCCTACAAAACACCTGCTCTCGCATAATAATTGTGAGGGGAAGTTCTATGTACTTTTATAACTTTTTAAAGCTATACTTTTTTCTGCTTTTTTATTTTTTGCAACAGGCTGTTAAAAATGAATATTTCAATTATTAATCAAACCAATCACTTACAACAGATGCTGCAAGGGCTTGAAGCTTCCACAGAAAGCTATCAATTTCATGCTAATGTCCTGTTAGGAGGAGTTGCAATTTTTTTAAACTTGTTAAGCTCATCTATAGAAACAAACTTACTTTATAAAGAAATACGAAAAACCCCTGTAGAGACTGAAATCGATTCTGATGATGAGCTAGATGAAAGAATGTTACAGTTACAAACAACAGAAAAAGAGATGTATCAAAAGATTCGGCAAATACAGTCTAAAGACATACCTTTTTTTCACAAGCCCATTCTTAGCATCAATGGATTTCTTATGCGAAAGTTATATCAAAAAATAGAAGCAATCCGTCAATTTGTATTGGAGCACGATGCTGATGTAAGTGTATTGCACGCTGAAGGAACAACGTTTACCAATACCGAGAGTTTTAGTGATTATTTGGATAGCTTATGACACAGGTGGGTTCAGGTGGCGTGGTGATTACGCAAATTACTACATCCGCCCGTTTTGAAAAAGATTTTAAAAAACTCGCTCCTGAGTTTAAACAGCTTTGTCGTGAAAAACTGAAAAAACTACTCGATGCTAATCCACCGCCAAGCGGATTGCGGTTCGAGAAACTTAAAGGCTACTCTAACCCTGACATTTATACCATTCATGTCACGGGAAATTATAAAGTGTCAATGGAAATCAAAAGAGGGTGTGCCACGTTACGCCGTGTTGCTTGTCATAATGAGATTGACCGTACTCCTTAACTCACATCTACAAAAATACTCACCCTCACACCATGAAAGTTGAGGGCAGACAAAGTTTTGAACAGGATTTTCTTAGCACAAAGATGAACAGGATGATGACACGGGGCGTTTGTTTTATCCTGTTTATCCTAAAATCCTGTGAATCCTGATTCAGACAACAAAAAGCACCTTTAAAAACGCTAAGGAGTCAAAAATGACTGACATTGAAGAACTTGAAGCCGTTGTGATTAATTTACCCGCCGATAAACTTTTTCAATTCTCCCAATGGTTTGAAGAGTTTATGGCAGAACAATGGGATAAAAAAATCGAAGCCGATATTTTGGCGGGTCGCTTAGACAAAATTGCCCAACAAGTTGATGACCACTTTAACGCAGGTCGTGTGCAGCCGCTGTGAACTATTTTGCTCCGCAGATTTTTGGTTTCACTATCGCCAACTGCCTGAACACATCCAAAACTTAGCCGATAAAAACTTTGAACTCTTGCAAATCAATCCGCGTCATCCGTCTTTGCATTTGAAGAAAATAGGCATTTTTTGGTCGGTGCGAGTTGGCTTAAATTATCGGGCATTAGCCAAAGACAGAGCAGAAGGTTTAGTTTGGTTTTGGCTCGCATACAGAATATGAAAAGTTAATCGCATCTTAAAAACACCTACCCTCGCACAATGATTGTGAGGGTGGACTGTCTGAATCAGGATTTTTAGGCACAAAGATTAACAGGATGATGATTCGGAGCGTTTTTTTCTAAGTTTGATTCAGAGAACAAAAGAAAGGATTATAACCATGAAAAATTCAGTTTCCACCCTTTTTTCTCGCACAATAATGATAAAGGTAAGATATTTTAATCTCAGATTTACTTTTGTGTGCAGTGCGTAAAATTTATGTTAAAGACAAAAACTGAACAAATTTGCGGGTTTCGTTCATAATTTTCTAAATCGCAATTTTGACTAATCCGCTATAATTTAATTTCTGAAACTTAACCTTCTTCTTTTTAGGAATCTACCATGAAAAAAATCATCATCGCATCATTTACATCATTGGCTCTGACTGCTTGCGCAACTAATCCTCAAACAGGCGCGACACAAATGTCAAACTCTGCAATCGGCGCGGCAGTTGGCGCAGCAACAGGTGCTGGTATTGGCGCGTTAGCAGGCGGCAAAAACAAAGGAAAAGCGGCGTTAATTGGCGCGGCAGCAGGCACAGTGCTAGGTGCTGGAGTAGGTTATTACATGGATGCGCAAGAGCAAGCATTGAAAGAGAGCTTGCAAGGCACTGATGTGCAAGTGCAACGCCAAGGCGAAGATTTAAATATTGTGATGCCAGGCAATGTAACTTTTGCAACGGCTTCTTCTGATGTGTCACCAGCAGCTTATGCTCCTTTAACATCTGTTGCAGCTGTTTTAACAAAATCACCAAACACAACGATTACTGTGGCAGGCTACACAGATTCAGTGGGCAGCGCGGATGCAAATTTGGCATTGTCTAAAAAACGTGCTGACAGTGTTGCAAGCTATTTAGTGAGCAAAGGTGTTGCGGCACAACGTATTCAATCAGTTGGTTTTGGAAACAGTAATCCTGTTGCTTCTAACGACAACGAGCAAGGTCGCTCACAAAATCGTCGTGTAGAAATCAAAATTCACCCAGTACAACAATAAAATCGGCTAACCCCGTTGTAAGGGCGACCTTTCGCCCTTACAGTTTAATTCCATACCTCCCCAAAATCAGCAGCATGACAAAATAACAGCCGGCAGTCAGCACGGCTGCAATCCCCAAACTCAGATAAAACGCCACGCCTTTTTTGAGCAACAGCGGAAACGCAATAAAAAAAATCAGCGACGGCATCACTAGCCAAAAAATGCTATGCGCTAATGTTGCCACTTTTTGCACATCTTTTGTATCAATATACAGCCACAACATTGCCAGTATGGATGTCAACGGCAACGATGCTAACAAGGCTGCCAATGCAGTGCTACGTTTTGAAACCTCAGAAATCAATATAATTAATCCTGCTGTAATTAGAAACTTGGCAATGATGTAAACCATACTGACCTCGTTAAAAAGCAAAATACTGGCTTAGAAGTTTCTAGCTAAACCTGTCGGTTTTTTTAAAACTTAACAGGTTTTTATCGCATGACTCTTGTATTTTTCTGAATTAATTCAAACTTTTACTCGCAATTTCATACACATCCGGTGAAATGTCCGGCGTTTGCATAATCCGTTGCAATTGCGCTTTCATCAATGCTTGCCGCTGTTCGTCAAAACGTCGCCATGAAGTTAAAGCATTAATCATTCGCGATGCCACTTGCGGATTTAAACTATTTAAAGCAATCACTTGGTCAGCTAGAAATTGATAACCTTCGCCATTCGCTGCATGATAATGCACGGGATTACTTTGACTGA
Source organism: uncultured Methylomonas sp. (assembly GCA_936941155.1). Lineage (GTDB taxonomy): Bacteria > Pseudomonadota > Gammaproteobacteria > Methylococcales > Methylomonadaceae > CAIQWF01. The sequence continues at coordinate 31,187 of CAKZJE010000031.1, read as the reverse complement.
ATGCGCCAATCACTGAGCGCACCCGATTGGGTGTTTTCATATCAAATGCAGGATGCGCCATTAAACTTTGCACGGTTGCAAAAGTGTTTGGCATAAACGAGCTGGCTTGCAGAGTAAACCATTTATCCACCACCAAGGCTTCGTTTTGCCATTGTTGATAAAACGCCTCTAAACACGCTGATTTTTCAGGGTGATAACTATTGACGATTGCCGTCAAAGCCGCCATTTGGTCGGTCATATTTTTTGCAGATTGAAATTGCGCCAGACTTAATTGTTGAATTTCTGCATTTTCCAAACACATTAAATAGCTCAAACAAACATTTTTCACCCGTCTGCGTCCGATTGCGCCTGCATCAAACAAGCAAGATTCATCACGATGATAACGTTGATAAAAAGCCTGAAATTGCGCTTGCAGTTGTTGCACTAAGCCATGTTTTACAAACTCACGCGCTTGATGAATCGCAACCACATCCACCACTGCCATTTGCTCGGCTAAATAAATTTCACTAGGCAGTGTTAATAGCAATGATAAATACGCCAAATCGTCCCATTCTTGCTGCAAAACTTTTTCAAACGCAGTCACTAACATGGGATTTAATACTAATGGGCGTTGATTTTGGATGTCGTCAATCAAGGCGAAAATAATGGTGGTGGCTAGTTTTTGTCCCGCTTCCCAGCGATTAAAAGAATCTGTGTCATAGCTGAGTAAAAACGCCAATTCTTCCAAGCTTTGTTCCATTTCTACTTTCACAGGGGCAGAAAAACCGCGCAGTAAAGAAACAATCGGTTGTTGCGGCAAATTTTCAAACACAAAACTTTGCTGTGCTTGAGTCAAATCTAAAACAATTTCTTTCAGACCTTCCAGGTTTTTAAAACCTGGAAGGTCTATACCCGCTGCTGTGCCATCAGCATTTAACAATCCCATTTTGACTGGAATATGTAGCGGCGGTTTTTCCGTTTGTCCGGGCGTTGGCGCACAGCTTTGATTTAGCGTTAAAGTCAGCGTTTGTTCCGCAGAATTATAAGTTTGCGCAACCTTAATCACCGGCGTACCGGCTTGTTCATACCAACGGCGAAATTGTCCTAAGTCAACGTCATTAGCATCTTCCATGGCTTTGACAAAATCATCACAAGTGACCGCTTGTCCATCGTGACGATCAAAATATAAATCACAGCCTTTGCGAAAACCCGCCGTGCCTACTAAAGTCCGCAGCATTCGCACCACTTCCGCGCCTTTTTCATACACCGTTAAGGTATAAAAATTGTTGATTTCAATATAAGCATCAGGGCGAATTGGATGCGCCAGCGGCCCTGCGTCTTCAGCAAATTGGCGAGTGCGTAGCAAATTCACATCTTCAATCCGTTTTACCCCGTGCGAAGTTTGATCGGCGGTAAATTCTTGATCTCTAAAAACCGTAAAACCTTCTTTCAAACTCAATTGAAACCAATCTCGACAAGTGACGCGATTGCCAGACCAATTGTGGAAATATTCATGCGCAATCACGCCTTCAATTCCTTCGTAATCCACATCCGTTGCGGTATCAGGACGCGCTAACACAAACTTGGTGTTAAACACGTTCAAGCCTTTATTTTCCATTGCACCCATATTGAAATGCCCAACCGCGACAATCATGTATAAATCTAAATCGTATTCGCGCCCATACACTTGCTCATCCCACTGCATGGCGCGTTTTAGCGATTGCATGGCGTGGTCGCATTTATCCACATCATGGCTTTCGACAAAAATTTCCAAAGCAATCTCACGTCCGCTCATGGTGATGAATGTATCTTCCACAACTTCCAATTGACCTGCCACCAGCGCGAACAAATAACACGGTTTATTAAACGGGTCTTCCCATGTTACCCAATGTTGATTGTTTTCCAACTCCCCAAACGCCACTTTATTGCCATTAGACAACAACTTAGGATACAAGGTTTTATCGCCAACAATCGTGGTGGTGAATTTGCTCATCACATCAGGGCGGTCTAAAAAGTAAGTAATTTTGCGAAAACCTTGCGCTTCACATTGCGTGCAAAACATTCCATTCGACAAATATAAACCTTCCAATGCGGTGTTAGCCGCTGGATTGATGATGTTTTCAATGGTTATTACAAATATTTTATCCTGTGGTAACATACGGAAAATCAAGGCATCAGGGCTTTGTTGATAAGCACTTTCACTGATTGCTATCCCGTCTAAGCTAATTCCCACCAACGTTAAATTCTCACCCGACAACGTTAAATTAGTATCACTATCGGTACTTGCAGGATTGCGCTGCATAGTTAAGCGTGAGCTAACACGGGTTTGTTCGGCATCAAGCGTAAATTTCAATTCAACGCTGTGAATGAGATAAGAAGGAACTTGATAGTCCTTGCGATAAATGGTGTTTAAATTAGAGTTTTGCATGGCTTATTAGTATCGAATCGCTATAGAGTTAATGAATATTGGCTATGATAAAAATCAGCTTGATTATAGCGGATTAATTCACCGCGCTGACTGGACTTTTCCCGTGAATTAAAAAACAAAAAAAATCTGTGGCTGCTTAAGTAGGCTAAAAACCCTATAATTAATATAAAATTCACTTTAAAGATTTATTCAAAGATGAAAACAATAGTGCTTATTGACGATGTACAAATCAATCTCACCCTACTTTGGCATTTAGTTAAACGACTTGAAGGGTATGATTCTATATGTTTTTTAAATCCTATTGAGGCTTTGGACTGGTGCAGCAAAAATCCATATCAATTGATTATTGTGGATTATATGATGCCAGATATGAACGGAATCGAGTTTATCAAACAACTGAAAAATTACCCTAACACGCTAGGCATTCCCGTTCTAATGGTCACAGCAAATGACCACATGGACGTGCGTTATCAAGCTTTGGAAGCAGGCGCGAGTGATTTTTTAAACAAACCCATTGATAAAACCGAATTTACGATTCGCGTGAGGAACATGCTGGCGTTATACGACACGCAACGAAAACTAGCGAATAAAGCCGATTGGCTTGCCGAAGAAGTGCGCAAAGCCGTAAAAGAAATTAAAGACCGCGAAGATGAGTTAATTCATCGTTTGTCCAAAGCCGCAGAATATCGTGACCCTGAAACCGGCTCGCATATCAAAAGAATGTCGTGGTATTCCAAACACATTGCCGCGCAACTTGGTTTTTCTATGGAAGAACAAGAACTTATCTTAGAAGCCGCCCCCATGCACGACATCGGCAAAGTGGGAATTCCTGATGCCATTTTGCTCAAACCTGGAAAACTCACCCCCACTGAATTTTTCTTTATGAAAGAACACCCCAAAATTGGCTATGAAATTTTAAACGGCAGTGCTTCCAAATTAATGCAAATAGCGGCAGAAATTGCCTTGTCTCACCATGAAAAATACGACGGCAGCGGCTATCCCTGCGGTTTGAAAGGTGAAGATATTCCCATTTACGGGCGCATTATTGCAGTGGCAGATGTGTTTGATGCTTTAACCTCCGCCAGACCATATAAAGCCGCATGGAACATGGAAGATGCCGTCAATTTTCTTAAAGAAAACAGCGGCAAACATTTTGACCCCGCCTGTGTAGAAGCTTTTTTCAAAGATTGGGATACTGTTTTAGGCATTCGGCAAAAGTTTTGTGAAAATTAGCTCGCCTGATTATTTCCAGCAACCTTTTATATCCGCCATTTTTCACAAGTAAAGACCAGGAAAACTGAACGATGACATTTATGTCTTTTTACGCTTGCATTTAACGAGGCGACTGCCAGATGAACCTCGATTTTTTATTGAAATACGTTTTTGCAAGCTTTCTGCTGATTATGTTGCTATCAGTTGCTTTTTTTTCTGACAGCGATCGGCAAAAACAATATTTTGAAAATAATCTGCTTGTTAGCACAAAGCAAATAAGACTGCTTAATTTGCAACTTAACCAAGCTGTATTAAAAATGCAATTTGGTTTGAATAACGAAACAGAAATTACTCATTATTTGCAGCAACTCAATGCCGAATATCAAAAACTAAGCAGCAATATCAGCACAGAAAAACCTTTATATAATCAAGAAATGAATTTGCAATTAGCGGCATTGTATTCAGAAATTTATCAGAAACGCCAAGCGATTGAAAAACTCAAAAAAACGTACGCAGAATTAAAAAAACAGCGAGTTCAATTTGACAGAAATACGGCGGAAATTATCAAAGAAAATAATAATGATTTAGCTATTAAAAACTATGTTTATCAACTGGAAAAAAGCGTTTTTCAACATTTTTTAGAGCCCGCAATCATTATACCAATCATTGAAAATCAACAGTCTATTTTTAGCAGTGAAAATAATAACCAACAACAATTAACCTTTCTTTTTCAAGAAACAAAAACAATTCTTTCTTATCAAGAAAAAATAGACTCTGCCTCTGCACATATTATTAACAAAAAACAAATAACAATAGTTGATAGTTTAGAAAAATATATCACTTATTATTTTGACAACAGACATCAAAAAAAATCGACTATTCAAAGTATTTTATTTGCGATTGCCATTTTAAGCGTTATTTATGTGCTGTATTTATTAGCCTCATTACGCAAAAAATCAACTCTCTTAGAAAAGTTATTAATTGATACAGAGAAACAACAAATTGCCTTAAATGAACATGCGATTGTGAGTGCGGCAGATACAAAAGGTAATATCACTTATGTGAATAAAAAATTCTGTGACATTAGTGGTTATACAGCAGAGGAATTATTAGGGAAAAATCATCGAATTTTAAAATCTGGCTATCACGCGCCTGCAATCTACAATGATATGTGGCGCACACTCTCGGAAGGAAAAGTCTGGCATGGCGAATTGAAAAACAAAAAGAAAGATGGTGGTTTTTATTGGGTGAACGGCACAATTGTGCCCTTTTTAAATAAACAAGGAAAATCCACGCAATATATTTCAATTCGCACCGATATTACGCGCCAAAAAGAATTAGAAAAACAATTGTTAGACGGGCAACACTTTTTAAAACAAGTTACCGGCGCAATGGCACAAGGGCTTTATGCGTTAAATAAAAAAGGATTGTGTACGTTTTGGAATAGAGAGGCCGAGCATATTTTAGGCTGGAGTGAACAAGAATTACTCAAGAAAGATATTCATGAAATCATTCATTTTCAAGATGAAAATGGGTTGCCGATTAAAAAAGAAAACTGTTTATCGCATAACATAATTCAAAATAATAAAATATTCAGCTCTGAAACGGAGTTTTTCACCCACAAAGATGGACGTATTTTACCGATTTCTATTATTGCTGTGCCGCTATTAGAGAAAAATAAAACGATTGGTACAGTTGCTGTATTTAGCGATATAAGTAAACGCAAAGCTGATGAGAAAATAATTAATCAAGCAATTATTAATGCGCAACAAGCCAATCAAGCGAAAAGTGACTTTTTAGCGAATATGAGCCATGAAATTCGCACACCTATGAATGGCATTATTGGCATGACGGAATTAACCTTAGAGACAGAATTAACAGACGAACAGCGTGAATATATTGAAATTGTGAAAGATTCTTCTTATGCTTTATTAGATATTGTGAATGATATTTTAGATTTTTCTAAAATTGAAGCCGGACGTTTAGTGTTAGAGCATATTGAATTTGATATTAATCAATTGTTGAATAAAACTCTGGCAATGTTAACTCCCAAAGCGACGCAAAAAAATGTTAGTTTAGCCATTGATAATTGCATGAATAAAAACGCTAATCTGCAATTAATTGGCGATCCAGGACGATTAAGGCAGGTGATTGTTAATTTAGTTGGCAATGCGATTAAATTCACTTTGCATGGCAGTATTCAAATTAAAGTGTCGTTACAAGAAAAAACGACCGATAAATGCTGTTTATTATTCAGCATTTCTGACACTGGCATCGGTATTCCTGAAGACAAACGCGCCAGTATTTTTGACGCATTTTCGCAAGCGGATACCTCTGTGACACGCCGCTTTGGTGGCACAGGCTTGGGGTTGTCCATCTCAAAACAATTTATCGAGCTGATGAATGGCCAAATATGGCTGGAAAGCACGGTTAATCAAGGCACAACGTTTTTTTTCACCTGTTGGTTTGACTATATGACACACACGATATCTTCAAATGACTTAGCGGCTACTGAGGAAAATAATGATTCAAATCAAACTGCATCACCGCTTAATTCCACTATGACAAGTTCAGCAACTAAAAAACAATTAAAACTTAATATTTTGCTCGCAGAAGATAATTTAATTAATCAAAAGTTGGCAAAAAAACTATTAGAAAAACAAGGACATCAGATAGAAATTGCCAATAATGGCGTGGAAGCCGTCGCGCTATTTGAAAGCAAAGCGTTTGATTTGATTTTAATGGATTTTCAAATGCCGGAAATGAATGGCTTGGAAGCTGCCAGCAAAATTAGAGAGGTGGAGGAAAGTATAGGCGGGCGAATTCCGATTATTGCCATGACCGCTAACGCCATGAAAGAGGATAAAGAACGCGCCCTGAATGCGGGCATGGATGCGTATATCCCCAAGCCGATTAATGTGCCGAATTTATTATCTGAAATTAGTCGTTTTTTTCCTGAAACTGCACACGAAAAAACCGAAGTTGATTATTCAGATTTATGCAATTGGGATGCAGCTTTAGCGCGATTAGGCGGTGAAAGTGAAATTTTGGAAATGTTAGTGAAATTATTTTTGGAAGAGCAATCTTCGTACATAGAAAAGATTCATCAAGCGATTAATGAGCAAAATTCCGATGTTTTGGAGCGAGAACTGCATACTTTAAAAGGCATTTGTGCCACGATTGGCGCGGAAAAAATTGAACGGATTATTAAATCGCTGGAAATTTTTATCGACAATAAAAACTTTGCTACGTTTGCAACGGCTTTTGCAGAAGTTGAGCGGGAATTAGGTCGATTAATCATTATTTTACGCAAAAAAGTGCCTTGAGCTAAGTTGAAGTGATAACACATATTTATATAGAAAAAGCCGTTTTACAGCATCCGCGTGTAGAACACATTCTGGCGCGTTTTCCTGACGCAAATAAAATCCTCTGTGAACGCTACGGCGAAGTCTTTAATCCGAAAGCGCAAAATTTTCGCCTGCAAAAACAACAGCCTGCCTTAATTTTAGCGCAAAAACACACACATTTTGCCTTGCCAGCTCCACACGGCTATGGGATTGGCGCGGATAAAAACTATTATTTTTCTCATGTTCTCAATTGTTTATACGATTGCCGTTATTGCTTTTTGCAAGGCATGTATCAATCGGCGCATTATGTGTTGTTTGTGAATTATGAAGATTATCAACAACAAATCAGTGAAATTTGCGCCGCCTCACCGAATGAAGATATTCATTTTTTCTCAGGTTATGACTGCGATAGTTTAGCCTTAGAACCCGTCACGGATTTTGCTAAACATTTTTTACCGTTTTTTGCCACTCAGCCTAATGCGTGGCTTGAACTGCGAACCAAAAGTACGCAAGTGCGCAGTTTATTAAATCAACCGCCCGTGCCGCGCTGCGTGGTGGCGTTTAGTTTGAGTCCTGAGGAGATTGCCAGCAAAGTGGAAGCGAAAGCTCCGCCGGTTTCGCGCCGTTTGGACGCGCTGTGTAAATTGCAAGAACAAGGTTGGTTAATCGGTTTGCGTTTTGATCCGTTGATTTATCAAAGCGACTATCAACAACAATATCAAAAATTATTCGCCGATGTGTTTGCCAGAATTAAGCTAGAACAACTGCATTCTGTGAGTTTGGGCGTGTTTCGGTTGCCGGAAAATTTCTTTAAAAAAATCCACAAGCTTTATCCAGAGGAAAAATTATTCGCCAGTCCCTTAACGCAGGAAAACGGCATGGTGTCGTACAAAACTGAATTGGAGCAAGAAATGATGGCGTATTGCACGCAGTTACTCTTGTCGTATATTCCAAAAGAGAAGTTTTTCCCATGTCTGCTGTAACTCGCACGCTGTTAGTGACGGGCGCAAGCTCTGGAATTGGTCGCGCAATTGCGGTGGATTTGCTCGCGCAAGGTCATACGGTGATTGGTTGTTCGCGCGATTTGACTAAATTCACTACAGCACATCCCAATTTTCATCCCATAGCAATGGATTTGCGGCAGTTAAATTCTTTGCCAGAAATCGCAAAACAGCTTGTGAAAACATATCCTGAATTAGATGGCGTGATTTTCGCGGCAGGTTTTGGGCAATTTGGTTCGTTGGAAGAGTTTTCTTACGCACAGATTGAGGCGTTAATGACGGTAAATTTCACCAGCGTGGTTTTTTTAACGCGGGCGTTGTTGCCGAGTTTGAAGAAAAAGTCTCATGCGGATGTGATTTTTATCGGTTCGGAAGCGGCGTTAAAAGGTAGTCGCAAAGGCAGTATTTATTGTGCCAGCAAATTTGCCTTGCGTGGATTTAGTCAGGCGTTGCGTGAGGAGTGCGCAACTAGCGGTGTGCGGGTGGGGTTGATTAATCCGGGCATGGTGAAAAGTGAGTTTTTTAACGAATTGAATTTTGCACCGGGTGAACAACGCTCTCAGCATTTATTGCCGGAGGATGTGGCGCAGGCGGTGAGTTATCTGCTGAATAGCCATCCGCAGATTGTGATTGATGAGATTAATTTGAATCCTTTGCATAAGGTGGTAATGTTTAAAAAATAGTGTTTTTTTGATTATCTGCAATGGGGACATTATGCTGGTGAGCAAAAATTGAGGCGATTGTTAATTCAATTTGGATAAGAAAACAGGATAAAAGAATGTCTGATTTAGATGTTCAAAAAATAGGTAAAAACTGTTTCCGATTTATGAGCAAGCAGCGTAAATTTTTAATGAACAAGTAAAGGAGAAATGATTATGCAAGTTATGTTGAATATTCCTGATGAAATTCCGCAAGAAATTGTAAATAAATTATTAATGCAGTTTGAACAGCAAATACAAGCTGCAAAAAAATTAATCATAAAATCGTCTTTAAAAGCATCACTCTCTGAGGATGAAATAAAAATAAAAGCAGGGCAAGACTTAGCACAAATGGTTTACAAATTGCGTGAAAGTGCGGCAGAAATAGGATTTGTTAGTGAAGAGGAAATTAGTCAATGGGTAAATGATGCAAGGGAAAAACATGCGGGTCATTATTGATACCAATATTCTTATTTCAGGATTAATTTCTAATAAAAGTGCGCCATTTAAAATTATTGAGGCTATTTTTCAAAGACGTTTAATTCCGTTGGTCAGTCAAATAACATTGGCGGAATTAGAGGATGTTTTACAGAGTCCGCATTTGCAGGTTTATTTTAAGCGTTCTGCTATTTTGCCGACTGAGTTTTTGTTGGTTTTTACAAAATTGGCAGAAATGATTCAGGTAACGCCGCAGGATTTACAAATTTCAGATAAGAAAGATCAGCCTTTTGTTGATTTGGCGGCAACTTTTCCTAAGCCTGATTTTATTATTACAGGTGATAAGGATTTTACTGAGCGAGTTTATTTTGATGTGCCGGTTATTTCTGCAACGCGATTTTTAGAAACTGTTTTGAATTAAATAAACTATGTCCGATTTAGACGTTCAAAGAAATTGAACACGATTTTTAGGATTTTAAGATGACACGATGTGCCTGTTAATCAAATAATCGTGTGTCGTGTTCAAAAAATAGGTAAATAAAACTATGTCAGATTTAGACGTTATTAAAGAAATTGAAGAGATAATTGGCAAAAAATTAAAGCCTTGTCATCCTGATAAAAATATTATGACTTTGGAAGGAAAATGCTCTTATATATTAAATAACAGAAAGATTATAAGTTTAAATTTAATGGAATGTAATATTTCAAATATTATTTTTTTAGCAAAGTTAAAAAGTGTTTGCCAGCTAAATTTAGCTATAAATCAAATTGTTAATATAAAGGTTCTGAATGAACTGCCTAATTTAATTCATGTTATTTTATGGCGAAATAAAATAATAGATACGTCTGGAATAGATAAGTTAAGAAAACTAACTTATCTTGACTTAAGAGAAAATAATATAAAAAGATTAGCAGGATTAAAAAACCTATTTAATTTAAATTATTTATATTTAGATCATAATGAAATAACTAACATAAGCTCACTAAGTGATTTAAACAAACTTATATTACTCAGTTTGTATAATAATAATATTTCAGACATAAGTCCTTTAAAAAAACTGAATAACTTAACGAGTCTTGATCTCAGAAAAAATAATATTTGCGATGTAAGTCATTTAGATAAGTTAGAAAAAATTAAAACACTTTATTTGAATAACAATAAAATTAGCGATATAAAACCAATAAAAGAAATATTATGTAACATTAATACTTTTAGTGTAGGGCATAATCCAATTATTAATCCTCCCCCAGAAATAATATCTCGCGGAATAAAGGAGATTTATTCTTACTTTAAGCAAATTGATAAGGTTGGATTGGATTATATTTATGAATCTAAATTGATTTTAGTTGGAGAGGGTGGAGCAGGAAAAACAAGCCTAGCCAATAAAATCATTAACCCTCAGTGGCAATTAATCCCTGAAAATGAATCACAATCCACCCAAGGGATTGAAATATTAAAATACGAATTTCCTTATAAAGATAAAACTTTTCGTGTCAATATTTGGGATTTTGGTGGGCAAGAAATTTATCATCAAACGCATCAGTTTTTTTTAAGCAAACGCTCGTTATATCTATTACTCGCGGATAATCGCAAAGAAGACAGCGACTTTTATTATTGGCTCAATACCGTTGGCATGTTAAGCGATAACAGCCCATTATTGATTATCAAAAATGAGAAATCTGACCGCAAGCGGCAAATTTCTGAAAGTCAATTAAAAGCCGATTTCAATAATATCAAAGATATTTTTGCCACCAACTTAAGCAACAATCGCGGCTTAACAGCCATCATTGAAAACTTACAACATTATCTTGGTCAATTACCGCATATTGGCTCACCGTTGCCGAAAACGTGGGTGAAAGTGCGCGAACAATTAGAACACGACGACCGCTATTACCTGGACTTAAAAGAATACTTTGCCATTTGCCAAGCCAACGGTTTTGAAAGCGAAGCGGATAAACGCCAATTAAGCGGCTATTTGCACGATTTAGGCGTGTGTCTGCATTTTCAAGAGCATGAATTATTGGATAAAACCTTAATTTTAAAACCCACTTGGGCAACCGATGCGGTGTATAAAGTGTTGGATAACGCCGATGTCATTAAACATTCGGGACGATTTAGCAAAGACGATTTAAAACAAATTTGGCAAGCGGAACAATACAGCGACATGCGCAGCGAATTATTAGCATTAATGCAAAAATTCAAATTGTGCTATGAAATACCTAATCGCAAAAGTCACTATATTTCACCACAATTATTAGAAGATAAAGCACCGATTATGACTGAAAATCCTTTAAGGACTGCTAGTCATGGGCAAGATTTGTTATTACGCTATCAATATGACTTTATGCCAAAAGGGATCGTTTCGCAGTTTATTGTTGTGATGCACGAATACATTGCGCATAATTATGAATGGGTATGGAAAAGCGGCGTAATTTTGGAGAAAGATAAAACGCAAGCTGAAATTATTGAATATTATGGCAAGCGTGAAATTTATATTCGCGTGGTTGGACAAAATAAAAAAGAATTGCTGAATATTGTCAGCTATGAATTAGATAAAATTAATTCAAGTTATGAAAGGTTGAAAGATAAATGTAAAAAATTGATTCCGTGTTTGTGCAAAACTTGCGAAAGTTTAGAAAATCCACACTTTTATGATTACGAAAAACTAAAAGAACGAATTGCACATCGTAAATATACAATTGAATGTGGTAATCCACCTTATGCAGATGTAGATATTTTAAAATTAATTGACGGCTTAGACCTTCCTGGTTTTAAAAACCTGGAAGGTCTGGGAACAAAACAAACGAATTTTTATATTAATACAGGAGATAAAACGATGAGCGGCGATACAAACTATGGCGTATATGTTGGTGGCAATGTCACAGGCGGCAATATTGCAGGTCACGATATGACGATAAACAATCAAGGCATGAACAAAGATGAGTTTGCACAATTATTAGCGCAATTAAAACAAGAGTTAGCAGAAACAAATATCGAACCTAAACGACTGAATAGCGTCACTAGCGATATAGCGGTGATTGAAAATGAAATTGCAGAAAATAATCCCGACAAAGATTTGATTGAAAACAAAATAAGTGGCATCAATTTGTTGCTTGAGAAAACCAATAAAGTCATGGACAGTGCCGACAAAGGCAAAGAAACGCTGATGAGAGTTATTGCAACAGGAAAAACTTTGTTGAGTGCGCTGAGTTTTTTGGCATAACTCAAAACTTAGCTGAGTAAAGTGGACAATAACGAATAAAAACGCCCTTCGGGAAACTTAAGGGCGTTTTTTTATGCACATTATTTTTAAGCGAAAATTTTTTAAGACGATCAGTCGTCTTGAAAAATAACCGTGTAGACCTGACAGGTTTTAAAAACCTGTCAGGTCTGGCAACCAAACAAACGGCAAAACTTTGCTAAGTGCAATAAGCTTTTATTTTAAAAACAACACGTTAAAAAACTAACTCGGCACTGGAATTTCATCCACCAACTTTTGCACCAACGCAGTCGCCTCCACGCCAGAAAACTTACTCTGCGCATCCAAACTCAAACGATGCGCAATCACAGGCACAGCCAATTCTTTAATAACATCCGGCGTAACAAATTCAAAACCATCCAACAACGCCAAAGCCTGCGCAGTTTTCATCAACGTTAAAGACGCTCTAGGACTTGCGCCCAATTTAATCGCCTGCACTTTGCGCGTGGTGGCAACAATCTCCACAATATAATGCTTCAGCTCTTCACTAATCCGCACTTGTTTCACTTGCTGCTGCAAAAACCGCAACTCCGCCAAACTAATACACGCCGATAAAGAATCCAACGGATGCTGCTGACCTTGCGCATTCAACATGGCCACTTCTTGCGCGGTTGAGACATAGCCCAAACTAAATTTCATCGCAAAACGATCCAATTGCGCCTCCGGCAGCGGATAAGTGCCATGAAACTCAACAGGATTTTGCGTGGCAATCACAAAAAACGGCGCGGGTAATTTTCTAATTTGCCGCTCAATACTCACTTGATTTTCCGCCATTGCCTCTAATAAAGCAGACTGCGTGCGTGGCGAAGCGCGATTGATTTCATCCGCCAATAAAATGTGGCAAAAAATCGCTCCTGCTTCAAAACGAAAAGATTGCTGTTGCGGGTCAAAAATGGAAATTCCCAAAATATCCGACGGCAACAAGTCTGGGGTAAATTGAATCCGTTGAAACTCAGCTTCACACGACACCGCTAAGGCTTTTGCCAACGTCGTTTTGCCAGTGCCGGGCACATCTTCCAATAAAACGTGACCGCCTGTGCTAAACGCAGCAAGCAACCACTGCAAAGTTCGGCTTTGTCCAAACATCACTTTGTCCAAATTAGCATACAGTTTGGCAAAAATAGTCTGTGCGGTAGCAAAATCAGCTGATAATTCCGTCATTTAAAATATCCTTTATAATTCAATATGATATTGTTCTGGATCAACAATGTTTTTAATTGCGTAAGTATTCGCGTGACCATCAAAACTGGCTTTGGCAAGATTCACCAATTGCTTCGGACGCTCTTTTTTATCCGGCGTAGTCAGCAACATCACAATCGGTTTTAAACGCTGTTCAGCATTCGCCTCCACCACCACGCCAATTTCCCCCGTGTTCATTTCCACATAACAACCCACCGGATAAGTACCAATACACTGATTAAAACTATTCACTAAAGTGGCATCCAAATGATTTTTATCTGCTTCTTTCAGTAGATAAATCATCGCTTCATAATGCGTTAAACCTTTGCGGTTTGGGGTGTCGGTGGTCAACGTTTCATACAAATCCGCAATGCTAACAATTCGCGTAAACGGGCTGATGTCGCCTTCTTTTAAGCCGTAGGGAAAACCTGAACCGTCCAAATGTTCATGGTGCGCATAAGCCGCTTGCGCCACTTCACCGCTTAACTCGCCTTCTGATTTTGATAATAAATCACCGCCGAGAATGGTATGCGAGCGAATTAACTCACGTTTATCACCCGCATTTTCAATATCTTTTTTAGAAATCAATAAGTTGCCAATATCATGGAACATTCCGCACAAACCGAGAGTGACTAGCTCCTCATCTGCCAAGTTAAGGTGTCGCCCCAAATTAATCGCCAACATAGAAACATTCATGCCATGTTGCCAAACATTGTGGTGCTTACCTTTTAAATTCATTGCCAACAACATGGCATCAGGAGAACGCAACACGCTATTCATGCAATCGTGTATCGCTTGTTCAGCCACCAGCATATCAACCGTCGCGCTGCTGGCTTTGACATCTGTCATCATGTCTTTTAACAAAGCACTGGTTTTATTATGTGCTAGTTTTGCAATGCCCATTTCATGGGAAAAAGAACGGGTTTTCTTAGGCGGTTTAATCGAGTTAGGGGAGATTTTATTATTGATAATATCGTTTAAATGCACGGTTTGTTCGCGATTAACGTTATAAGCCTTGTCTATGATCAGTTCAGAATCTTCTTTTCTGTGCAGAGGATGAGGGTGAGAGCTTTGTTCTTTTGTATTTGTTTTTACAGGAGGGATAAGCACATCTTTATTTTCTTCTATATAAACATAACTGCACTCTTGCGTGAGTTTTTTAATATCGGCCTCTGATTCAATTAATAAACCTTGCAGCAAAAACGAAGATTGCGACCAATCTTTATCGAGTCTGGCAACATACATCCCTATTTTTAAATCGCTGACTGGAACTTTTACTTCATTGACACCTAATATTTCCAAGCTCATAGAGCCTCCCCTTTATTTATGCTTTAAATTGGTAGTTTTATTCAAAACGATTCATGTTTTTTTCAAGATAGATTTGCATTTTTCACGGCATTTATGACAGTAAACTGAAACAAATAAATAAGGATAAATATATTTCAGAGAATAAAAATTTAGCAGGTATCCACGATAAAGTTTTGCACAGTTAAAAACTTTGCTAAAAACTTTGCTAAAAATAATTGATGTAGGGGCGAATTTATTCGCTTTGGGCGATTAAAATCGCCCCTACTATAATGTTAATAACTAAAAAGTTATTTTTATATTAAGCCTTGCTAAAGCGTGGCTTCAATATCAGACAAAGCACTGCGAATCACAGAAAAATAATGGCGACTATCTTCGCCAGTAATTTGAATGATGATTAAATTTTCTAAATAATTCGCCTTAACTAAGGCACAAGCATTGAGAAGTTTATTTTTTAATAAAACACCTGTGCGCCAATAAGTTTTATCCATAATATCTTCTTGCAATAGCACAATAAAGCGCGAAATAATCGCCTCATCCAAATACTCATAATGAATTTTAAAACGCAATGCAGTTTCTGAGTCAAACTCATAAGCCGGTTCGTCAATAGGCAATAATTGTGGCAGCAATAAACAGGATTTATCAGATAAAAAACACAGCTCTAAACTGCGCAGAAGATTAATTAAAAATCGGTAATTATCAACCGAATAATCATATTCATTTTCGTTATTTTTTTTGAAAATAACAGCCAAATCCTTTAAAAAAAATAATCCATGACTTTGACTCAACTCAGTAAAACTAATTAGTTTATATAAGCTTTTCATCAGCCATTGCGATTCTAAAATAGCATTTTCTATAAGATTACGTTGTTTAAAATAAACAATTGTCCCTAAATCGTGCAAAGATTGCAGTAAGTTTTGTTGATGTTCAGGGTCTTTAATACCTTGTTCTACACAGATTTTTATGTACTTGTCAGCAGGAGGATAATGATGTTGTATTAATTGCTGTTCGAGTATTTTTTTAACTTGAATCCAGTTTTCTGACCACAATTTTTTGAGTAAAGGAATTTGTTTAATCGTGCTCATTAAACCTTGCTTAAATTCTTCTAATCCTAAGCCTTGCGCACAAGAAACGCTAAAAAAACTATTACTTTGTAAGCCGTTATAAGATTTCACTAATTTTCTACGATTAACATCATAACTAATCGCTTCTTCGCATTTATTTAAAACAATTAAGATGGGCACATTGCCGGCTAAATATTCAATTTTTTTCAGCCAATATTCTTCGCGGCGATCTGCTCGATTATCTAAAACCAAAATATAAAGACAGTGGCTGGCAAAAAATAAATTATGCGTAGCTTGTATTGTTTCATCGCCACTAAAATCCCAACAATGCACCTTCATTTTTTCCTCAAACCAATTTGTGATTGTAATTCCTTGGGTTGGCTGAATCGGTTGAGTTAAATTTTCTCCAGACAATAAACGTGCTAATGAGGTTTTTCCTACTTGACTATCACCCACTAAGCAAATTTTTACTTCATTAATAGAGCGTTGTTGTTGTTGCTCTAAATCTTCAAAATACGCTTTAATGGCAAAATTGCCTTGGCGAATAATTTCAGGAGGAGGATATTTTAAAGGATTAGCAATTACACTAATGCCATCACCGCCACTATTCCATTTTATTTTTAAATCAAAATCCACAATCCATTTAGGCAAGGATTGAATTTTATTATTGCTTAAATAAAGCTGATTAAGTTTTTTTAAGTTTTTCAGAGCATCAATATGAGCAATTTGATTGTTACGCAAATTAAGATGAGTTAATTCGGTTAATTTGGCTAATCCTGATATTGCAGTAATTTGATTGTTTTCTAAAAAAAGTCCGGTTAATTGCTGTAGGTTTTCAACCGCATAAACTTGTGTAATTTTATTAGAGCGCAGGTCTAATTCCAGCAGCGATACGAGATTTTCAATTGCATTAATATCGGTAATTTGATTAGACGCTAAATAAAGATGATTGAGAGAAAACAGCTCGCTTAAAGGTTCAATTTCAGTAATTTTATTGGTGCTTAAATACAGCCGCTGCAATTTTTTCAGGTGTTTTAGCGCATCAATTTTTGTCAGTTGATTAAAGCGTAAATCTAATTCAATTAAATTGTTGAGTTTTTGCAAAGCATCAATGCTAATAAGTTGATTAGAACTTAAGTTAAGCACTAGCAATTGAGTTAGATATTTTAGCGGGTTTAAGTCTTTAATTTGATTGGAACTTAAGTTAAGCGATAGAACGCTTGTTATTTCTGAAAGATAGCGAAAATCACTAATTTGATTGGCTTGCAAATTCAAGAAGGTTAAGTTCGGCAGATTACGCAGTGGTTTTAATTCAGAAATTTGATTATCTTGCAAATTAAGATTCGACAAATTAACGAGTTCTTTTAGCGGTCTGATTTCACTAATGCTGTTTTTTTGTAAATTCAGGTGCGTTAAATTAGTAAGACTTTTTAAAGGTATTAATTGACTAATTTGATTCAGACTGAGATTCAGGTGGGTGAGGTTTTTTAGCTTTGCTAAGAAAACTAAGTCAGATTGGTTGCAGTTTTGTAAATTTAAGCCCACGACTTGCTGTTGTTTATCTATTGCGTAACTTGCGCGTGAACTGCCACTCATTACAGCATCCAGTTCACAAAGACTTAATGCTTCGTTGATCTGTTTTTCTATTTCTTGAATGACATCTAAATCGGACATAACGTTTCCAAAAATTACCTAAAAATATTTTGAGTTTAGCTATTGTAATCTATTAGGATTTATCATGTTTTATTGCTGGCGTTGCTTGAGAGCGTAAATATTCGTAGCTCATATAGAGTGCAGCAATGGTGCGGGCTTCGGTGCATTCGCCTGTGGCAAGCAATTCATTGATTTGATTTAATTTCCAAGGAATCACCTCCAGTTCTTCAGGCTCGTCGCCAATGAGTTTTTCAGGGTACAAATCTTGTGCAATCACCACATCAATGGCATGTTCCAAATAAGCGGGGGCGAGTGTTAAAGAGGCTAAATGATGCAGTTGATGTGCACCGAATCCGACTTCTTCTTTCAATTCGCGATTTGCCGCTTGCAAAGGTGTTTCGCCAGCATCAACTTTTCCTTTCGGCAATCCTATTTCATAGCGATCTACGCCTGCGCAATATTCTTTAATCAGCAATACGGTTTCGCCATCTAAGATTGGCACAATCAGCACTGCGCCATCAGAGCCGCCGCGTTTGAGCCGTTCATAATCGCGCAGTTGTCCGTTGCTAAATTGAATTTGCATTGCTTCTATTGCAAATAAACGGCTACGAGCAATGGTGCTGCGGTGAAGAATTATTGGTTTTTGCGACATTGCTTTATGATTGTGATTTGTGTTGCTTAAATATAACCTACTTTTGCATAGATTTTTTATACGCGCTAAATAAATCCTTTTTTCGCTGGTTTTTCAATGGTTTTATTCATACACAATGGCATCATTGAGCGGCGTATCAGCGACTGAGCAACTCTGTAGATGCAATGAATTACAACGCAATAAGTCATATTAATGATTGATTTATAAGCAAATTAAAAGATAAATATTTAGCATCATGCTTTCAATATTAACCAAAGGAATAACTTAAGTGCTAACTGGAAAAATTAAAAATCAGATTGATGAAATATGGGAATCTTTTTGGACTGGCGGCGTGTCCAATCCGTTAAGTGTGATTGAGCAAATTTCGTATTTGTTATTTATTCGCCGTCTGGATGAAATTCAACTTAACAAAGAGCGGCAAGCCAATCTGACTAAACAGCCGATTGAATCGCCCATTTTTACCGAAGCACAACGCGAGTTGCGCTGGTCAGTGTTTAAGGACAAAGACCCGCAACTGATGTATGACTTGGTACGCGATAAAGTTTTCCCGTTTATCAAAACCTTGCAGGATGAAAACAGCAGTTTTTCCAAGCACATGAAAGACGCGATTTTTATGATTCCAAAAGCCAGTTTGCTCGATCAAGTGGTGCAAATGATTGACGGTATTGATATGGCAGCCCGCGACACCAAAGGTGATGTGTATGAATATCTGCTGTCTAAAATTGCCTCCGCTGGGGTGAATGGGCAATTTCGCACTCCGCGCCATATCATCAAAATGATGGTGACAATGGTGAAGCCAGGATTAGAAGACACGATTTGCGACCCCGCGTCAGGAACGTGCGGTTTTTTGATGGCGAGTGTGGAATATTTGAAACAGCATTTTGCCAATGAATTGCTGCAATCTCAGCACAAGGCGCATTTTAATCAGGATATGTTTTCAGGGTTTGATTTTGATGCTCACATGCTGCGGATTGGCGCAATGAATATGATGTTGCACGGCATTGAGAATCCGCAGATTGAATACCGCGACAGTTTATCGGAAGCATACGATGGCAATTTGTTGAGCGACGCTTATAGCATTGTGTTAGCGAATCCGCCGTTTAAAGGTTCGGTCGATATTTCTACCCTTGCGCCGGATCTGTTGAAAGCATTAGGCAAAACCAGACCAAACAAACCGCCTGCGCCTAAATTGGATAAAGACGGTAAAAAAGTAAAGATACAGACTGAAAAATCAGAGTTATTGTTTTTAGCCTTGATTATTCGTTTGTTGAAAGCAGGCGGACGCGCGGCGGTGATTGTGCCGGACGGGGTGTTGTTTGGTTCATCGAATGCGCATCGCGAAATTAGAATGCGGTTGATTGATGACCAAAAACTGGACGCGGTGATTTCCATGCCTTCCGGTGTGTTTAAGCCGTATGCAGGTGTCAGTACCTCGATTTTGTTGTTTACCAAAACCACAACCGGCGGCACGGATTCTGTGTGGTTTTATGATATGAAAGCCGACGGTTTTAGTTTGGATGATAAGCGCAATCCTTTGGTGGCAGAAGGCGAAGTTATCACGCATGAGTTGGATAATATTCCTGATATTTTGGCGCGTTGGGATAATCGAGCTAATGAGCTAAAGCGGTCGCGTGCTGAACAGAGTTTTTTTGTGCCGAAAGCTGAGATTGTCGAAAATGGTTATGATTTGTCGATTAATCGTTATAAGGAAACCGTGCATCACGAGGAAGTGTATGATTCGCCGAAAGAAATTTTAACGCGCTTGTTGGCGTTGGAAGATGAGATTCAGGGCGAGTTGAAAGAATTGGAACAGATGTTGAATTAGTTTATTGAGTGATACAGGGGATTATTATGAATGCAACTCAAATATCGGCTTATATTTCAAAAGATACGCAAGGTTTGATTGAAGCGTACACAAAAAAAAGCGGCGTTAAAAAAAGTTTTTTAGTTGAAGAGGCGTTGTTGCATCACTTGCAGGCATTAAAAGAAATTCCGTTGGATATTATGATTCCGGCGCGTATTACTTTATCGGCACAGGCTATGCAGCAAGTGATGGATTTATTAGCAAATCCGCCAGAGCCGAATGCGGCGTTATTGGATTTAATGGCAAATGGCTGAGTTAAATTTACAGTTTCGACCTTTGCAGTCTGATGATAATCGGGCTGATTTTTGTTGTGGCAATATTGAGCTGGATCGTTTTTTTCAGCGTTATGCCGGACAAAATCAATTTCGTCATCATATCGGTACAAGTTATGTTTTAAGTGCAGATACGGGTATTGCTGGTTTTGTGACGGTTTCGGCGGGAGAGATAACCGCAGAAAATTTAAGCAAAGCGGTTAAGCATCATTTGCCTGATTATCCGTTGCCGGTGTTACGGATTGCACGTTTGGCAGTGGATAAAAATTATCAGGGTTTGGGGTTGGGTAAGACGTTATTGCGCTACAGTTTTGAGTTGGCTTTGGAGATGAAAGCGCGTTATGGCTGTGTGGGTGTTGTTGTGGATGCCAAGACCGAAAGTGTGGCGTTTTATCAGAAGTTGGGATTTGTATCATTGTCTGTTTTGGCGGGTGAGTTGGGTGATAGACCTGAGCCGCAAATGATGTTTATAGGGTTGCGGACTATTGAGAAAGCAGTTGTTGGCGTTGGAAGATGAGATTCAGGGTGAGTTGAAAGAATTGGAAAAGATGTTAGAAGAGTAGGGGGAAATGATGAATTATGCGGAACGCATTACGATTGAGGCGGTTAAACGCGGCGGTAAGCCTTGCATTCGTGGTTTAAGAATCACGGTTTATGATGTGTTGTCGTGGCTGGCGGATGGCATGTCGGAAAAAGAGATTATTGAAGATTTTCTGAGTTGATGATTGAAGATATTAAGGCGTGTTTGTTTTTTGCTGCTAATCGGGAACATAGCATGAGCGTGTTAATGCGATGAAATTGTTATTGGATGAAAATTTATCGCGGCGGGTTGTGCCTTTTATTCAGTTTGTAGGTTGGGTTAGCTTATTGAGCGATAGCGATATAAGCGTAACCCAACATTGAGCGGTGAAATAGGCGGTTTTGTTGGGTTACGCTCTTTTTGCGAGGCAAAAAGCAGCTAACCCAACCTACAAAATAAAATATAAACGAAGGAGTTTAAATGAGTCAGGAATGGGAGGCGATGCTGTGAGTTGGCAATATGTATCTCTAGCGAATGTTTCAGATGTTTTTAATGGCAAAACACCATCAAGAGATGAACAGCGCAAAAGTGGACATCCGGTATTAAAAATTAAAGATGTTAATGAATTCGGTATGTTCAAAGGCGAATTTGAATCTTTTGTTGATAATGAGTTAGTAAAGAAATTTGAAAATAAAACCATAGTTGAAAACGATACATTGATATTAAATGCCGCACATAATTCGGATTATGTAGGTAATAAACAATATCGAGCTGAAAAATCAGTGGTCGGAGTATTGCCTACTGGTGAATGGTTAATTATTCGTGCAAACCAAGAAAAAGTTTGCCCGCTATTTTTAAATTATTGGCTGAGAGCATCAGAAACACGTTCTAAAATTAAAGATGTTGTGAAAGGCATTCACTTATATCCAAAAGATGTTGCTCGCTTACAAATTCCCCTCCCACCTCTCCCCGAACAAAAACGCATTGCCGCCATTTTGGACAAAGCTGACAGCCTGCGCCGCAAACGCCAGCAAGCCATGCAACTCGCCGATGAATTTTTACGCGCGGTATTTTTGGATATGTTTGGCGATCCTATGTTTAATCCTAAAAACATAGCGGTATTATCTATGCCAGAATGTTTTGATATTACGACGGGGCGATTAAATTCAAATGCGTCTTCTGAAACAGGAAAATATCCATTTTTTACCTGCGCGAAAGAAGTTTTTGCGATTGATGAATATGCTTTTGACCAAGAGGCTCTTTTATTAGCAGGAAATAACGCACAAGCCGATTATGATGTGAAACACTACAAAGGTAAATTTAATGCCTACCAGAGAACTTATGTTTTAACATTAAAAAATAAAAATTGGAGTTATCCGTTTTATAAATTCGCTCTTGAATACCAACTTCAAAATCTCAAACGTGCATCGAAAGGAACAAGTACAAAATACATCACTATGGAAATTATGGGGAGAACGATGCTGCCAGCCCCTGATGCAGATAAACAAAACGAATTTGTTAAGTTTTTCGAGCGATACCAACGGGTTAATGAAAGGAACTATAAATATTTTCAAGAAAGTGATTATTTATTTAACTCACTCAGCCAAAAAGCCTTCGCGGGTGAATTGTAAAAAGCTGTCAATTGACAACTATCAGCAATTCTAATACTCTCTACCCAATAAAAGCCATCACTCATGCCAAGACAGAAACACCCCAAACAAGAAATAGAAGACGCTTTGCGCTATGCAGAACACTACGGCTGGCGGGTTGAAGTCGGCGGCTCTCACGCTTGGGGAAAAATCTACTGCCCTTACAATAACAAAGAATGTCGTTGTGGCGAATTTTGCATTGCTAGCATCTGGAGTACGCCACAAAATGCCGGAAACCACGCAAAACAAATTAAGCGCGTTGTTGATAATTGCAACATCCGCAAAAATGAAAACACTGAGGAATAAATCATGCAAGACTATGAATTTACATTAAAGTTTAGCTTCCGTGACCCTTCTATCAATCCAGAATCTTATCTCGAAAACCTTAACCAAGCAGGCTGTGATGATGCCTTAATTGGTATCGGACAAACCGGACGCATCGCCCTAAACTTTAACCGCACCGCAGACAGCGCGTTAAGTGCTTTATGCTCTGCCATTGCCGATGTAAAAAAAGCCATTCCTGATGCGCAATTTATAGAAGCAACGCCTGATTTTGTCGGCTTATCCGATATTGCAGAAATAGTAGGCTATTCACGCCAAAATATTAGAAAAGTGATGCTAAACGCCGCCTCTTGTCCTGCCCCCGTCCATGATGGCAGCACCGCAATCTGGCATCTTGCCAAAGTATTAGGCTGGATGAAAGAAGCCAAAGGCTACGATATTAATGATTCATTGCTGGATATTGCCAAAGCCACCATGCAGCTTAATATCAGCAAAGAAACATTTAACTTAGATCCGTCTATCAACGCAAAATTTAATGCCTTGCTGTTATGAGTTTAATCAAAAAAACCTTCGCGGGTGAATTGTAATTACCAAATTAATAAAATCACGAGGAAAACCAAATGATTAGCCTAAATCCCCAAACAGAACAACAAAACATTCAACGCGCTGAGATAAGAGATTAAAACCATGAATATTGCCGAACAAATTTACGAAACAGTCAAAACCCTACCTTCACAAAGTGCTTGCGAAGTGCTGGATTTTGTAGAGAAATTAAAAGCAAAGCAACTTGAAAGCGAGAAGAATCGCAAAGTAGCAGCACTCGCTACGTTGGCGAAATATCGAGGTCGATTTAAAGCTGAAAAACTTAACCGTGAAGAATGCTATGACCGCTAAAGTCTTTGCTGATACCAATATTTTTATCTATGCCGAATCTGAAGACTCACAAAAATCTGCTTGCGCTATCGCCATCATTGAAAATAGTCCGGTTATCAGTACACAAGTCATCAATGAGTCGGTGAGTGTTTTGACCAGAAAACATGGCTTTACGCTATCAGAAGCACATGAAATTGCTGAAAGCTTGCTTGATTTATGTGAAGTTGTTGCTGTTGATGCAAATACCATTCGCAAAGCCATAGAACTGGTTAAACAGCATTCTCTCTCACATTGGGATAGTCTAATTATTGCATCGGCATTGTTGGCGGGTTGCCAGACCTTATTTTCTGAGGATATGCAACACGGGCAAGTGTTTGATAAGCAATTAACGGTGATCAATCCCTTTATCTAAAAAAAACAGGAAACAGAAGTTTTGAAATTAGCGGGTGAACTTTCATAGTTCCAACACCATAAAAACAAAAAAACAGGAGCTGCAAGGATGTCTAACTTTCACTATTTAAGCCAATGGCAAACCATTCAAGCGATTTACGAAAACGCCACTCAAGCTGAAAACTGTGTTTATTCTGACCCTAGAGCCAGTTGTTTTTATGCCAGACGCACCTTAGAGCAAACCGTCAACTGGATGTATCGCTATGACACCAGCCTAAAAGCACCTTACGAAAGCAATTTAGCCGCCCTGATTCACGACCCCAGTTTTAAAAATAATCTCGGCACAGGCATATTTGCCAAAATCAAAGCCATTCAACACACAGGCAACAGTGCCGCACACAGCGACAGCCTGATAAATAGCCAAGACGCACTGCAAATTCTCAAAGAACTGCACCATGTTTTATATTGGTTCTATCGCAATTACAGCACCGAAAAAAACCTCAGCGACCAGATTTTTAAGCCTGAACTCATCCCAAATAAAATCAGCATTGATGTTAGTTTAGCGCAACAAAGCGCGAAAAAATTAGCCGAACTCGCCAAACAACTGGCAGAACAGGACAAAGCCAAAACTGAAGCGGATGCTAAAAATACCGCGCTCGATGCAGAAATTAAAGCCTTACGCGAACAACTTGCCGCGCAAAAACAGATAAATCAGCAAGCCACCGATAAACATGATTACAACGAAGCCGACACCCGCAAATTTTTAATCGACCAACAACTGAAAGAAGTCGGTTGGGATTTAACCCAGCCAAATACCTTGGAATATCCAGTTATAGGAATGCCGAGCCATTCAGGTGGTGGTCGTGTAGATTATGTCTTGTGGGGTGAAAACGGCTTGCCGCTGGCAGTGGTGGAAGCCAAAGGCACAATGGAGGATGCTCGCAAAGGACAAGAACAAGCCAAACTCTATGCCGAGTGTTTGGAAAAAATGTTCAAGCAACGCCCGCTGATTTATTACAGCAACGGCTATGAAATCTATTTTTGGGATGACAACGATTACCCAGCACGGCAAGTGCAAGGCTATTATCAGCGCGACGAACTGCAACGCTTAATCAATCGCCGCACGGAACGCAAAGACTTGTTACAAACGCCTATCAATAAAGAGATTGCCGGACGCTATTATCAAGCCGAAGCCTTGCGCAATATGTGCGAACTCTTCCAAACCCACAAACAGCGCAAAGCCTTGTTAGTGATGGCGACAGGCTCAGGCAAAACCCGCACCATTATTGGCTTGGTGGACGTGTTACTCAAAGCAAACTGGGCAAAACGGATTTTGTTTTTAGCCGACCGCAATGCCTTGGTGACACAGGCTAAGAATGAATTTACGCGCTTGCTGCCACATTCCGCGCCGATTATTTTAAGTTCAGGGCTCAGCAGCGTGAATCATCGCGTTTGTTTTTCCACCTATCCCACTATGATGAATCTCCTCAACGAACCGGCTGAAAGTCGATTGTTTAGCGTCGGCTTTTTTGATTTGGTGATTATTGATGAAGCGCATCGCTCGGTTTATAAAAAATATCGCTACATTTTTGATTATTTTGACTCTTTGCTCGTTGGACTAACCGCCACGCCCAAAGCCGATATTGATAAAAACACCTACACTATTTTTGGTTTGGAATCCGATGTGCCAACGTATTCTTATGAATTGGCACAAGGGATTGCAGACGGCGTGTTAGTGCCGCCCATTTTTGTGAGTGTGCCCACCAAATTTATGCGCGAAGGCATTCATTACCGAGAATTAAGCGCGGAAGAGCAAGCGCAGTGGGAAGAAATACCAGAACTGGAGGAGCGGGCGCAGGTTTTATCTTCTGAGTTAAATCATTTTTTGTTTAATGCCGATACCGTTGATAAAGTCCTAGAGCTGTTGATGACGCAAGGCATAAAAGTTGAAGGCGGCGACCGCTTAGGCAAAACCATTATTTTTGCCGCCAATAGCGACCATGCCAAATTCATCTGTGACCGTTTTGATGAGAATTATCCCAAATACGCCGGACATTTTGCCCGAGTGATTACTTATAACGTAAAGAATGCCGAAACGTTGATTGCCAATTTTAAAGACAAAGCATCCAAACTCAGTATCGCGATTTCTGTGGATATGCTCGACACTGGGATTGATGTGCCGGAAGTGGTGAATCTGGTTTTTTTTAAAGTGATTAAATCAAAAGTAAAATTTTTACAAATGCTAGGGCGAGGCACGCGCTTATGTCCGCTGTTGTTTGGCATAAGCGATAAACAAAATTTTAAAGTTTTCGATTTTTGCCAAAACTTTGAATACTTTGAGTTAAATCCTGACGGTGCGCCCGACAATTTGCAAAAAAGTTTATCTGAGCATATTTTCAACCAACGCTTGCAGCTTGCCACGCAGCTTTATCAAATTAACGATAGCAACCCGCAGCACCGGCAAGCATTAGAAAGCTTGCGTGATTACACGTTAAATCTATTGCATCATCAAGTTTCAGGGATGAATTTGGATAATTTTATCGTGCGCCCACTGCGGCAATCGGTGGAAAAGTTTATGCCGCGCGAGGTGTGGAATTCATTAACCGACTCACACATTCAAGAACTTTGCACAAAGATTGCCTCATTGCCAACAGAATCCAATCCAATTAATAGCGATGAAATTGATGAGGAATTAGCCAAACGTTTTGACGCAACAGTTTTGCAAATGCAAATACAGTGTTTGCAAACGAAAAAACTCCCAGAAACACTACGCTTAAATTTGATGCAGATAGCCGAAAAGCTAGAGGCAAAAGTGGCAATTCCAGAGGTTGCCGCGCATTTAACTTTGTTACAAGACATGCAAAGCGATGATTATTGGCAGCATATCACTTTGCCTTTGTTGGAAGAAATACGGCGAAAATTACGCAGATTAATTCAGTTTCTTGATGCTAAAGATAAAAAACCTGTTTATACCAATTTTGCTGATGAAATGGGCGCGATGGAAGTGAAAGAAGTGGCTGCTGTTTATCACGCAAATAACTTGGCGCAATATCGCAAAAAGGTCGAGGCGTATATTAAAAGCCATGAAGATCAACTCACCATTCAAAAACTAAAGCGCAATTTACCCATCACCGCCACAGATTTAAAAGTGTTAGAAGACATTTTGTTTCAAGCCAGCGGCATAGCGTCTAAACAAGATTATCTGCAAACGATTGCAGACACCAAAGAATTAGGCGTTTTTGTCCGCGAGTTAGTTGGGCTGGATCGCGTGGCAGCAAAAGAAGCCTTTGCCGAGTTTTTAAACGACACGCTTTATAACGCCACGCAGATTAATTTTATCAATCGGATTATTGATTATTTAACAGTGAAAGGCGTGATGGAAGCCAGCGCGTTATTTGAGTCGCCCTTTACCGATATGCACGAGGCGAGCGTTTATGGCTTTTTTGAGCATCAGCAAGTTAGCCGCATTGTCGATAAGCTAGATGTGCTAAAAACCAATAGTTTTATAGAAAAGGCAGTAAATTTTTAAGATTAAGAAAGCAACTGGCAAGCACAAACGACGGATTTTAATGGCTGCAATCCTCAGAAATTTCTAAGACGACCAGTCGTCTTGAAAAATTTTCAAAAATTATTTTGTATCTGGCAAAAACGAAAGGGAATCCAAAAGCGTGCTTTTGACTGCGAATAATTGTTTAAATAATCAAGTAGAAGATTCAGTTGATAATCCAAACTTTTATTGAGCGGCATAAGTAATTTTGGTTTTGCGTTTACAGCCTGCGACATCACAGATTACTATTGGCGCAGCATTGCAATGAATCGCCTCCCTACAGACTTAAAAATAAACGAGTTTTAATTTTATGATTGATATGACTTTGTGTGACACCGTGTTGTTGGATATGGACGGAACTTTGTTAGATTTAAATTTTGACAACCATTTTTGGCTGGAATTTGTGCCGCAAAAATACGCGCAAAAACATCACATTTCCGTTGAACAAGCAAAGCAGCAGCTTATTCCGCAATTTAAAGCGATGGAAGGAAAGCTGGAGTGGTACTGCTTAGATTATTGGAGTGAAGTTTTGCAATTAGATATTGCCGGTTTAAAAGCAGAAATAGCGCAATTGATTTCAGTTTTGCCGCATGTGATGGATTTTTTGCAGGCGTTAGCTCTCTCAAACCGGCGGGTGATTTTGGTGACGAATGCGCATCGGCATAGCTTGAGTTTAAAAATGGAAAAAACTTGTTTGCAACCGTTTTTTAATGAGATTGTTTGTGCGCATGATTTTGGTTTGGCAAAAGAACAGCAAGGATTTTGGAAAATTCTGCAACAACGTTATCCATTTGATAAGCAGCGCACGTTATTGATAGATGATAGTTTGACTGTGTTGAATTCAGCGCGGGAGTTTGGGATTGCGCATTTGCTGACGATTACGAAACCGGATAGCAAAAAGCCGGTGCGAGAAGTGATGGATTACCCTGCGATAGAAGATTTTCGAGAGCTTATTGCGCAACTGTAAAACGATTCACTGTTATTTTTTGTGCTAATCAAGGAATTTAGCTTGATATTGGTTTAAAATGCCCGCATAACAAAAACGACAGCTCCTGCTTTTCTAGCGTGGCATTATTCTTATCGCGTATTTCTTGAGGTTCAATATGAATAAAAAACTTCTTACCCTTAGCTGGAGTGCTGTATTGCTCCTTACATCGCCATTAAGTCAGGCGGTCAGTAGTTTACCAGCTTCGACAAAAGTTGCTATTGGAGTTGCTGAGCCTGTTTGTCCTGATGGAGTCGATACTGAATGGCGAAAAGCGCAAGTGATTGACGGCGTAAACATTCAAGAATCTCAATTATGTCAACCCGACAACCCGTTTGACATTGCCGCGTTTGTGAAAGGCACAAATAATGTTTCGATGGAAACATTGATGAATACGCAATTGGCAGCGGATGCAATTACCGTGTCAGATGACGTGGATGGCGACGGCGATCCAGATCATATCTTTATTAAATTGGAAGTGGCTGAGTTGAATGGTCATTCGCCTGATGGTAAAGATCCTATCACTACTTTTAATATTGCTCCGGGTATTCAACCGACTTTTTGGGTGTTTGCGCCAAAAACACGCGATATGTCCACCGAAAGTATTTATAACTCGGTTGCAAATCCATTGCTGCGTGCGCCTTCTCCTACAATTCGAGTAGAACAAGGTGATACGGTTTGGATTACTTTAGAAAACACGCATTATTTACCGCATTCAATTCATTTACACGGTATTGACCATCCTTATATGGATCATAGTGGCGAAGGCAATGACGGTGTGGGGCAAACCAGTAATATGGATGTGATGCCGGGCGAAAGCAAAACGTATGTGATTAAACCACGTCAAGCCGGCACAATGTATTACCACTGCCATGTACAGCCGCACACGCATATTTCTATGGGGCTGCAAGGGATTTTCATTGTGGAAGAAAATCGTCCAAATAACTGGGTGCAAACTTTTAACGTAGGTAACGGACAAGTGCGTCATCCTTCCGTTGCGGTGACTGAGAAATACGCCAGGGAATATGATCTTCATTATCAATCAGTTGCAAAAGAACTGCATGACTTAGCAAGAAAATCAAATGATCCGCGTTTAACGGCAAAGCATTTAAATCACGATTACAACATCACTAAATCAACCCCTAGTTACTTTCTGCTGAACGGACGCTCTTTTCCGTACACTATTAGAGAGTCGTTGATTGAAATGCAGCCGGATGAAAAGGTGAAATTACGGGTATTAAATGCCAGTGATGAAACCGTTGCGTTGCATTTGCATGGGCATAAGCCAACCGCTACACATTATGACGGCGTTGATAATGGCCCTAGCTCCTATATTACTCGTGACGTGCATAGCTTAGCGACAGCGCAACGCTTAGATTTGGAACTTAGCGGTGTTGATGACGGTTTGCACAGTTTTGGTGAAGGTGTATGGATGTTCCATGATCACGTTGAAAAAACCTTTACCACTAATGGAGTAGGCGAGGGCGGCGGTATTAGTTTGGTGGTTTATAAGAAATTCTTGAACGAAAAAGGTATTCCTAGTTTGCACGGGATGGATTTATCACCTTATTTCACCAAAGAGTTTTGGCAAGGCAAATATCCTATTTGGCAAGATTATGATAAATGGCAAAGTTTAGGCGTGCCCGAAGGTGCGAAATCAAAAGAAGTTGCTATCAAAGCGATAGAGGCTGCGGAGCAAAAACAAGTTGCTGCTGAGGCTGCAACATCAGTTTCCACTACATCTTCATTTGGAAAGTTAATATTTGGAATAATTTTAGGATTATTAAGCTATTTATTGGTTGCAAAGCGAGATCTTATTTTTGCGCAGTTGCAAAATTTGAAAAAGTAAATTTTATAAGTAATAACAGCAACATAAAAGGGAGCAAACGCTCCCTTTTTTATGATTTTTAAATGGAGAGTAATATTAAGTTTCAAAATAAATATTGACGGATTAAACAATGTCTGTATAATTGTCTTTCTTTCGCAGTTACCGTGACTGCAAAGAGACGAAGTTAAAAATAATTTGGAAATTTTGTTGACAAGTAATTTTAGCGATGTATAATGCACGGCTCACTTCGAGAGATTGCAGTGAACGAAAACGAAGGTTTTCAAAGCTCTTTAACAAACTAATCGAAATAATTTGTGTGGGTGCTTGTAGCGAAATTTAAGTTGTTAAATAAATATTCGACACAAGATTTACACGAAGCAATAAATTCATTTATGCAACGTTTTATTCTGTAGTCGAGCCAAGATTTAGTTGTTTTATCTAATTAAAACACAAAAGCATTTTTAAACTGAAGAGTTTGATCATGGCTCAGATTGAACGCTGGCGGTATGCTTAACACATGCAAGTCGAACGCGAGTAGCAATACTTGAGTGGCGGACGGGTGAGTAATGCATAGGAATCTGCCTAGTAGTGGGGGATAACGTAGGGAAACTTACGCTAATACCGCATACGCCCTACGGGGGAAAGCGGGGGATCGCAAGACCTCGCGCTATTAGATGAGCCTATGTCAGATTAGCTAGTTGGTGGGGTAAAGGCCTACCAAGGCGACGATCTGTAGCTGGTCTGAGAGGATGATCAGCCAC
>CAKZJE010000030.1 GCA_936941155.1 uncultured Methylomonas sp. | reverse complement strand
CACTCAGTACGCGACCCCAACGGACGCGCCTACAATCGCACGTCACATTTAGCAGAACGCCACAAAATGATGCAGGCATGGGCGGATTATTTGGACAACCTAAAAACACAGGTTGCAACCGCGCCGGCAAACGAATCAACCTAAACAAATGTAAACCACCACCGCACAGTTTGCCGCTTGGTTGTTGTCGAATTGTGAGGATTTAGCCGCGCCATGTTCACGACCAGAAACGCAAACCACCCAAAAACAGCGCAAAACAGCCGTTTTTTGCAAATGCACACAGCAGGCAAGCGTGTCAATTATTGAAAAACCAGTTTAAACCAAGCCGCGCCCGACTTGGTTTAACTTTAAAACGCAAACAATTCTTGCAGGCGTTCACAGACTTCTATTTGTACGTCATCATCCAACACCCCAAGCGGTTTAATGAGCCGTGATTTATCAACCGTTCTAAGTTGGTCTAAAACAATCAATCCGTCTTTACCCTGAAAACAACATCCGACCCGACTAGGATAAGCAAAGCCCTTGCTTGTCATAGGCGCGATAATCACGGTATTTAACAGGCTTAAATCATCCGGTGACACAATGACACACGGGCGGGTTTTATTTATTTCAGCTCCTTGTGTTGGGTTTAGTTGCACTTGCCACACTTGAAAACGTTTAATCATGGCTATCATCCGTTAAATCAGCATTTAACCAATCCATATCAAGCGGTTCATGCCCTTGTGTGCTAATAATTGCCTCGCATTGTTCCCGCCAGTTTGCCCGTGCTTTTTTGGTGGGGATTATCAGCAGACCATCATCCAAAACCTTAAAACTCAGTTCTTTGTTTTCAAGTTTCGCCTGTTTTATCAGAATCTTAGGGATTCTAACGCCTTGTGAGTTTCCGATGCTAACTAATTGAGTCATGTTTGCAGCCTTTAACGTAATTTAATGAATAGTAATCATATTGTAGTTACGTTAATATTATCAATCTTTAGTTTTAAACCAAGCCTAACTCGACGGGGTGAAAAGTGGTCTAGTCAACTGCCTGACTTGGTTTTCTTCTTTGACTGCAAAACACTGTGACTAAGTGAAAAAAATGAAGCCATTAAGCACTGATGACCTAAAAGACAAGCTACACCCTGAATTACCGCAAGAATTTAAAGAAACTGCAAAAAAGGTTTTGCAAGAAAACAGCCGCCACAACGCAGAAAGTATTATTGAAAAAATCACATCCAGACGGAAAAATCTCACGGAAAAATATACAGCGGTTGCCAACGAAATTAACCGCTTGAAGGCTATCAATTTGGCTTTGCATATTGAAAGCAGAGAGCTTTCAGAAAATGGTCATACTCACGTTAATAGCCCACGAATGAGAGAAATGTTTGTAACGCAAATGAACAACCTATGCAGCATAGGAATGGAAGGGATATTTAGCATTGAAACCCTAGAATGTGAATTACAAGTGGTTAATAGTGAGATTGAATATATTGATAGTCAATTAGCCTCATTAATCACACTTTCAGAACAAACCGAACCATTAAATACAAATCAAAGCCTAATTGATGACTTGGTAAAAGAATTTGGAACTTCTACACCAACACTAGAGCAAGTAGCAGCGCGTTATTTGCACATCCAAAAAAAAACCGCACTAAAGAAATTTAATCAAGGAACACTACCTTTTCCTGCATTCAAAGCAGATGAAGGCAGAAAAGCACCTGTATTAGTCAATTTGAAAGATTTAGCAGAATATCTTAATCGGCAGAAAGTGCGGTAAAGCGTAAAAAACATTAGTCGCTTTAAGTGTTTTTAAGTCTCTGTAAGCCTTTTTAAGTGTTTTTAAGTTACTCAAAAAAAACTGTTGTTTTCTTTCCAAAATCGGTAATTATAATAGTCAAGCATGTTCAACAAGCACTAACGGAGTGCGCAAACATGCCTAAGCTATCAAATAAACCAACATCAAACGTCACCACCTCCCACACCTTACCCGCCACCGGCTTTGTTAGATTGCCGCTGATATTGGCAATTTTCCCAGTCGGGCGAACCACTTGGTTAAACGGTTGCCGTTCTGGAAAATACCCAAAACCTGTAAAACTGACTGAACGAACCGTCGCGTGGAAAGTTGAAGATATTAAAAATCTCATTGAATCTTTCAATCAAGGTGCAGCAGCATGAATATTCAAGCGCAACTCTTGCCACTGCATTCTGTGATATTGCAGAATTTCATACTTTATATGTCCAACAACGTTTTAAGCCGTTCAATGATGTTTATTTTGACAATAAAGCGCGTGGATAATATTCTTGTTTCACTTTCAGCACATCTGAAAGGCGGGATTGGCATCTCGCTCAGACAAGGCTTCAATAAGCCACTTTCCACAGTGGTTTTTTATTGCCCTCAAAAAATCAAGGCGGTATCAATCCGTCTCTTTTCTATGGTGGGCTGTATTGGGGAGTCGAAAGATTCGCCGCACCTTGTCGCGGTATGCCAACCTGATACAGTCCGCCGCCCAATGATTGGCATCATAAGCAGCGGTTTAAATCTCCTAAGACAAGGAATCACCGCGATGAAAACATCCGTTATCACGCTCATTCACGAGCTAAAATCAGAAATTGCCGCCTTACGCGCTGAAATTGCCGCGCTTAAAGCTGAAAAATCAAATCCAAACAACACCACAGCCGCTAAAGCGGTTCATTCTGTTGACCAATCCCAACCCAAAACCAAACACGACCGCATTATTCGTTTGCCTGAAGCTTTGAAAATCACGGGCTTTAAAAAAACATCGTTCTACGCAAAACTTAAACAAGGTCTATTCAAAAAAATTCAGTTATCGGAGCGTTCAGTCGGATTTTTCGAGTCTGAAATCTACGCATTCGTGCAATCCCTTTCAACTGTGGGAGGTGTAGCATGAATCATCTCAAAACCGCATTAAAAGCCCTGAACGAATTACACGCGGACGCGGGCAACATCCATCATTCAGAACGCAGAGACATTTTAAAAATTCTGCATTCAATTCGCTTTATTACTAACCGATTAATTGATGTTTTTGGAGGTGTAGCATGAAAACCCAATCCCAAAAACAAACCCGCATTGAAGAATTACTTAATCTTGCCTTGAAAGAACTAGGCAACATTGAAAATCTATCTAAATCTTGCACAGGTTCAGCTATTGGCACGGGCTTACAAATTAGCGAGATTTTCCAACACTCACAACGCGGTTTAAACGCGCTTCACGACCTGAAAAATGCCTTAAGCATGAATGAGGTAGCAAGCCATGAATAAGCCAACCACTCAAGAAACCACCGCCCTACAACAGGCATTTATTGCGCTGTGCGGTTCATATAGCAACCTTTTCAACATTGACGGCTTAGACAAGCAAAACGACCCGATTAGCTATGAAATTGTGATTGATTCAGCTCAAAAGTTGATTGATTGCGCCGAAACGTTACGCGCTGAAAG
Source organism: uncultured Methylomonas sp. (assembly GCA_936941155.1). Taxonomy (GTDB): domain Bacteria; phylum Pseudomonadota; class Gammaproteobacteria; order Methylococcales; family Methylomonadaceae; genus CAIQWF01. Next base: position 3,446 of record CAKZJE010000030.1, on the reverse strand, counting down.
TCAACAGGAAAGCCGCGCGTTTAAACAAGCGTTGTTTGATGCTGTGCCACTGGAAAGCACAGGCGGTGAGTTATGAGCAGCGAAAATAAACAAATTTACGGACTTTCAGAGGCTCAATATTTTGGACTTTACCAAGCCGAGCATTTAACCAAGCTGTTAATGACAATTGCCGAAAGAAGAACCGACGAAAACCCATTGTTAAATCAGTTAGAAAGCGAAAGCTTTTGTGTAGTCATGGGATTAATTCGCGATCTAATCAGTACGGACGCAATCACAGCCATTGAAAACCATCAGGCATAAAAAAAGCCAGTTAATCACCCAAAATTAACCGGCTTTTCTACAATCAAGACTTGCAAAGATACGACACCAACAACAGGCGTTATTATAGCCGCGCAAGCCTTGATTGCATAGCCGATTAAGGAGAATTTCAAAATGTCGCAAATCGACAAACTTTTGCCCCGCTTAAGCGGTGTCAAATCGACTGGACACGGCAAATGGCTTGCCCGTTGCCCCTCTCATAAAGACAAATCCCCAAGCCTTGCCCTGAAAGAAATTGACGGCGACCGAATCCTGATTAATTGCTTCGCAGGTTGCCCGACTGAATCCGTTTTAAGCGCGGTCGGTTTAACTTTTTCAGATTTATTCCCGGTGCGAATTCCAGACCCACGCGCCCCAAAATCCAAAGCCCCTAAGTTAAATACTTATGAGCTTTTCCCGTTATTAGTTCAGGAAAGCACGATTTTAGCGTTAGCGTGTTTTGACTTATTGCAAGGCAAAATCCTTAAGCCACATGATTTGCAGCGAGTTATGCAGGCACATAGCACCGTGATGGAATTGCATTGTGAGGTTAGCAAAAAATGACGCAATCCAAACAACTCAATACAGGGCTACGCTGTTACGCGGCGGGAAACTGCCCTGAAATCAATAACGGTATTGATGTTTATGACCCATACCAAAAGAAAACCGTTTGGTTATGTCATTCGCATTATGCGGAATACAAACAAAAAACCGATGTATTCGCCCCCAATATCCAACCGCCTGAAATTATGGAAAATTCACAGAACCACTACCAAGAAGAACAAAACCTAGATGATAGACTTGAGGCGTTAAGTAATCCGCTAAATTCAATCAATTCAAACGATACAGAAACACCAACCCACGCCAAAACAGCCGCGATAGTCGCATTATTAAGCAATGTGAAATGGATAAATTTACGCGAGGCTTGCGAGGCTCTAGGCTGGGCAGGAAAAGAAGACGAATTCCCCAAACAAAACCATATTAAAGTTGCAATTGTCGAAAACCTGCTAAAAGTTGCAAAAAAACAGAACTGGCATGTTATCCACGATGCTGGTTTTTTCTACATTTTCAATGGTGCGTATTGGGTAGCGTTAGAAGATGCTGAGGTTAAGCAACTGCTGAAAAATTCAGCTATCAAAATGGGTTACATTGAAATTGTCTGTAGGGATAACGTTTTTGTAGATAAGTTATTTCAGCAAGCACAGCAAGATGGTTTTTTTGTCGAAAGAAACTACCAAAAACAATCCATTATCAACTTAAAAAACGGCTCTCTGTTATTAACAGATCACGGCATCACCTTAAAGAAATTCGATTACACCGACTTTTTAACCCATCAATTAGAGTTTGATTACGACCCCGAAGCCTATAACGCGGTTTTTTCAGATTACCTTAACAAAGTTTTGCCGAATCCTGATACCCGCAAAACCTTGCAGCAAGTGGCGGGCTATTTGTTTATCAAAGGTCTAAAAATGGAAAAAATCTTCTTTCTGTTTGGACTGGGGGCTAATGGAAAATCTGTGTTTTTTGAAGTGCTGAACGGCGTTATTGGTGTTGAAAACATGAGTAATTATTCCTTGGAATCTTTAACGGATGATAAGGGCTATCACCGCGCCATGATTAAAAACAAAATCGTTAATTTTGGCACGGATATAAAACTTACCAAGATTGATCATGGCATGTTTAAAACCCTTGCCAGTGGCGAACCGATTGAAGCGCGGTTGCCACATCGTGACCCGTTTATGATGACTGATTACGCAAAGTTAATCTTTAACGTCAACCGCATGGATTCTGCCAATGTCGAACATACACATGGGTTTTACCGCCGCTTGCTGATTATTCCTTTCAATCAAACGATCCCAGACCACGAACAGGATAGGGATTTACACAAAAAAATCTTAAGCGATAAAGCCGGCGTGTTGAATTGGATTATTGACGGCGCGAAAGAAGTGATTAAAAACCGCGATATTTTTATTTCAGCAGAATGTGAGCAGTTTAAAAAGCAGTTCATTAAAGAAACTGACAGCGTTGCCATGTTTGAAGAACAAAGCATTTTAGAAAATCCATTCTGCACAGGCTATTTTAAAAAGGTGTCCGACTCTTATGGCGACTACAAGTCGTTTTGCAATGACGCAGGTTATAAGCCACTTGGCAGAAACAACTTTGCAAAACGCATGGAAGTCTTAGGCTTTAAAAAGGGCAAACATGAAACCGGAATGGTTTTAGAAAAAGTTTATAAAAATATCTGAAAAAAAAGTGCAGGAAGTGCAGGAATAGGCTTGTAAGTCGCGCCATTACTGAGATTACATCCTGCACTTATGGCTTTTAAAACTGCATAAAAAGAGCATTAAAAGTGCAGGAAAGTTCAGCGATAAAAAACAATCCTGCACTTATGCGAGTTAGTTTTTAGTAAAAGTGCAGAATAAGTGCAGAATAAGTGCAGGATAAGTGCAGGATAAGTGCAGGACAGAAATCCAGTAACGGCGCGGCTTACAAGCCTATTCCTGCAATTCCTGCACTTATTTTCACAAACTTTTTTAATAATTTTTTTTCAAACTTAGGAGCGATCCAAAATGAGAACCTATCCACACGCAGGCATTCAAAAAATGATGTTTTCAGGCAATTTGCAAACAGTATTAAAAAAACCAACCAACCGCCACGAAAGGCGAACACTGGCAAAACTAAGGAGACGATAACCATGATTGAATCACTTATCAGCGGCAAACTTTTCAGAGAGTGCGAGACGAAAACCAGCAACAACGATAAAACCTACTGCAATTTTATGTTGTCGGTGATGGTGGGCGAACCGCAGCCCATTATTGTAAGCGGCGTTGCCTTTGGAGAAGTTGCAGAACAGATTGCAGCGTTAAAAAAAGGGGATGCTATAGCGGTAGCCGGTTCATTAAAACCAAGTCAGTGGACTGACAAAGCCAGTGGAGAAACAAAACACGGCTTAAATGTCACCGTTCAAAAATTTATAACTGCTTACGACGCAAGGAGAAAAACCGAAAATTAAAACAACGCGGTGTTGTGAAGCTACCAACAACACAACACCGCTAACCAGCAAATTAACCAAAAGCAGGCTATCCGCATTATAGCGCGGTTAGCCTCAAATTTAAGAGGTATTACCATGCAAACCGATTACACCCAAA
>CAKZJE010000029.1 GCA_936941155.1 uncultured Methylomonas sp. | reverse complement strand
CAGACAGACAGTATTTCGGTGTCATCGTAATGAGCGCCACAAATATACTCGCCCTTATAAAATACCGACCATGAGCAGCAGATTAGTGTTGAATTCCAGCGTTGACTTGCTAAATTGTTTTGATAGGTTCGATTCGCTTTCATTTTAGTTCTCCGGTTTTATTTCATGATTTCATTGATAAAGATAACGTCATTATGCGAATAGCATAAACGGCAGTCATTACATGATTTACTGCAATTGATCGTCACATTAGGTTTTAAATCGCTTTTCTTATGCGCTGTGAATACTTTGTCGTATCCAGCAGGCAGTTTATCGACTTTGTTCTTTTTGGCGCTAGAGTGAATCAAAATCACGTTAGCCGGTTTGCTAACCATCTTTAAAACCTTTTTAATAAGGTCTTTGCGCTTAGTCCAAAAGCCGAAAACTGTCTCCGGATTTTTGCGAGCGATATTAAAGTAATTCAAAACGTGTATCTCGTTATGAACTTCACCAAATGAATCAAATCTTGCAATCGCATAATTCAATCGCGGCAATTCACTTTCTAATAGAATGCGCTCGAAAAGATCGTTATTGCGCTCTAAAGCATTGACCAAGTTTGCATATCTTTTTTCTGTATTAACTGCATAGCAATTAGTGCAGATAAGTTCTTTGTTATCTGATTGATTCATTTTGATACAGAATGGGTTTTTTGTAGCTGCTGTATTGAAAGATGGAATCCCTTCCATCTTAGCTGTGCCCATAGTAATGTGTAATTTATACATTTTTTTCTCTCCGGTTAAGTAGTGCAATAGCGCACTGCATAACGGCTTGTTATAAAGCCGTTACACGCTGAACTATTTTGCTTTTAATGCCGCTTCTTTCAATGCGCAACCATCTTGCATTGAATCCAAATGACATCCTATTGTCATCCAGCGAACAAAATTAAATTGATCCACTGATCCTTTCATGCCATCTAAAATAAAGTATTTCATTACCATTCTCCCCACGAAACATTTGATTCTTGTTCTTTGTTTAGTTTTACATACTCTCCTAACTCTTTTATTGCTTGCGCGTATGTAGTCACTGTTTCATCTAACAACTCTAAAACATCTTCTTGAGGATAGCACTCTATAATCCAATCCCAGCCTTTTTCATATCTTGCCATGGCGTGGTCATGTATCTTCTGAACCCATTTGCTTCTATCTGCTTTCATTTTAATTCTCCGGTTTAATTTAAAAAGTGTTTGGCGCTCAGCTCGTGGCTGGATTACAGAATATCCGATGTAATTTTAGTAATCAACAAAATTATTTAAGTTAATTAGTTTTAATAATAAAAATTATTTTTTAATAAATCTGATATTTTCCTAATATGTTGATTTATAAGCGCTTTATTCAGTTGTGGGAAAATTTCCCACGCTTTCAAGCGTTCGCACTCACTGCCTTTTAGCCTATTATCATGGCAACAACAGCGGCTAAATTGCAGACACAAAAAAGCCGGTAAAGTCTTAAATCTTTGCCGGCTTTCTAACTTAACAAACTAATTTTACCTGCTAACTATTTATTAGCATTTTTTACCGCCTCCGCCTTTACCGCCTTTGCCTTTCTTCATAGCCATAATAATCACCTCCTCTTTTACAGCATAGTTCTATTATAGTATCGATATGATACAATCGCGCAAAATTATCTTTACACTTCATCGTCGTGAGGACGTTATGACAATTAATCAAACAAACTTTGTTGCAGGTGAGGCTTTCTCACGTCGGCAAATGGATCAAATGGGATTACCTATCGGCAATCCACATAAACCTCCTTTTAATCGCAAAGAAATGCCTTTCTTCATCGCTCCTGCAGTCACAGCGGCTTCAGTGTCAATCGGTGCAGCTTCAGCAGCTATCGCGGCAGGAGGTGTAATGGCTTCGATGGGCGCAATCGGCACAGCGGCTCTCGCAACAGTAGGCGCAATCGGCACAATCGCAGCAGTAGCAGGTACAGCTATGTCAGTAGTCGGTATGGTGACAGGTGATAAAGGCTTGATGAAAATAGGCGCAATCGTCGGTCTAGCAGGCGGCGTTGCTTCCCTTGCATCCGGTGCAGTGGCTTCGCTTGCTGCCGGTGGGGAATTTGCTATGGGTACAGCAGGTATCCAATCAGCTAACGCGGCAAATGCAGCAAGCGCAGCGGCTCAAACTTCAGTAGCATTAGGGCAAGCAGGTACAGCGGCAAGTAATTTAGCGGCAGTTACTCCACAAGGCTTGGTAAACGCTACGCCCCTAGCTAATCAAACGACAATGGGGTTAAGTGGTACAACAGCTAATGGCTTATCAGCAGTTACTCCGCAATCGATCACAATGGCGGGACAAGGTGGTACAGGTTTAATGGGGCAAGTAGGCGCAGGTGGTCTTAATGCGGCAGGCAGTGGTGCTTTAAATGCAATTGGTGCAGGATCAGCGAGCAATTTAGCAGGTGCAGCAAGCTCCGGTACATTCTTAGACAAATTCATGGAAAGTTTAACACCTAAAGATTATGTCATTGGTGGATTCTCAGCGCTTCAAGGTGGCGCTTCTATGATGCAATCTAATGTTGCAAGCGCCAACCGTCAGAAACAATATGAATACGAACAAGCTCAACGTAATCAACGCATTTCTAATCTGAACAGCGTTCCAACCCTACGCAATTCATTAGATGCTAATACCGGCTTGAACGCTAACGCAGGACTATAACAATGGCT
>CAKZJE010000028.1 GCA_936941155.1 uncultured Methylomonas sp. | reverse complement strand
TTAGCCAATATGAGCCATGAAATTCGCACGCCCATGAATGCGATTACCGGCATGACTTATTTAATGCTGAAAACCGAGTTAACCAGTCGCCAACGCGATTTTTTAGAGAAAATTCAAACCTCCAGCCATCATTTGCTCAGCATTATTAACGATATTCTTGATTTGTCTAAAATTGAAGCGGGCATGATGGAGATTGAAAATGTTGATTTTAAAATTGATACCATTTTAGATAAAGTCGCAACTTTGCTTGCCGCAAAAATTTCTGCAAAAGGATTAAGCCTGCAAATTGTCCTTGATCCGACTATTCCCGCTTATTTGATTGGCGATTCCATGCGGCTGGAGCAGGTGTTAATCAACTATGCGGGCAATGCGATTAAGTTTACGGAAAGTGGATTGATTAAGATTGAATTACGCTTAAAAGAAGATTTGCCAGAAGAAATTTTGCTGTATTTTGCCGTACAAGACACTGGAATTGGCATCACCGCAGAACAAAAATCGCAGCTATTTCAAAATTTTCAACAAGCCGATACCTCAACCACACGCAAATATGGCGGCACTGGTTTAGGTTTGGCGATTTCTAAAAAACTGGTGGAGCTGATGGGCGGTGAGATTGGAATGGAAAGTGAATACGGTCAGGGTTCTACTTTTTGGTTTACCGCACGTCTTGGCAAAAGCAAAAAACAAAAAGTGCTAGAAAAAACATCAGCTTTAGCCCCAGCTCCTGCGCAGCCCACCAGTTTAGAATCGCTGCACGGGGCGCGGTTGTTGTTGGTTGAAGATAATGATTTTAATCAAGAAGTGGCGGTGGAAGTGCTGAAGGAAGGGATGCTGATTATTGATGTGGCAGAAAACGGCGCAATAGCCGTGAAAATGGTACAAGAACACAGTTATGATCTGGTGCTGATGGATATGCAAATGCCGGTGATGGATGGTGTTTCAGCAACGCAGGCTATTCGGGCTTTAGGGGGCGATTTTGCTGAGTTGCCAATTGTGGCAATGACGGCAAATGCGATGCTTTCTGACCGTGAGGCGTGTTTAGCGGCGGGGATGAATGACCATTTAGGCAAGCCGATTAAGCCGAAAGAGTTGTGGAATAAGTTGTTGTATTGGATTAAACCGCGCGGAATGGATTAATTGAAATCCTGTAGAGACGCAAGATTTTGCGTCTCTACGGTTCTTTGAAAGCTGCGTTAAAACAGCTTGAGATTATCCGCGCTGTTATTGGTGCATTGAATGATTGGCGTGACCTTCGTGACCAGAAACCGCATGACGGGCATGGTCGCTTAATTGCGCATCAAAAAACTGATGAATAGCTGCAATCACGCTCGCTTGTTTGCTGCTGTAATTGATTTGCGCACCGTTTGGCAATGTTTGATAGTCAACTTTAAAATCCTCTGACTTGGTATGGCGCAACACAGCAAGTCCGGGCATCTCCTTACCGTGAATTTTTTCAGGATTAGAAAAATCGCCTTTTTTAAATTCCGCAGAAATTTTTGCCAAATGCTGACGAATTAACTGGATTTGCGCTGCGTTTTTTGAATTTTTCACCACCACTTGTTGCAACCCGCCTTGTGCTGTTTTGGAAAAAACATGGGTGGTTTGCTCTAAGTCAAACGGCATCACATGCGAGCCGCGTTCCACCACTTCATCCAGACGTTTTTCACTGGCTTTTTCAGCCGCATAAGAAACCATTGTTGTTAGCGCGACTATCAATAAGCCTGCGAGAGTTAAAAAGTTCTTCATTTTTATTCCTGATAATGTGTACAAAAGTTTTCAGTATATCGAACTGCAAGCTTTTCTTGCATAAAAAGCAGAGCTTCTCTACGGTTATTTGAAAAACCATTCACCTGAATCTAGCAGGCTGAATTTTTCAAGACGACCAGTCGTCTTGAAAATTTTTGCTGCAAATTACCGCGCGTCATATCAGTTCTTAAACTAGACTTTTTTTAACAAAGTATTCTTATATATCAAAGTGTTATATGGATAACGTACAGTAAAATGATAACGTTCGTGGTGAGCTTGTCGAACCACAATCAACCCTTCGACAAGCTCAGGGCGAACGGTTTTATAATCAATTTAAAGTGCGTTAGCTATAGTTCAAAAACTGGAGTACAAAACATGTTTTGTACTCCAGCAGATAATAAAATCAACAGTTTAAAAGAATACTT
>CAKZJE010000027.1 GCA_936941155.1 uncultured Methylomonas sp. | reverse complement strand
TTAAAACTATATCTTTAGATGATATAAATGGTTATTTTAGTCATGTTAATAATTGCTATATCTAATAGAATTGAAATAACTATACTTCTTCATTTTTTAAAAAGTAAATCCACTGGTCTAAAGTATCTGTTGCAACATCATTAAAGTTTTTAACCTTAATTAAATAATACTCAGGATAAATATTTTCTACTTTTTCGGTTTTATAAAGCTCTATCTGACTAGCCGATAATTTTAAGATTTCGTGATTGTGCATTCCCCTGAATGAAGTTGTGCCTTGATAAATGTAATCATCGCCCTTGCCTAAATCAAAATAGACAATGCTAATTGAAATAACTTTGACTATTTTGCTATAAGCATCACCCTTTTTAATATGCTCAACCACTGTTTTTGAAGCGGCATACAATACTCTTTGCAAATAATCAAACTCCCTATTGTATTGAAGCTCAATTAGAATAATTTCATCTTTTGAATTTTTAACTTTAATATCCAAACGATTAAGCTTATCTTCTTCTGTTTCTTTATTGCTTTCACTTTCCAAAATTTCTTTGATGGTTATCTCATCAAAAAGCAATTCACTTAAAAATCCTTCCAATACGGCAAAGTTGGCTTTACTGCGCAAGATTTTTTTAATCGCCCAATCAAAACTAATTAATTTTCTAATTTTGGTTGCCATTGTTTTCACCACTACAAAGTTATTGAAAAGGCTTAAATCTTAATCTGTTTACATAACATTAAAAAGGTTTCTTTGCGTATTTTTTAAAATTTGCATTCGGCTGAAATTTTTTAAGACGACCAGTCGTCTTGAAAAATTTTGCTGTTTTTCTGGGAAAAATGAATGTTTTGCGGTGACAGTTGCAGAAAACCATTTAGACTAATTTTTTGCAGCGAAAGCCGATTTTATTCGCTTTTCTCTCGTGGATTAGCAATACCGTGAGGAACGTGGGCAGCGGTGACTTTGTAATGTTCCGCCGATTGGCAATGCCCTTGTTGGTCGTCAAAGAAAATATCCGCACCAAACGCATTCAAAAAAGCCCCTTTTGGCAAGCCGCCTAAAAATAAAGCTTCATCAATGCGCACACCCCAAGCTCTCAAGGTGCGCACCACTCTTTCATGTGCAGGAGCAGCTCTGGCAGTGACTAGCGCGGTTCTAATCGGTGAGTTTTGGGGGTCAAAATGAGTTTGAATCAATTGCAACGCCCGCAAAAAATCCTTAAAAGGCCCTCCCGATAACGGAACTTTTGCTTCCTGCCGCTCATTTTCAGTAAACGCGGTTAAGCCCTGCTGTTGATAAATGCGCTCAGATTCATCGGAAAACAACACCGCATCACCATCAAAAGCAATCCGCAATTGTTCAGAATGGGTTTCTTTTGCGCCCGACACAATCGTGGCAGCCGCAAAACCAGCATCAAGGGCTTTCACCACGTCATCAGAATTAGTAGACAGAAATAAGTGCGCCGAAAAAGCGGGGATATAGCCATAAGGCGAAGAGCCGCTCGTAAAAGCGGCGCGAGTAATATCGAGATTATGGTGGCTGATGGAATTAAAAATGCGCAAACCCGTATCAGCACTGTTTTGCGAGAGTAAAATAACTTCAACAAGAGGATGTTCAGAAAATGCTTTGTTTAAAGCTAAGAATTTTTTGACGAGGGAAAAGCCCAATCCGGGAGCTAAAACTTCATCTTCATGGGCAATTTGATAGTGGCAGAATGCTTCTCTGCCTTCAGTTTCAAAAATATGATGTGATTCGTCTAAATCAAATAATGCCCGAGAAGAAATGGCAACAACCAGTTTTTGATTTTGCATGTTTTTTAAATTAAGTGGATAAAGTATCCATAAGGTCAATCATAAATTCCATTTCCTCATCATCCACAATAGTCCATGATTTAAAACCTAAGGATTCTAAAACACCATGACCTTTTTCAGTTTTATCCATGCCGAGTAATAGTTCTTTTATTTCGTCTCGTCTGGCAACCAACTTAGGCCCTATCATCAAAGAATGATGAATTTCATCAATTTCGCTACGCAATAATACTTTTAATTGTTTTTTGACCATATTAGAAAGATCATCAAACGCGCCTGCTAAAAAAACGCCGGCATCGTCGTGACCGCGTAACAAATTTTTAGCCACTAAAATATAGCTATCGTAAACATTTTTTTCGATATTACTGTTATTCAAATTTGCCGATTCTAATAGCATCATCCCAATCATATTCACATTAGGATCTTCGGTCATTGCAATTTTACTATTGGCTTTTAAATCATCGATTGTTTGTGCGGGGCTGTTTTCACTGACCGCAATCAGTACTTCATCTAATAAATCGGTGGGTTTAACTAACGGTAAAAAGCCTTTTTCTCGCACTAGCATCGCCGCATCAAAAGGATTTGCGTAAATTAAATCTATTTTATTGCTGAAAGTGGCTACACGTTGCGCACAAAAGTCATCATATAATTCTAAGTGAATATCTACGCCGAGTTGTCTTTGCATCCATGTATTGAAAATATACCAACCTGAGAGACGATCTGGGGAAAAATCGGGGCTAACGGTAAACATATACGACATGATTCATCTCCCTTTAAATTAAAACAATGTCGGATAAAGCGTCATACATTCATCCACTACAATTGCAGAAGGTTTGCGGCGTACAGAGGTGTATCCTACCACTTTGCCGTTTCTAATATTAGGAATCACGGTGGCTTTAACCCAGTAATATCCACCATCTTTGCGCAAGTTTTTTACGATCCCTTGCCATTTTTCACCTTTTGTCACGGTATCCCACAAATCTTTAAATGCAGCAGGTGGCATGTCTGGATGTCTTAAGATTGAATGCGGAGCTCCGATGAGCTCTTCTTTGGTGTATCCTGACATTTCTATAAACGCATGATTGACATGAGTTATGTTCCCGTCTATGTCGGTTGTAGAAACAATCAGTTTGCCTTCAGGGAAGGGAGTTTGAATTTGGGTGTATAGAATCCTTCTAGGGCCTAGTTTATATAACTCTAGTGTGACCTCTTGATATTCCCCAACAATATCTTCTACTTTCATATTACAAATCATGGCTACTCCAACTACACAATGATTTTAAAACTACAGTAATTCAGAAAGACTTTTTGCCGCTCGCTTCACATCCAGAAAAATTAATCCTAATTTAGCATTAGGTTTCGCTAATACAGTTAATACAGCCTCGTCGCCTGCATAAATCATTAGTACATAACCTGTTACCCCTTTGATAAGTACTTGCTCTAAAGTACCTCTATTCAGTTCTTGAGCAGTTCTATCACCCAACGATAACATAGCAGCACTCATTGCACCTACGCGGTCTTCATCCATCCCCGGAGGAAGAGCCGCGGCTATCATCAAACCGTCAGTTGAAATGATACCTGAGGCTTCAATATCCGCCGAAGTACCATTTAACTCTATCAAAACAGAAGTCAGCATGTCTGCTCGCATTTTCTTTTATCCTCTTTTCTTCTTTATCGAATGAACTATTATAACCATTCTAGCGTTACTGTTTTAGCACGCAAATAACCTGAAGTTATTGCTTTAAAGATGTCATATCATCTTTAAAAAGTTGTGTACTATGGTAAAACCCCTGAACTGTTACCTATTATTTTACATAAACTATCATAATAGCCTATATTTAGCTTTACACATTTTTATCTAACTTATGGACGCAAACCGTAAATCATAAAAATCGTTTAAATCGGTGTAGTCATTTTGCAAGAAAACTAAACAATCTAAAGCCGCTTCTTGCTTTAAGCCGAATAGCGAATACTCAACGCCCAAGCTAAAGACACAAATTCTGGTTGATTAAAATGCGGCGTGCCAGAAACAGTAATCACAAATCTATTTTTTCCAATAAACACTGGCCAAAAACCAACTTGGCTTTTACCTACAGAATTAACTACAGCCCAAGCATGGCTACCTAATCCCATATTACTCATTAATAGTCCTGAGCGGCGCATGTGCAGTGTAGAAATCTCCGCGCCTAATGCAGATAATTCTTCAGCAACTTCATGCACGAAACCGCTTAACGCTAAATAAAATCCTTGATCGTCGGCCAGCAATACTTTTCCGGTTTCAGAAATTTTTTTCAAAAAATCAGGCAGAATATCTTCTAACGCGCCTTGAGGAAATTCTTTCACACTGCTTAAACCTTGCACCCAACCTAACTTTTGGCAGTGATGCAATAATTCAAAAGCTTTTTCCTCATCCTCAGAATCCCCCTGCAACATGAGTAAGTTTTCTATGGTAAGACTTGGAGTCTGCTTTTGTTGCAATAATCGCTTTAAAAAACGCCTAGACTTATCGTCCTCAGTTGAAGAAATAGCATAATACGCTCCAGCCGGAGTCGGATAAATATATAGCCCTTCAACTAATTTATATTTACTCATCTTCCTCAAGCCCAGGGTCTAACGAGTATAGTAAGGCTTGTACTAATAAAGAAACATCATTTTTCACCCTTGCATCGACTGCAAAAACCGGTGTTTTCAAACCCATTCCTTGCAGCTGAATATGATATTCTTCAATAGTTGGTTTATTACTCAAATCCATTTGTGTGACACCTATTGCCACATCGGTATCTTCAATAAATTTAGAAAAAGACTCTAAAAAAAACTTCATATCTTGAAAGGGGTCGGCGCGTGTATTGTCTAATAATAGAATAAGACCAATTCCACCTATTGTTAAAATATCCCACATAAAGTCAAAGCGTTCTTGTCCCGGCGTTCCATATAAATGAATTTTTTCTCCGCCAGCAAGATTCATAATGCCATAATCCATTGCCACCGTTGTGGCAGCTTTTCGCGTTTTCGTCATGTCACTGGCTGTGGCATCGGTTTTAATCGGCGGCACATCACTGATGGATTCGATAGCAGTGGTTTTTCCTGCCCCTACAGGGCCTGTAAAAATAATTTTATACTGACTCATTTGTTTTTCTTTTGATTATGGTGAAGTGCGTAATTTGCCAAGTATTTTGCTTAACAGTCCCTTAGACTCCTTTTTCACTGGCTCAATAGGAGGAGGAACAAAAAGTTCATCAGCTCTTCGTTCTGCTTGTCCAACCAGCCCTAGTGCGTAAGCTGCACTTATAAAAACAAATACATACTGAGGTTTCACGTTCAACACTTCAGAAATATTCAACATTGTCCTAGGGCCATTAATCAATAAAGCAGTAATTCTTAAAGCATGAGGCGTAATCAAAGAGCGGGTAAAATTAGGCCAATGTTTAATAAAAACAGGTCTGTTAATATCAATAGCCTGAGGGTAGCGTCCTTTTGAAGTCCATATCGCTAATTTCCAAATAAACGCATCCATATCATGGAAACGATCTAGTTTTCCTCCCACTCCAGAGGTCGCAGGATCAACCGCAGTAATCGTCAATTTAGTACCGGTTGCTTTGTTCATTTCAAGCGACGCAAACGCTCTTAATTGTTTATCGTCAGCATCCAGCCATACTTCATGACTGTGTGGAAAAATCAGTAGCGGTTTCCAAGTAGAATTCAGCTGTAGCATTCTGTTTTTTTCTTTAGAGACTTTAAAAGCAGAAAGCACATAGCCTTGAAAATAATTTTTCGGGCTATAAGACGCTTTTAAGACTTGTTCCCTGTCGCTAAAATCAATGCCCGGAACAATCCCAATGAAAGAAGAAAATCCACTTTCATCTAACTGCATAGCCGTTTTATGCTTAGCGGTTTTTTTACGCTCGTCTGAATCTTCGCGAGCTTTTTTAGCCGCCGCGTTATTTGCCTCGTCTCCATTTGCAGCTACAACATCTTTAGATGCAACCGGAGTTTCATGAGCCAGCGGCGACGGCTTAGTTAAGCCTTTTTTCTCAGTAATCGTCTTCGCTTGCTCAAATGCTGCCAGCATATTGGAAAGACGAATAGGCTTTTCAACATAAATCACGTTTTCCAGCTTATTATCTTCTCTGGATAACACAATCACAGGTCTAACTATGCCTTTTTCTTGAATTTTGCGTAAGGCATCTTGACCTGCGGCAAAATCGGTATCAATGATGTCAACTTCAGCATCAATATCTTCAACCACCACAGCAACCCCTTTGCAAGGGCCTTGAAAATACATCACCATGGTTTTATAAGTACGACCATCCATGCCATGAAGAACAGCCTGTAATGGTTTTGTCTGATTATCCTTCATTGAAGAAACCCTTTAATTCATCCCAGCCTGCTGGAATAGTTCTAGTTTGCCCGGACAATGCGTCATACATTTTTTCAAATCTCTCAAAGCTATGGGTTGCTTTGTACAACTCCAGCAAATCATCTTGCAACGCCTGTCTTTCAACATCCGCTAACACGGCACTCTCAAGAGTATCCATAGCAGCATCAAGCTGACTATAAGCAATAAAGTCGCGTGCAATATCAAGCGGGTCATGCTCTTGCTGGTCAATACCCTCATCTTTTATCACTAAAATAGTCGAGCCAATCAATCCACGACTAAAAAGTGAATACAAATTACCATGCAACAATTTAACCTCATCACCAGATGATTGTAATGCGTTGTTAAGAATAGCATATTGATGTGGTAGCAGTTTTGATTTTGCTCCTTTAACCATCCTACATCCCAACATAGCCCCTTTCCCCTCAAGCACAATTAAAAAATCAACTAACGCTGCGAATAAATTTTCGCCTAAGTTATGATGGTAACAAAAATAAATCCTTTGTAAATGAGCAGCCAATGAGGTGGGTTTTTTTAAAATATGAAAAACAATACTCTCAAGTGTCTGATCTGAATTAAAACCGAATAAATCAATTTGTTCTGATAATTTGCTAAACTCAGACTCAGAAACTGTTGGCAGCTCCTCATCCTCGCAAATCACTAAAGGTTGAAAGTTGCTCATTTTCTCAACAACTTAAAAACAGTACAGTGTTGAGTCATTTGTTTATTCCAACGTTTTCTCATTTTAAAAACACAACACAACGACGTTTCAAATGGTTAATTTTATCACTATCGCAGACGAGAGATTTAATGTTTATCAGTATGATTTGCATGATTTTTATCCTCTGGTTTATCTTTGAGAGTTTTACTCACCGCTTGTTGATGTTTAGCTAATTTATTGGCTTTGGCCTTCACATCATCAGTTGATTTTTCTGCTTTTTTCCATTTATTTGCCAACGCTAGTTTATCATCTTGTGCTTTTTTCACCGCATCTACTTTTGATGGCGATTTGTGAGATAACTTTTTATGAGTTGTGGGTAAATCTTTTGTTCTATCATTGGTCTCAGATAATCCTGCTTTGTCTGCTTTTTCATGCTCACGCGCTGAATGACTATGAAAACTTGAAATTGCCGCACTTTTATTAGTTATGGCATGAATTTGTTTTCTTAACTCTTTAGTGACTTCTAAAACATTTTCTAAATTATCCGCTGTAAAAACTTCATCCACTTTTGTATTAAGCTGCCCTACCCGTCCATCAACCTCTTGTATTTTCAACACGATGGCTTTGTCAGTTGTCGCTGTTTGATTTTCCAATACCGCGAGCGAGTCTTGCAAATCCGTCACATCACGCTGAATACTCACCGTTACCACAGTGGCAACAATCCCAAGCAATAAGGCTAAACCCGCCACACCTAGGGTGAGATGATGCGTTGCGGCTTGTTTTTTTGAGGTTTCTAACTGTTTAGTCAAGGCATTAGAGGCGGCTAACGAAGTTTCTAATTGTTTATGAATGGCTTGATATTCATTGCACAATTTTGCAACTTGTTCACTTAAACTTTCAGGCAAATCTGCATCGGGGGCGCGAGCGGGTTCAGGTTCTTGCAAGGCTTCCTCAACTTGATGCTCTGATGCAACTGGAATGGTTTTATTTAACAAACTTTGCGGCTGTTCATCAGGTTTTGGCTCAGGCTCAGGCGTGGGAATAGGTCGTTCTTCAACCACCAATTCATAAATAACCTCCTCGCCTTTCGCAACAGCAGGCTCTACAAGAGCCGCAGCCAGCGGAGCTTGATCCTCATCGGTCAACAATACATCCGCAACTCCATCATCGGCAATAGACTGCAAATCGTATCTATGCTTATGCTTTTTCGCGCTCTTATCATCTCTATTTTTTCCGAAACTTACCATTGCTACTCTCAAATCCAGCCAAAAACACTCAACTTTTGGAAATTATTTCTTTGCACTATAAAAACATTGTCATTCAACTTTTTACAGTGCGATAAAACACTTTATTTTTTTAATTAATTTTCTTTTTTTTGCAAAAAGAAATATCGCCAGTGTGTATTAAACGTAAGTTAAGTATAGATAACTTATATTTTTTCACCTAAAAAGATTAGCTCTAACTTTCGTCAATCCCTGCCCCTAACTCCAATAACGCCACGGCTTGAATCGCAGAACCTGCAATCCCTCTAATCGCTCCGTGCATATTGGTAGTATTAAGCAAGACTTTTTCCAATTGTTTTTCACGTTGTTTCCAAAGCCTTGCCATTGCGCGTTTTTCAGCTTCCAAATCCGATTGCATTTGGCTAAAACCTTCTACAATGCCTTCAATTTGTAATCTAAATTCGTTGCTAGTCAAATAGCTATACAGCATTTCCATTTTATCGCCCTTGTTTTCCTGACTCAGCTTCGCCTCGCTCAACTTAATCACAGATTCACGCAACACCGCGCATAAACCTTTAAATTCTTCAAACGAACAAATCCACACGCCGTCTTTTAATCCCATCCGCTCCATATCGTTTGGCATTGCCTCCGTCACTAACACGCCGAGTGTGGCATTTTTATCGCGAATATCATTTTTAAATTTTTCTATCCAGCCCGCCTGAAAATCTTTGGTACGCTTGCTTTCATAATAAATCGTGCCGCAATTTTGCCGAGCGCGAGTATGCACAATTTGCAAACAATCTGCCCCTCGCGCCCCTTTTTTCACTTCTTCAATCACATCAAGTGGAAAACTATCTCGCAGCCATTCCTCAATCGCCAATTCCTGCACTTCGCCTTGTGATTGCATTGAACCTTGCTCGGCTTTGCGCTTCATTTCATCGGCTAAGCGGGTTTGCTCTTCCAGTTTTAACTGCAATTCTTTAATTTTCAACTCAGAACTTTCAGTCGCTTGGCGTTGAATTTTCAATTTTTCATCATTTAATTTTGTGGAAAACTCCTGTTCTTTTTCCAACATCACCGCATCACGCAATTCATCTTTCTCGCGTTTTAACCGTTCAATCTCCATTTTTGCCTGATTAAATTCTTTAAGCTGATTCGATTTTTCGGTAATTTCCTGCTGCAAAACAGTTAATTGTCCAGACAGCTCATTTTGCAATTCTTGCGTGACCTTATTGCGCAACGCCGCTTGTTCCGTTTTCAGCTTTTCATTAAATTGCAAAGATAATTTTGATTCAATTGCCGCTTCCTGTTCATTTTTTTCCCGCTCTAATCGAGCAACATCGGCTTTAATTTTGTTAAACTCCTGAAGCTGCGTAGATTTAGTCGCGATTTCCTGTTGCAAAGCGTTCAGCTGACCGGATAACTCATTCTGCAATTCCTGCGTCAATTTATTGCGCAACGCAGTTTGTTCAACTTTCAGTTTTTCATTAAATTGCGAGGTCAACTGCGATTCAATCGCCGCTTTTTGTTCATCTTTTTCACGCTCCAAACGCGCAACATCCGCTTTTACTTTATTAAAATCCTGTAATTGTGCAGATTTGCTGGCAATTTCTTGCTGCAACACATTAAGCTGTCCTGAAACTTCAGCCTGCATTTCTTGCGTTAATTTGCTGCGCAATGCCGCTTGTTCGTTTTTCAATTTTTCATTAAAACGCAACTCAGATTCCGCTTCAATCGCCGCTTTTTGCTCTTGTTTTTCGCGCTCCAAGCGTGCCACATCTGCTTTTGCTTTATTTAAATCAATGACTTGTGCAGATTTTGTAGCTAATTCTTGCTCTAAAGCTTGCAAGCGTCCGGCTTGTTGCAATTCCAATTCTTGCTTTAACTGCTGATGAATATTTTTTTTCTCTGCTTCAATCCGTTGCGCAAAAAACATATCTTGCTGCTGTTTTTCTGCGGCTAAAGTTTGTTTTTGCTGCTCTAAAGCCTGTTGCTGTGCTTTATAAAAAGCATCTTTTTTCGCTAATTCATCGGCATATTGCTTTTTTAAAGTTTCATCAACTTGATGGTATAAAATATCATTGACATCAATAGTATGTCCGCAGTTAGGGCATTGAATATTATTGTTCGATTGCGTCATCAAGCTATCCTCGCGTGGTGTGTTACCGTAAAATTTATTGCGAAAAGAATGACACAAAGCCCAATTAATTAAAATAGTATTCGTATTTGCGTGGTGAAAACTTTCAAAAACAGCTGTTTTGTCGCATTTATCCAACCTAAAAAAAAGCGAACTATCATGAAACGGTCTAAAAAATCTCAGTATGTCCTTATTGTTGGCTTCACGGCTTTGTTGTTTGCACAACTTTTGCACACCAGCAAATTATTAGATCAATGGGAATATTCAACCTGGTCATGGCGTGAAAGAAGCTTGGCAAAACCTTCGGCTTTCAGCAAAGACATTAAAATCATTCTGTTAGATCAAAGCAGTTTAGATTGGGGCGCAAGTCAAAATGGGCTTTCTTGGCCTTGGCCGCGCGAGGTTTATACTTTGTTGCTGAGTTTTATGCACCGCGCGGGAGCGAAAGTCACTGCGTTTGATATTCTTTACAGTGAACCTTCGCTTTATGGCGTAACGGATGATGAAAAATTTGCCAAATCCGTCGCGAATAACTCGGTAGTGTTAAGTCTATTTTTAGGGCAACAAACCCAGCAAAATCTGCATTGGCCAAAAAATATCGCACCGAGTTCTGTGAAACTCAACGGCTGGCAGCAATGGTTGGCGGATAATAACACTAACGATAAAAATAAGCTGAATGCCAGTTTTCCCATTCCAGAACTTGCTAACGCTGCCAAAATGTTGGCGCATGTGAATGAAAAAGCCGATGACGATGGCGTATTTCGGCGTTTTTCGTTGTTTCAAGTGTTTGACCAACAAATTTTGCCGTCTTTGGGCTTAGGTACGTTTCTCTTTGATAAACAAGATAAAACTCTAAATCTCACAAAGAATGGATTACAAATTGCGGGGCAAAATATCGCCACCGACGCACAAGGACAAGTGATTTTAAAATTTCGCGGTGGCTCTGGTACGCATCAAAGTTTTAATGCCGCCGCCATTATTCAAGCTGAATTACATTTGCAAGCCGGCGAACCCGCTCAAATTAACCCGTTAATATTTAAAGATAAATATGTATTTTTGGGTTTTAGTGCGCCCGGCTTAAAAGATTTGCGCCCTACCCCCGTTGATGGCGATTATCCGGGAGTGGAAATTCACGCTACTTTGCTGGATAACTTATTAGCGCATGACACCATTAAACCTGTTCCCGCGCTGATTTTTTGGTCAGCCGTGCTTTTTATTAGCCTTGCCGCCAGTTACAGCATTATTTTCAGCACCACTATTTTACAATTGGCAGCCAGCTTTCTATTTTTCACCGCATTACCCTTAGGCTTGGGATTTGGTTTTTATCAACTCAATTTTTGGTGGTCGATTGTCGGCAATGAAGTTGCGGTGATTATGGCGTTAGTCAATTCGGTGATTTTCAATTATTTAACGGAAGGCAAACAAAAACGCTTTATTCGCTCTGCTTTTAATCAATATTTAAGTGTGGAAGTGATTAATCGGATTTTAGACAATCCTGCATTACTGACATTAGGTGGCGAAAAACGTGAGTTGAGTATTCTTTTTTCGGATATTCAAGGCTTTAGCACCATTTCTGAACGCTTAACGCCAGAACAACTGGTGCAATTGCTGAACGATTATCTCACCGACATGACCGATATTATTATGGAAGAAGGCGGCACTTTAGATAAATACGAAGGCGATGCGATTATCGCTTTTTGGAACGCGCCCTTAGAACAACCCGACCACGCCATGCGAATTTGTCGTGCCGTGTTAAAGTGTCAACGTACTTTGGCAGCGCGGCGGGAAGAATTTTATCAGCGCATTGGCGCGTGGATTTATGTGCGAATTGGGGTGCACACCGGCGATGTTGTAGTTGGAAATATTGGCTCTAAAAAACGTTTTGATTACACCATGTTAGGCGACGCGGCAAATTTGGCTTCGCGGTTGGAAGGCGCAAATAAATATTTTGGCACATTCACCATGATTTCTGAATCGACATGGCTGCAAACCAATCAAGCGTTTATCGGCAGAGAAATTGGCACATTAAAAGTGGTCGGTCGCAACACGCCGGTGACAGTGTTTGAATTGCTCGGCTTTAAACACGAACCGATTCCCGCAGGAATTAATCAATATCATCAAGGACTTGAGCTTTATAAAAAAGGACAGTTAAAACAAGCGGCTGATATTTTTGCACAATTGCCAGACGACCCCGTTGCTCAGGTTTATTTAGCGCGTTGCCGTAAAGAACAAGAAAATGTACCCGCCGATTGGAATGGCATTTGGGTGCTTGATGAAAAATAACATCTCATATCAGTTTGATTTAATTAGAATTTATATATTAATTTCGGAAACTTTTAATAACTGTTCTATATTTATTCCTTACTATAAGTACATAAAAAAATTTCAAAGATTCAAGCTAACTACCACTTTCAGTCTTCAAAGGACAAAAAGTCGTTTTGCAGCATAAAACTTATATTCAATCACTTAAGCGGTAAAGATGGATTTTTCACAACACGCATCTTTGCATACACAACTTCAACTCGTTTCAGCAAGCCTGTGAGTTATTTAAATCCTACCAAGGAAAATATTATGCAGTTAAAGTATTTGTTAGTTTCTTTTCTTGCCTTAACGTTAGGCATTGCATCACCTACAAGTTTCGCAACTGAACCTAGTTCTGAAAAAGCGCAAAAAATAGATGAAAAAAGCGCGGATACAAAACATCAGGACACATCAAAAGAGCAAAAAGAAAAAGCGCGTGAGAAACATCAGGACAAAAAACTAAACGATACGCATAAAACGACTGACAAACATGCGAAGCTTTCAGACAAGGCAGATGAAGAAAAATCACTTCAGAAAAAGTCTGAGAAAAAATCACACGATAAAGATGCACATGAGAAAAAATCAAAAGAAACAGATGTAAATCTCGATCAAATATCAGAGACTGATGCCGAAAAATCTGACTCTGACAAAAAACATGCAAAAAAAGCACACAATAAAGATACGCATGAGAAAAAATCGAAAGAAACAGATGTAAATCTCGATCAAATATCAGAGAC
>CAKZJE010000026.1 GCA_936941155.1 uncultured Methylomonas sp. | reverse complement strand
CCTGCATGACCTGCTTGAGTCAGCGTCTCATTGTTTGCGTTACTGGCAATATACCCGCCACTATCAAGTAGAATTTCTTTTACCTGTATGGTCACTGCTCCTGCATTGCCTTGCTGATGAGTAGAAGCACTGATACCGCCATTATCTTTCATGCTTAGTTCGTCACTTGTGACTGTAATTGCTCCTGAATCCCCCGTAGAATAAGTACGACTATAAATACCTTTGTTGACATCACTTCTATTTCCACTGCCCTTAATGTCTAACCTTTTTGTCAATACTGTTATTGCCCCCGCATTGCCCTGAGAACCTGCCAACGCATTACTGTGAATATCAGAATTATCAACCGTTAGCGTTGCCGCCGTTACCGCTATATCCCCACCTTGACCCGCCGAATTCGTGCTAGCATCAATAGAACTGCTATTCATCAAGCTTATGTTCCCTTTGGCATTGATAGCTATTGCGCCAGAAGGATTAAATAACACGCCGTTATCAATCATCACATCGTTGCTACTGGTTAAAGACAGTATTTTTTGGCTATTAAACTTCAGGTGGCTACCTTGTATCTTAATATCACCTGTTTGATTACCCAAAAAACCAAAATCGCTAGGTTCTGCAATGCTTAAGTTACTTGCACTAGAATCAGTTGCATTAAATTGAGAACCATCAGCAAAGCGCAAACTATTGGCTGTGCTGACATGAAAAGCCGCCGGAACATCAACGTTTGCATGTGTCCCAAATGTCACACCCGCTGGATTAATAAAATAAAAGTTCGCGTTACCCACTTCTGATTTTAACAAGCCATCAATGTTAGAAATTTGACCGCCTGTGACACGACTGATGATATTTTGAATGGAATTGCTACCGGTGAAAGTCGCGCTTTCGCCAGTTTGAATATTAAAAGTTTGGAAACTGTGGAATAGATTATTTCCAGCCATTTTTCCTAAGTCTTGCGGGATTTGCATCTGACCGGCTAAATTTTGCACAGCTCCCATCGTGCCATCTGTGACAACTTCGGCATAAGCGGTGGCATTGACACACACAATAAAACAGCAAAATAACCCGTTGGTTATTTTCATAAAGACACCTAAATAGGGTAAGGATGATTTTCCGACTATTCTATCGCGGTATTGGCAGAAAAAGCGGCGCAAGGCTGATTTGCTGATAAGGTCAGCGCATTGGAAAGAATAGATTTTTGCGCTGTGGAATGCGTTTGTTCAGGAATGGCAGGCACAAAAACCGTTTTCGCTTCATTCGTGGCAACGCCGCCTTTGCCAGTACGCGCTAAGGAACTTGTGAAAGCCGCCGAGCTTAAGCAAGGATTAGAATCAAGAATCGGCAAATTAATCGCACCGTCTAAATCACCTGTGCTACCGCTGATGCTAAATTGTGGCGAGCTGATATTGATTGTACCATTCAAGCCATTTTGCGAAGCCGCTTGAATCACATTAAAACCCGAAAGAAAAGGCTGCCACACCACTTGCGCACCGCCTTTAATTAATTTGTCATTGCTTGGAATTAATGATTGTAGCTGTAGATTAATATCGCCACCTTTGCCACCTTTTGCGTTGGCTTGTATCACGCCAGTATCCATAATCAATGCGCGAGCTGTCACATTAATGTTGCCACCATTGCCATTCGCATCGGCTACGGAGGTTAAAAATCCTGAATTTTGTAAATGAATAACGCCATTGCCATTGATGGTAATTGCGCCGCCATTGCCTGAATTTGCAGAGGTGGTGATAAAGGACGAATCCATAGTAAGCGAGTGAGAAAATTGGGTGACAATATTACCTGCATCCACATTGCCTGTAGATTCTGCGGTGATTTTACTGTCTTTTAAATCAATATCAGGAGCAGAAACGGTGACAACTCCTGCTTTAATAGTGCCTGAGTCAGAGACTGTTGCATCATTTTGAATACTGATGGTTGCCTGATTTGCCAATTGCAGACTTTTGCTGGCGGTCACAGTCACATCACCTGTTTTTCCGCTGGAATTGCTTGTTGCAGCCGCAGAAATGCTAGCGTTATTTATCATAAGGGTAGGTGCGGTAACAGTAACACTGCCCGCTGTGCCACTACCACGAGCAGCACTTGAAACGATGCCTTTCTCAACAATGTTTATTGTATCAACCGCATCAATAGTTACATCGCCCGCATTACCGACACTCTCTGAATTTGCTTGTGAAAAAACTCCTGTCCCCCAATGAGAGAAACCATCACTATTGATGGTTAAGCTATTCGCAGTCACTAGAACATTACCAGAGTTGCCTTGTGCAAAAGTTGAACTCGACACATCACCTCCATTGCGGATATTCATGGTTTTTGCATGGATTGTTACATTCGATGCTTGACCCCTACTGCCTTTTTCAGCCTGCGAATTAATCCCTGTTACCCCTGAATAAAAGTTGTCCTCATTGATATAAGAAAAACCTTTGCCATCTACATTAAGTGTATCTGCGACTGTGACTGAAACCTTGCCAGCATCGCCTTGAGAATAGGTAGAGCTTGAGATTAATCCTCCCCTAAGAATATCAAGCATTTGAGCTTTAACAGAGACAGTTCTCGCTGCGCCTTCGCTATTAGGTTGGGCATCCGAAAAAATACCTGTTCTTAAGCCTGAGAAACTATCAATCGTCAACAAATTATCTACTGTGACAGTAATGGTAGCTGCGTTACCTTTTCCGTAAGTAGAACTTTCAATTACGCCTCCGTTTAGAATATCAAGTTTTCCAGTAGTTACCGTTACTGGATTCGCATTGCCTGTACTGTTGGGCTGTGTAAGTGAATAAATGCCTGTTAAACCAGACGCGTTTTGGGAATTGATAATTAAAGAGTTATCGGCATTAACCGTAACGCTACCTGCATCACCTGTCGCAAAGGTGGAGCTTGATATTTGACCACCATTGTTGATGTCTAAAGTTTTTGCTTGAACAGTGATATTTCCTGCCCGACCGCTGCTATCAATTTCTGCTTGCGAAACAATCCCCGTTTTTTGTGTTGCTGAGTGATCATTATCAATTGTTAAGTTATTAATTCCCGTAACTAAAACATCTCCTGCATTGCCTTCAGAAAAGGCATGAGTTGAAATGAGACCACCATTAAGAATATCCAGTGTGCCATTTGTAAGATTAACGCTAACCTTACCCGCATTGCCTTTTGCATAAGTGCTGCTAGAAATTGACCCGCCGTTGAGAATACTCAATGTGCCGTTTGTGAGATTAACGCTGACATCGCCCGCATTGCCACCGATACTCGTGTCGCTAGCATCTGAGAAAATACCTGTTTTTAAACCAGTTAAACTTTGGTCTTGAATAGTTAAAGTATCTGTTGCAGTCACTGTAACTTTGCCGGCATTTCCTTCCGTCATTGTGGAGCTAAAAATAATTCCGCCATTGAGAATATTTAGCGTTTTTGCATTAACTGTGACATTGCCAGCATTACCTTTAATCCCTCCATCAGCATTGTTTGCTTGCGAAAGAACACCTGTTGAGTTGGATGCGTTTTTTCTATCAATATTTAAAGTATTCGCTGACACTAAAACGTTGGCCGCATTACCATCTGTATAAGTGTTTGCCTTGATAGAACTGCCATTGAAAATATTCAAAAAATCGCTAGATTCAACCTTTACTACCACATCTGCGGAGTTACCCTCAATATTAGGAGAGTCATTACTATAAGTGTCAAATGAAATAATGCTGTTATCCAGATTCAATGAATAAACACGAATATCAACACCTTTTGCTGGGGTGGCATTTGTACTTCCTGAATTATCAGCAAAGAGGCTAGCGTTAATAAGCGATGTTGTTCCCCCCCAAAGTGCGATGCGCCCGCCACCATCTCCTGATGTATCAATATTCCCGATCTCTTCTGTTATCGAATTTACAGTGATATTTCCAGCGTTGTTTGCTGTAGGCGAAGCCGCAGGTAAAGGCAATATGCCATCACTGTTTTTTACCAAACTGACCGATGCAGCACCTTGTATGGCAACAAGACGAACCTCACCCGCTGCCGCTACAAGCTTTGCGTCATCTGCAATGGATATATTTCCTGCAACGACATCGAGGGTTTTTCCATATCCTGCATTTAAAGTTGCTCCATGGATTTCAATGAGTGCTTTGTTGTCGGCAGGAGTTCCTAAAAAACCAAAACTTGTCGGTTCTGCAATGGTGAGTGTGCTAGGTGGTGCAGTTGCACCAATACCGGTATCGAAAAAAGCACTGCCAAAGTTTAATTTTTGTGCAGTGCTGACGTGGAATGCGGCAGGAACATCAATAACAGCATGTGTCCCAAAAGTAACACCAGCCGGATTAATAAAGTAGAAATTGGCACCTGCAATAGTTGATTTCAGTAAACCGTCGATTGAGGAAGGACTGCCGCCTGTGACGCGGCTGATGACATTTTGAAAAGCATCAACACTGGTAAAAGTGGCTGTTTCTCGGCTGTTAATATCAAAAGTGCGAAAGCTGTGAAATAAATTGCCAGCGATTGGAGTGCCCAACTGTTGTGGAATTTCAAAATTTCTTCCGCCTGCAACAGTAGGAGGCAAAGTGTGAGCTACAACGGAACCTGTAGTTCCGTCTGTCACTATTTCCGCATAAGCAGAGAAACTAACAATAAACGTAAAATAAACCGATAAATTAATGTTTTTTTTCATACACACTGTTGATAGGACTAGAACTAAAAGTATTTTTTGTAAAGCTTATCAAGCCATCTGAAAGTGACTTGATAAGCCTAAAAAACTTAAATCACCACAAAATCAGCACTAGTCAAAGCTAAATTAGCACCCAATAAGGCGATTTGCACTGCTGCTGCACTACCTGCGGTGTTGCCACCTGCATCGTAATACAAGGCTCCTGTGCTGGTGTTATAAATCACAAAATCATCTGTATCAGCCGCAGAAGTGACTCCGACACCACTTCTGAGTGAAGTCACTGGCAACACAGTAGAAAATACATTGTTGATTAATGAAGTGAAAATAGCATTTTCCAGTTGAATGGTGTCATCAATAACGACAAAATCAGTAATTTTATCCACATTTGTGGTAGGTGCAGTGTTGAATAGAAAAGTATCTCTTCCAACTCCGCCAGTCAAAGTATTATTACCTAGACTTCCATTTAAGAGGTCATTACCCAATCCACCCGTGATCGAGTCACTTAAAGCACTGCCTATAAGCGTTGTTCCATTGCCTGTATTAGTCACATTCCAACCATTCCCTGTATTAATTGCGGATAAGTTAACAGTTAGACCGTTGGCTGTTAAATTAGCTGTGCCAGAGTTTTGAGAGCTTGATGAAGCTATCCATACTCCTAAAGTGGTTGCATTGGCAGTTGTGCCAGAACTCACGACAAGCACATCTGCACCGCCATAACCTAAATCAGTAATGGTATCTGTGCCAGAATCAACATTAAAAATATCCATTCCTCCACCACCTGTTAAAGTGTCATTACCAGTATGGCCACTAATAACATTACCAGAAGAATTGCCTAGTAACGTATCATTTCCTTGTCCGCCTATAATGTTTTCTATATTGATTAGTGCATCATTACCAATTTCATTGCCGCTGGCAATGCCTGCTGTCAGGTTGACAGTAATCCCTGTAATCGCGCTGGAGTACCTGACAGAATCAGTACTTGACCCTCCATTATAGGTGTCGTTACCAGCACCTCTACCACCGACAATTTCATCATTGCCATCGCCTGCGTTAACAGTGTCATCACCATCTCCTCCTGTTAGAGTGTTCTCCCCTGAATTGCCTGTCAACATATTGTTGCCGTTATTACCCTCCAGGCTACCGGAGAGTACGCCAGCAGCCATTGTTCCGTTTTCAATGTCGGCAGGCAGCGTATAAACGTTAAGTTGATAAGGCATAATTACAGTATCAATGTCAGTGCTAAGTCCATTGTCGATAATCACATCAACTGCATCATAACTAAGATAGTAGGTGTCGTTACCTTCTCCCCCCGACATAGTATCCACACCAAAGCCACCATCTAAAGTGTCATTGCCGGTGCCTCCTTCCAGAGAATCATTATCTTGTTCACCATAAAGTCTGTCGTTGCCATCGCCACCATACAGGCTGTCGGCACCATAAAAACCATAAAGTACATCGTTACCTCTGCCACCCAATAAAACATCGTTGTCGGTTAAGCCATAAAGCCCATCATTGCCACTCGCTCCTTCTAGGGTATCAGGTCTGGTTCCTCCTTTATCGCCATAAAGACCAAAGTTGGTAAAATTTTCGGCGACTGGAGCTGTTGCAGCACTGGTTTCTTTTTCTAAAACACCGCTACCGTCAATATAACGAGCGGTAACCGTAATCACTTTGCCAAGTTCAGCACCAGTCAGCTTATAGGTGTTGCTGTTTGCTTTAGCAATATTGACACCGTTTGCTTGCCATTGATAGCGGATAATCCCCAAGCCATTCACATCGGCGAGCGTATTGTAAGCGGTCAGCACTTCTGCTTGTTGGCTGATGCCAGAAATCATGACGTGCCCGGTGTGTTCGTTATTGTGGATATAGACTTTTAGATTACCTTTGTTATTACCCGCAATAATATCCATTTCGCCATCGCCATTAATATCGCCAACGGCTGGGCTGGAAGAGGACTGAAGATTGGTTAAGCCAAAACGGTTTTTGATGATGGGGTCGGCGGCGAACGCAGGGCTGTCAGCCGTGCCAATGTTACGGAAAAAATAGGTGTTTCCGAAAGCGTCTCCAATCAAGGCATCTAAGTCGCCATCACGTTCAATATCTATAAAGGTGGGAGCAGCTCGAACAAAATCAACATGGGTTAAGCCAAATGGGTTGCCATCTACAGAACCTCCTGTTTGAGCCACAAAGATTGGACTGCTCTTAGTGCCTGTATTGCGGTAAAACACTATCTTACCATCGTAACCTCCAATAAAAGCATCAAAATCCTTATCGTTATCAATATCGGCAAAAGTAGGGCTAGCTTCACCCCAAGTGCCACCAGCATGGGAAAAACCAAATGGATTACCATTTAAAGAGCCATCGGTTTCAACAAAAAAGGCGGCATTGCTGGCAGACCCTGTATTACGAAAAAACAGCGTATTGCCATTCTCATCACCAATAAAGGCATCTTGGTCGCCATCTCCATCAATATCTACAAAAGCTGGATGTTTATCATTGGAAAGAGTAATGGCATGAGTAGGGGGAGTAGTTGGATTATTAACAATAGTATTTGTATCAACATCAACGACATCACTAACGCTAAGATTTAAACCAAATGGGGTGCCATACGATGCCCCACTAGGTATTTCTTTAACAAATGTTGGATTGTGAGCAGTTCCTGTATTCCGGTAAAAGTCTGTGAACCCACTCCTAGAACCGACAAATAGATCTAAATCGCCATCGCCCTCAATATCAACTAACGCGGGCGCAGCATTAACGCTAACGCGGGATAAACCGAACGGGTTTCGTAGCGGATAATTAAAGGTAGGATCATGAAAGTCGTTGTCAGTGATTGTGACGTTCACATCTGCAATGGCAATGTTGTTGTAATCTGCATCAGCACTGGTCGCAGTATACTGAGTAAAACTGTTATGAGTGCCTTCAATAATAGTGTCATTAACTGCAGTGACTATCACCGTTTGCGGCACATTCCAATTTGCTGTGGTGAAAGTTAAGCTAGCAAAGTTGCTAACGACTTGGTTATCATTGGTTAGATTAATAGTGACATCAGCAGTGGGGAGACTATTTAGCACCACGGTGTAAGTATCTGTTACGCCGCCTTCAGTGACTGCTGTACTATCACCGGTTTTGCTGATATGGACTCCCGCTTGATCATTACGAAAAAAGAAGGTTTGACTTTGACGTTCTCCAATAAAAGCATCTAAATCGCCATCGCCATCAATATCGGCAAAGGAAATTGCAGCCCACCATCCTATTGATTTATCACTAAAAGGCGGATTAGATGAGGTGCTTATATTGTATAAACCAAACGGGTTAGAAGTAGAGGCTGCAAAAACGGGATTGTTAGCAGTGCCTATGTTGCGGAAAAAACTGACATCACCCAGTCCATTGCCGATAAAAGCATCCAAATCACCATCGCCATCAATATCAACCAAAGTCGGTTGGGAAAGGGATCCAACATCGGTTAAACCAAAAGGATTGCCATTTACAGAGCCGCCTGTTTCCGCTTCAAATATTGCAAAACGACTATCGCCTGTATTGCGGTAAAACAATGTCTTGCCAGAATTATTGCCGATAAAAGCGTCTAAATCACCATCGCCGTCAATATCAGCTAAATAGGGGGCGGCACCAGTATCGCTACCGGCATTGGGCAAAACGTTGCCGGCAGTGGTAAATACCGGATTTGTAGCAGTACCTGTATTACGATAAATCAAAACATCGCCATAAATATCCCCCATAAACGCATCCATATCGCCATCACCATCAATATCAGCAAATGTTGCTTTTGATTGATAGATGTCTGATATTCCGAAAGGGTAAATGACTTGTTGACCAGAAACTGTGAATACTGGCGTATTGGCATTACCGGTGTTGCGAAAAAAGCGGGTATCCGCTTCCCCACCAATAAAGGCATCCAAATCACCATCACCATCAATATCAACAAAAGACACATCAGCACCGTAATTGCGATATGTATAAGAAGAGCCATTAGCTCGATAAAAAATATTAATGGAGACTAAACCAAAGGGGTCAATAATAGCTGGGGTATTAAATTTTGGATCTGACATAAGTATTCTCCTAAAAATAAAGAGTTTATTCTCGTATTAAAGAATTGCCAACAAAATGCTTTAAATAGGCAACTAAAGCATTACCAATACCTTGATGGCGATACTCCGGCAATACTAAAAGAGATAATAAATGAGCTGGTATTGATTCAGACTCGGTTTCCACAGTCTGCTCTGCAATCGCAAGACCGACCATTTCACCAGCAATTGAAGCCGACACGCCTAACAACTCACCGCGCTGTGGCTGGGTTTTCCATCGCTCTTGCAAGCTCGGATAAGTCATGGCTTCGTAAGGTAACAAATTTTCCGGCGTTAGATGATAAAGTCGTTGATAGTTGACTTTCAATTTGTTCTCATGCGCCAACTGCGAAGAGCGCGGCAAACCAGCTATTTCTGGCGACTTCCCAATACTGCGTCGTTTTAGCGTTGGTTTGGTGATAACTAATCCACCCGAATTGGGAAAAGTAATGAGTCTGTCAATATCATCATCCTGAAAACCAATGGCTCTAGGTTGCCGTACTTTGGGCAGCACCACCACGTCAAACAGCTCTTCAACCACCCCCTCAATCTGGAGATGATGCACAATAACTCCAGTAGTGATATTTATCACGACGACTCCGCATTGTGCGCTTTTATGTTCAGCCGCCAGCCGAGTTTCCAAAGCTAAACCACCAAACGTTTTTGAACGCAGTTTTGACAATCCCACCAACGCATAATCACCATAAAATGCCAAGCCACGCACAAAGCCAGCACAGAACGTTAGTGGTACAAAATGTTCGCCGTCTAAAAAACCAAACTCCCCACTGCCAGAATTAAGCAACCACAACTTGCCACGATACCAACGCGGCGAATGCGGCATTGATAAGCCATGAGCGATAATTTCGTTGCTTTGAATGTGCATCACAATCCCGCCATTGATACGGTGATTACGCCAGCCTGCCGCCTCATTAGTTGCACTACAAGCAGTTACATAAGTCGGTTCGCCATTTTGCATGGCTAAACCATTCAAATGACATCGGTCTTCTGATTTAAGTTTGCTGATAAACGGCGGTTGCCAAAGCGGTTCAAAACTGAAACCTGCTTTTAAAGTAGCAAGGCAACTGAAATCCGTATTGATAAACAACAGCTTTCCAGTTTTAGTCATCACCACATCATGCACATTCAAATCACCGGTGGTGTAGGAAATACTAGGGACATACAATCGGTCACTATTTTGATAGATTTCGCCTGTTGCCAAACGATTTTCCAATTGCCAAATTTGATACCGACATGCCATATATAGGCTATTCTCAGTCGCATACAGCCCCATCGGTTTATCAAACAGCCGCTCATTCACTGCCAACCGTCCCTCCGCTTTGCAGCCTACTAAAAACAAACGATTGGTTTGATACGTTGTAAAAGCCAAACTGATTTGTCCTTCGCTTAACCAATTCCATAAGCCGTCAGAGCCTGTCATGAAAAATTTGGCGTTATGAGTCTCAGGAGGATTTTGAAGAGTTGACATATTTTTATCTCGGTTGGATAACTAAAGAGGCTGTGAAATTATTGTCATCTTGGAATACAAAACCTAGGTTTTACATTTTATTATCATATATGAATCAATAAGTTAAAAATTAAATTTTGATGTTTTTTTGAATACTTTCACAACCTCTAAACCGTTTGATGATATAAGCGGCGATTCTTCCTCGTTAAAAACACTTCTTTTTTTAGCAGCAAATTAAAATTATTGGCTGTACCACATGAAAAGCGGACTAACACATTAACCGTTGCATTCCATGCAAAAGTCACACTCGCCGGATTAATAGAAGTTTGCTTGTCCGACTTCAGATGTTAATGAGCCATTGATGTTAGAAATTGGCACACCTGTAACGCGACTAATTACGTTTTGAATGAAATTACTGCCTGTAAACGCTGCACTCTCACCTGTATTGATATTAAAAGTTTGAAAACTATGGAATAAATTATTTCATGAGGTTGTGCCAAACTTTGTGGAATAGTCATTTGTCCTGATAAATGCTGAATTGCTACGACCGTTCCATCTGTGCTTATCTTTGCATAAGCCCGTGTGTGCACAGACAAAACAACATAAAACGACAATTTAATAGAGTTTTTCATAACAAAGTTTCCTTAACAATAAAGGCTCAGTTCCCTAAGCTGTTAAATAGCCATACAAGAAGTTTTCTCTTTTTCTGTCAAGCTATTAGAAAATAATTGTTTTTGTTTTGATACATCAAGTGGAGCTTTTAAACTGCTATTGGAATTCCCAGCAATCGCAGGCACAAAAACCGTTTTCGCTTCATTCGTGGCAACGCCGCCTTTGCCAGTACGCGCTAAGGAACTTGTGAAAGCCGCCGAGCTTAAGCAAGGATTAGAATCAAGAATCGGCAAATTAATCGCACCGTCTAAATCACCTGTGCTACCGCTGATGCTAAATTGTGGCGAGCTGATATTGATTGTACCATTCACACCATTTTGTGATGCCGCTTGTATCACATTAAAACCTGGCTGAAAAGGTTGCCACACAACTTGCGCACCGCCTTTAATTAATTTGTCATTGCTTGGAATTAATGATTGTAGCTGGAGGTTAATATCGCCACCTTTGCCACCTTTTGCGTTGGCTTGTATTACGCCAGTATCCATAATCAATGCGCGAGCTGTCACATTAATGTTGCCACCATTGCCATTCGCATCGGCTACGGAAGTTAAAAAACCTGAGTTTTGTAAATAAATCACGCCATTACTGTTAATGTTAATATCGCCACCATTACCGAGGTTTGCAGCAGTGGTGATAAAAGAAGGATCCATTGTCAGTGCGTGTGAAAAGTTGAGCGTAATATCACCTGCGTCAACCTTGCCTGTTGAGGCGGCGGTAATCGTGCTATCTGTTAAATCAATATCAGCGGCAACAATTTTTATTTCGCCCACTCTGTCAGCAGGTAAATTATCTGCTATTGAATCATTTTGAATGCTAATTTTCCCTTGATTTTGTAACGATAAACGTTCACTCACTGTTATAAATATATCGCCAGTTTCCCCACTTTCTCCTTGTGCAGCAGATGAAATTTGTCCTTTATTCAGTAGGCTGAGGTTTTTCGCGGTGATTGAAACAAGTCCTGCATGGTCTTTACTACCCCTTTCAGCATCAGATGAAATATTGGCAGATTTAGTATTATTTTTGCCGTCAATCGTAATATTATCAACAGTCACATTGATAGAACCTGCGTGCCCTGTACTGCCTGATTGCGCATTAGAAAAAATACCTGTTTCATGCGGGTTGCCTAGACTATCAATCGTTAAACTCTTTCCAGTGATTTCAATGTTTCCAGCTATGCCATCAGAATAAGTATTTGTTTGAATACTCGCTCCTCTCAAAGCTTCAAGCGAATCTGTTGTTATGGTTATATTGCCTGCTTTACCTTGTGTATGGGCTGTTTCAGCTTGTGAAAAAATCCCTGTAAATTTTTCTGAGTCTGTTTCATCCATTTTGATGCTGTCTGCGGTAATAGTTACGTCACCTGCATTGCCATTGGAAAATGTGCTTGCTTCAATGCCGCCGCGATTAAGAATTTCTAACTTACCTGCATGAACATTGACATCACCGGCATTGCCTTTGCTATTTAAACTGGCAAAGGAAAAAATGCCTGTATTAAACGTATGTTCTTTTGTAGGATTTAAATTAATATCGCCGACAATTTTTAAACTGGATGTTGCAGTGACATCAAGCGTGCCGGCTTTTCCTTCGGTTTCAGTATACGATGAAATTTCACTACCGTTGGCAAGGCTTAATTGCGAGCTCTTAATAGTGATAGCGCCGGCATCACCGCCTTTATTGCCATCAATATTTACTTTGGATTTTGCACTGATTTTTGAGTTATCCAGAGTTATCACGGGGGCAGACACTTTTACAGTGCCTGCGTTTCCAACAGAAAGCGTATCACTTTCAATAGAGCCATTATTCACCATATTAATAGCTTCTTTCATCTCTATATCTATTACGCCGCCACTGCCTGTTGCAGGTTGTTGCGGGTCTTCAGGAGAATAAACTTGCGTCTCAATGCCCGTTACTTTGTCTTTGCCGCTTCCATTAATTGCTAAAGTATTTGCACGAATTTTTATCGAGCCTGCATTACCCGTAAGATAGGTGCTGCTGCGAATTGCACCTCCATCCGATAACTTTATTTGATTGCTTTGAATATCAATTTCACCACCTTCTCCTGAGCCAAAGGTTGTGGTGCGAATAGTGGCATCATGGTTTACATCTAAGAGGGTATTATTTCTGATTTTTACTGTGCCAGCATTGCCTGTTGCTCCTTCGTATGAATCACTAGAAATAGCAGTTGTTATTGGGTTATTTGGATCTGAATTAATATCGCCTGTGCCATCGAGGAAAATTTCTTTTGCATTAATTTCAACTGTATTGGCATTGCCAGAACCAAATGTATCACTGCGGATAATTCCACCTTCACTTAAAGTGAGTTTATCGGTTGTTACCGTGACTGTACCTGCATTACCTGTTGCCATCGAATCTGTATTATTGGTAATTCCATTTTTTTCACCGTATCCCAAATTATCCCATCCTTTCACAAGAACGCTTTTTGCGTCAATGATAATATTTCCGGCATTGCCTAAATCATGCGCCATTGACCGAATGACTCCACTATTAACATCCAATGTGCCATTTTTTGCATTCAGTGAGATAGTTGCAGCATTTCCTTCTCCATACGCTTCAGTAGTGACATAGCTATGATCGACTGTAATATTGTTGGCAACAATATCAATTCCTTTATCAGAGTTTGCATGTGTTGAGCCATTATTATTTGCATACATAAATGAATTTGTTATATCAACTTTTCCAGCTCGAATAACGATTTTCCCAGCACCATCGCCACTAACATCCAGACCAATATCTAAATCATCCCTACTCATAAGTAAATTTCCTGATAACGCTTCATTACTTAACTGGGTAGGTGTGATTTCTGTAGGCACATTTCCGACTGCATCTAATCGAATACTGCCTGCTGGATTCACTAAACCGGCATTATTGATAGTGATATTACCAGCACTGAATGAGACGTGCTTGCTAGCGTTAAAATTCAGCGTACTTTGTAAGTTTTCGATGTTAATATCGGCTGCTTGATGACCCAAAAAACCAAAGCTGGCAGGTTCTGCAACTGTTAAAGTGCTTGTATTTGGATTGGATGCTGCAAATTGATTTCCATCAGCAAAGCGCAGTGTATCTGCGGTGCTCACATAAAAAGCTGCGGGGACATCTACTTGCGCATTTCCACCAAAGGTTACGCCATGAGGATTGATAAAATAAAAATTCGCAGTGCCTATTGTGGATCTTAATGTGCCTTCAATCAGGCTTGGTGAATTACCAGTAACGCGAGAAATAACATTTTTTAAAGCGTTATCTCCTGTAAAAGTGACCGTTTGATCATTCTTAATATTAAATTGCGAAAAGCTATGAAATAAATTTTTTCCCACCGTTTTTCCTAAATCTTGAGAAATAGTAATATCATTACCCATCAATGACTTAACCACTCCGCCTAGTGTTCCATCGGTTGCAATTCCTTCTGCATAACTATCGTATCTAAAAATAGTTCCACCTAGTAAACAAGAAATTAAAAAGAGTTGCTTAGGTTTAAACTTATTTTTTTTCATAACGTTTCCTTCAAAATTAACATAAGAAAAAACACAGAGTTGGTCTAGCATAATCTATGATGATTAAGTTAGAAAAGACTAAGTATTTTTTTCTAGCTTTTTATTAAAAAATCCCATTAATAGGTTTATGATTCTAACATCATGCAAATGCTGATTATCTTAAAATTTTATTGGAGAGTACAAATGAGCACACCACCCATTGGGGCAACACCTCTCAATTATGACACCGCAGCAAAACAAGCTGCGGCTTTTTCAACTTCAGAATGGGATGCTCATTTAGTCACTATCACGGATCTAAATAAAACTGTACCGGTGACTGCTGAGTTTTTTATTGCAGGTGATGGCGTTACTGCCATTAAGTTAAGAGTTTATTCGTTATTTTTCAATAATATATTTGTAGGTTGGGTTAGCATTTTTTGCTTTAG
>CAKZJE010000025.1 GCA_936941155.1 uncultured Methylomonas sp. | reverse complement strand
GATAACATCAAAATACGTCACGTCATCACTAAACCAACCTGTAACCGTTTTTTTGATTTTAGTGTAATCCATTACTTTAATTTGTTTTTCCATTCCGTCTAACATCAGCTTTTGAGCGTTCATTACAATCCCGCCACCAACGGCTTCAAATTTTATTGAGCCAACGCCCAAAAACATTGCGCCAAGCAACCCAATAACTCCGCCAACTAACGCGCCAGTTACCATCGCCATTGCAGATGTGCCTGAGCCCTTAAATTGATCTGCTGAATAAGTAAACGCTCCTCTATCTCTTAGCGATAAAGCCAGTGATGTTGTTGTTAATTTAGTTAAATTTTGAAAATTACTATTGATTCCCCGCAACTCAACATACTCACTCGCGTGAATTGAATTGAGTGTATCGACAATATTTTTAATTGAGTTTGACGCTTCGTTTGAGCCTAACACGCTGCCAGTGGTTGAGGTTTCAGGTGTTGTTAAGTCTGTGACTTTATCGCCACCACCCATCATTGCAAAACCTAACCCGCCCATGACTGCCGCCATTGCCGCAACACCAGCAAATCCAGCAAACCCGCCTTGTGAAAACATACGAGCCGCACCGGCTGCAACATCAACAATCATTTTCTTAGCCGACATTGCCATTTCAACAACTGATAACGCCATTTCAACACCGTGAAATGCTTTACGAGCCGCTGATTTTTCACCAAATAGTTTTGATGTTGCTCCGGCAATTTGACGCGCTCCGCTTATTTCTGCCGCAAATGCCTGACTATCTAATTTTATTTTATCCGCTGCAAATTTCTTTGTAGCGTCTGCTTTTTCTTCCTCTGTTACACCAACTGATTTAATGACAGCGTCATACTTTTCTTGAGATGCTTGTTGCTTATCGCTTATTTTTATTATTTCAGTAGCAAAGGATGATGCCGCACCCGCTACCGCGCTAATGCCTCCCAATATGCCATCAAACGCCATTGAGCCGCTGCTGCCTAATTTATCAAACGCCTCTGACGTTTTATCCATTTCATCGTTAAACGCTTTTAATGCCTCTTTGCCTTGCTGTGTTGGCGTTTTAAAATCAACCCCTTGTTGCTGGGTTAAATAATCAGCCGTGATCTTATCCTGCCCTGCTGAATATTCTGTATCTGACATATAAGGTTTTTGCGTCATTAATTCGCTGTAGCCTTTTTCAAACGTCCCACGCGCTGTACTTTCTAATGCGCGTTTTTGTTCTTCAAGTGCTTTTGTGTGTTCTTTGACGTACTCGGTTGAGTCTAATAATTTTTTATTAGCTTCCTCAACGCCTGTTGCGTATGTCGCCATAAATGCTTCACCGCCACGTTTTAACCCTTCAGTTAATTTATCAATGGTTGCGTTATATGCGCCATAAGGTGTGGATTCAATTAAGCGTTGGTATTCTGTTTGTTCTTTATTAGCTTGTTTTTGCTCTGCTGTTAGCTTTTTAGTTTTATCTGTTGAATCTGCTGTTGCGGCTGTATTGGTTTTGGCTGCTTCAGTGTGTTTATTTGTTTGTTCTGTTGCTTGAACAATTGGAGCGCTTGTTTGTTCTAATATTGTTTTTTGTTTTGTCATAATTTCAAGGCGTTGTTCTGCTTCTTGAATTTGACCTTTTTCAGTTAATGGATATGCTTTCATTCTTATAAGCAAATCTGTTTGTTCTTTTATTTTTTTGTTTTGATCGTCTAAATTAGCCGACATTTTTAATTGATTATCTGCTGTTTCAATATCTTGTTTTGCTTTTGCTAATGCTGCTCCTGTTGCTGCCGCTACAACTGTTGCTCCCATAATCAAAGGATTTGCACGAGTAACAATATTAAATGCAGTCATAGCCGCGTTAGCCGCCCAAATAGCCGCAGTTAAGCCTGCAATCCCGCCAGCCGCACCCGCAACAATTTTTAATTCGTCTGCAATGTCTTTTAAGTTTTTATATTGCTCTTTTGTATAGCTATTAGATTCTGCAAATTTATCACCCATGCCCTCATAAATTGCAATCACGCCTGTTGCTTCTTGTATAACCTTAGTCAACGCGCCTTTTAAACCAGAATCACCTAATTGCAACGCTGCCTCACTAAGCGTTCCTTTTAGTGAATCAAACGCTTTTGCTAATCCTTGATTTAATGTATCAGATACTTTTTTAGCTGTGCCGTCAGCTTTTTCTAATTCTTTTGTGTAATCGCTTATTTTTCCAGCGTTAGCCGCTAAAATATTTCCGGCTGCTGCCGCATCACTTCCAAATATTTTCAAAGATTCTGCACCGCTTAAATGCGCATTTTTTAGCGTTTGCATAACTTTAGTTAATCCATAAACCTCAACATTAAGCTGAGAATATGTTACGCCATGTTTTTTTAATATTTCTACGTTGTCTTTTGTATCGTTACTTAACGCCACTAGCATTGATTTAAAATTATTGCCTGCTTCACTTCCCTTAATTTGATTATCGGCTAATATTCCAAGTGATGCCGTTAATGTTTCAAGTCCAATCCCATACGTTTTAGCAATAGGAGCAATTTGCCCCATTGCGTCACCTATTTGCTGAACATTTGTACTTGAATCGGCTGCGGCTTTTGCAAAAACATCATTGATTCTTCCTAAATCAGATAATTGCAAGCCTAACCCTTTCATTGTTCCGGTTGAAATTTCTGCGGCTTTTGATAAATCTAAACTCCCCGCTGCTGCAAGTTGTAAAACTTTTGGTGTTGCAGTTAATATTTCATTAGTTTTTAAACCTGCGGACGCTAAAACACCTTGCGCCTCTGCTGCTTGTTGCGCTGAAAATGCAGTGGTCGCGCCAAGTTCACGCGCTTGTTTTTCCATTTCTTTCATTTGCGCTGTGCTTGCGCCTGTCAATGCTGTTAATTGCAGCATTCTAGTTTCAAACGTAGCTATTTCGGATATGGCGTTTTTAAAAGAAATAGCCGCAAACGATGTTGCGGCTAACTTTGCA
Source organism: uncultured Methylomonas sp. (assembly GCA_936941155.1). Lineage (GTDB taxonomy): Bacteria > Pseudomonadota > Gammaproteobacteria > Methylococcales > Methylomonadaceae > CAIQWF01. Next base: position 36,419 of record CAKZJE010000025.1, on the reverse strand, counting down.
GCGTTGGCAAGGCTTAACATTGACCGCGTAGATGCTGATGCAGAGCCATTTACGCCAGCCAGTGCAGCAGCCGAAGAACGAGCCGCGCTCGATGTGCTATTTAATGCGCGTTCAGTTTGTGTGACTGAACTCGTTAAGTTATTTAAATTGCGTTCTGCTCGTGTTGCGTCAGTAGAATCAACACTAACGCGGATGCTATATTCTTCGGTTGCCATTACTTTTTGCCTTTGCTTTGTGACTGTTTATGTTGCTGCTCTAAATACGCAGCGTCTATTTGAGTTAATGCGTATATCTCTAGTGACGTTGGTTTACGTCTTGTTAATCGTGACCATGCGTCAATTTCACTATAATTTATGGGATTCATTCCAAACCCATTGCTACTGCGTGTGCGTGTCAACTCAACAAACCATTGCCAGATATGACCAACCAATGATGGAAACGGCAATGATTCATATTCTGGTGGGATATAACCACGTTGCCTTAAAAGGCTTTCGGCTTCATCTCGTAAACTATTACCGCTTTCATCTTTACCGCTTAACTCAAATTCGCGCTTTGCGTACTCAACCAGCTCTAATATCAGTCTTTGCTGTAGTTTCCCAAGTCATTTGATGCAGTCAATACCTGCATTCTGACGTGGACGTTGCGCGACATTAAGCGCGTTGCGTTGTCTTTGGTATATTCATCTTTTAAACCTTTCCAGCCAACAACACGCACTGCTGCACTTTCAATAATGTACTCGTCATCTTCTTCTGCTGTGCGAACCTTGTCTTTGCCAGTAACGCTTTTTTGCGTGGCTTGCGTTCTAATTCTGTTTGCTTGTCTGTTTGTCCATTCTTGTACTTTTTCGCTTTCGCTGCCTAATACCTGAATAATAATTCCAGTTTTTACACCTTTAATATTCAAAATTTCTAAATCAAAAGGTGTATCGCTTGCAGCAGTTAAGTCTAAATCATCAATGGATAATAATGTTTCTTTGCTCATTGTTTTTTACCTGTCGTGTAAATTAAAAAAACCGCCATAACCTAAATGATTATGGCGGTTTCCATTGTAGCATAAAGACAGGTTTTTACACTACGCAGCCTGTGAGTCTTGAATAACGATTGTGGTTACTTCAAGACCTGTGCCTGACACTTCGTTTTTAATCGCAGTGAATGGCAATGTACGTTTTAAACCTGTTTGAACATCATCAACGTCTGCACCGCTAAATTTAACGCGCGGCAATGTAAACGAGATAAAATCAGTATTTTTTGCAGTGGTCGCTGCTAACGCAACAACAATCGTTGCTTCAGATTCGTTAATGAAAAGATCTCGCAAAGTCACACTATCAAAATGCGCAGTTAATGTGCCTGTGACTGCTACCGTTCCGCTAAATACGTCTGGGCGTAAAGTGCTACCCACAACACCGTCAGCCGCTGCAATGTTTCCGTTTACGTCAAAATCAATTGAAGTGATTGTTGCATAAGCTGTGCCGTTTACAATCAAAACACCATTTGCACCAGAATCAATACCTGTTGTGGTGGTTGATGTGGTTGATGTTATTTGCTGCGAAGTATTTGTGGTTAAGTTCAAACCAATCAACGGAAAGTCCACTGTCGCCATGCCGTTAGATGGAATTTTAACCTGTGCATTGGTTGGCTTAACATCTGTGAATAATTCAGATTGAGCCAAATCAGCATAATAAGATTCAATACTGAAATAATCGTTTGTATGACTTGATGCAGGAACATACGATACTTTACCAGCGTCTGATAAAGTGCATGAAGCAATCGGTCCTTCTGCCACAAGCGCAGTTGCGCCTAATGGCTTGACGGTCAATGCAGTTGCTGTCAAAGACAACACCACAACGCGATTGTTTAAATTTGCCGCATTAACGCTGCCCGCTGTAATATTTACAACTTGACCAACTTTAACTCCACCAGTTAAAAAATCACCTGTGCCGCGTGTAATAGTGTAATTAGAACCACTGGTTGCAATGGTTAAAGATAAACCAGTAATTGCTGTAAATGCAGCCGCAAAGTCTTTACGCAATACTGATGCAAAAAATTCAGCATAAGTTTTAGCGGATAATTCACCGCTAATTGTGCCGCTGACTTGTTTTGTGCCATGACGCATATCAGCAACTTGTTGATCTGGGCGAATCTCTGCTGATTGATAAGTTTCTTTTGCCAAGTTTAAAGTTGCGCTTGTTCTGCGCAAATCTTGACCGCCACTGCCTGTTGCTGGTGAGCCTAAACCAGATTGTTTTTTGTAGATAATTTTTTTGCTAATGCCTTGTGCAATTGTCATTTTGTAACCTCAAGAGTAAATATCTGCTGAAAAATAAATTGATACCGGAATTTTATAAAGCACCCCGTCAATCAATGCCGGTGCAATTGATGGTGTCTTGTCAATAATAACAGTTATGCCGCCACTTGTTAAACTTGTACCGCGTTTAAAATGATTAACAAGCAAATCAGCGCGTGTTGATGCAGTTTTTGCGCCTGCGTTAGGTGGATAACACAGCAGTACCTGCATAAATCCTTTTAACCGATAATGATTGCCACCTAATGACGGATTAAGTGTGTCAGCCATCATTAAATTAACTTGCTGGTATGCCGTGCCCACTACAGGTGTAAAAGGCACACTTTCCCATGCTGTTGCAAGTGTAGGCGTGAGCGCGTTCAGTTTAGTTTCTAACGCTGTTCGAATTTCAACTAGAGCCATTTAAAACTCCTTCAAATAATGCAACAGATACGCGCACCATACCTGCTGGTGCTTGTCTGCTGTGCGCGTCATATTCTAATTTTCCAATATATGGCACGTTATTGGTTAAGTAAACAACACTTCCTGCTCTGCGCGGTATAACACTTTGTGCTTTCATTACGCTACCGCTTGCATCTTCACCCACAAAAGGCGCACCAATTGTGCATTGCCAGTTACCGCGAGCGCGTCCAGTGTCTACTGGTGTCATTTGAATAATATTAGAAAAAATTTCACTGGTTGCAGCTCTGATTTTATTATCAATGCGCCCGTTAATGCGTCCAACAATCTGCGACATTGAGCCTGTCATTTTCTTACCTGCAATTCATAAAGCGCGGGTAATTCACCCGACCAAATATAACGAACCGCGATCACTTGATAAACTTCACTGTTAATCGTTACTTTATCGGCTGGCTGTGGCGTTGGAGCGCCTAACGCTGCAATCATTATTTTTCTATCGCCTGCTTGCACTACACCGCTAATGAAATCAATGCCGTTATAATCTTTAATGATTGCCGTGTGCGTGGTGCTTGTTGTTGTGCCTGCACCCATATCACCCGTTGCAGGGTCATAACTTCCCTCAACAATTGACGTTAGCGTGATTGATTTGCCAAACTTATCTAGCAATTTATCTGCTGTAGCGCGGGCGCGTGTGTCGAGTGTCATGTTCTCACCAGTGAACGTGACATATCATTGCCTTGTTGCTTAAAAAAAATAGAAAGCATTGCGTCAATTTGTTCATAGCGTGTTTGTTGTGGTGAAAACTTGTCGTACTCAACCTCAATAACGTCTACTTTTTCACGAATAACGCCTTGTGTTAAATCTTGCATCAATATAGCTGTATAGGCTTTTAATGCTAATTCAGCGCAAGCGTTTTTAACTGTAGCAGGCACAATGTCAAAATCCACATATTGCGGAAATACATTTGCCGATAATGAATCAATGAGTGGAACGTATAAGCGCGGCCAGTCTAACGACTGTGTTGAATATCTGCGATAACCCGCATATTGCAAACGATACTGCGCCACCATGTAGTCTGTGGCTTTGCGTAGGAGTTGCTCTTTTACTGATGTATCTAAATCAGCCCAAGCATCATTTCCAATTTTTGAATGATATGTGTTAGCGTCTACTACTGAAACATAACTTTCAGCGTTTGCTAATCCTGTTCCATCTTCAACGATTATTGTCATTTTTTATAAACTCGATATGATATTAAAAAAAACATTTGCTTCATCAATTGAATCAAACCAATACCAGTTATCAACTGGATATTCAAAATCATTTTTTGTTTCAATAGTCAATTCAAACGTTGGAGCAGTAACTACACGCCCAAACAATAAAGTGTCGTCTTGATATTTATAAAACATAAAATTTCACCAATTAGTTATGAGTGACAGTGCAACCGCGAGAAACTAGCGTAGATTTAGCCGTAAGTCCGGTTGCAGATGGTGTTGATGATGTGCCTGTAATAGTTACCGCGCGATTTGAAAATAAAACTGTATTGTTTGTACCATCTAGCGCAGCCAATCTAACTAAAATGTTATCGACACTAGATTGATTTAAAGCAGCACTAGTAATCACAATAGCTCCACCGCTTTTTCCAACTTGTTTTAAAGTTGTTGGCAATGTAAATGTTACAAGACTTCCAGTATTAGAATTTATGACAATTGCGTTTCCGCTGGTTACAGTTGTCGCAATCCTTTCAATAGCCGGAAATGATGCCGATGTTAATGATGCCATTGAACTAATTGAAAAAATCCCACATATTTTAGTTAAGCTAGGAAATGAAAATGTAGTTATAGTAGATGATGGTGCTATAGTGAACGAATTTCCGACTACGGTTAAAGAAGGAAACGTTAGCGTAGTTAGTGACGACATTGAACCAATGTTAAAATTTTGACCAATCGTAATTAAAGACGGAAAATTTAATGTTGTTAATATAGAAACAGATGTTAAATTAAAGGCTCCCGCAATTGTAATCAAATTAGGCACTGCAAGTGTTGTAAGCGCAAAAAAACCAGATAAAACAAAATTTAATCCAATCACACTCAAACTAGGAAGCAATATTGACGTTAATGAAGCCATAGAACTAGGCTGAAATGTATTGCCAATTGCCACTAATTTTGGAAATGATAGCGAAATTAATACTGCCATACTACTTGGTTGAATATTTAATTCAACAAATTTTAACTCGGGAAATAATAATGTTGTCAAAGCATTCATACTATTAGGCTGTAATGAACCGCTAATTCCAATTAAATCATTAAAAGACAACGAAGTGATTGTGCCATCGCTATGACCAATGTTATTAGTCCATTTATCCGTAGATAACGCTGCTATCACCGTACCATTGATTTCATAATCTTTAGGAAGAATTCGTGTATAAACAGCATTAACAGACAAATCTGCAGCGGTAATACTTAACGCAACAGTTGGCGAAGTTCCTCCACCACCACCGCCTGCTTCGCTTTCTTTAGCATACGATTCATAAGTGTTTGCAGATGTTCCCATCGCAATTCTATTTTCATCAGTAATTAAATAAACTTCACCAGCGTTTAATTCATTAGCCGTTGCTGCCGAATTTATTTCTGACCTTGTGCCGCGTTTATTTAATACTTTAGCCATTAGAACGTTCCGCAATCTACAGTATTGACCGCAATAGTAACAAATTCGTTACCTGCATCTTTTGTCCAAGATAATGACGTATTTAATCTAATAATACCATCAGTACCATCAGTTCCCCAAACATAGCCAGACGTTCCACCAGAAACAACAGCCACTTTTTCATCGCTTACGCCAGTTGGGATATTTAATGCTGTTTTAAAAGCATCAAATGTAATTTTTTTCTCTTTAACACCTGTCGAGCTTGCATCGTGAATCAATAATAAATCAGATGCTCCATCAACGCTTGCTAACGTAGTTAAATCGTCAATTGGTGGAACAACAGGCATTGATGTTGTTGCTGCTGTTGCAACATGAAGTGTGCCTCTATCTGTTGAAAAATGTTGCTCACCTGCAAGCATTGAAGTTGTAGGTATATTCGCTTTTAATCCGCGTTTAATCTGTATTCTTGGCATTAGTTAAATTCTCCACAGTCAATATATTGCAATTCTAAGTTTTGTCTAGCTTGTGTCTTTTTTGTTGAATTATTTAATTCTGAAAATAAATTAGCAGTATTAAAATAATCACCATCGTTGCTTTTTAATCCTGCTGGAAACGCCTGCACAATATTTTTAACAACTGGTTGCGCTGTAATGCTGTATTTTACAGGATTAATTTCAATTATATTTTCATCTAATGTAATTGTTATGCTCATGTTGCTGGCCTTTTAATATTAGCAACAACTTTAATTCTATCTCTGTATGATTCAATTGGTGGTAATACCGTTGCAACGCCACCTGTCACGCCTGCTCTTTGTTGAAGTGCATAATAGTATGAACCAATTGGAATATCTTGCGTATCTGCTGCTGGAATATAAATATAACAAATTCCATTTGCTACATTGTCATTTTCGTCATCACCAGCATCTTTAACGTATTTTAATTCGGCTTGCTCGTATGTTAAATCAAAAGATGACATAAAAGTAAGCCAGAATTTATATCCAGTAATGTTTTGTGGATTTCCGCTTGCATCTTTTACGATAAGCTCAACGCTATAGTCATCGCCTTGCCTAACATCTTCTAAAAATAACGCCATAACCAGTCCTTAAATTAAATAAAGGCGGGGAACGCGAACAGGAACGAACGCGAACCCCTAAAAAAATTAACCAAGCAACGTAGCAACGTGATTTGGTTTCCAAACTTTAGTGCCATATAAACAACGCACTTCGAGCATGGTTTTCATATAACCTTTATAAACTGCAATTTCAAATACTAAACCACTGTTAGGGTCTTGTACTGTCATTACGTCAACAGCACTGTCGCCACCGTTTGGCATAGCAGGTGGGCGCATACCCAACTCAACCGCTGATTTGTGGAACGCAACGCTTGGTGTGTAAGAGTCGCCAATTGTCATTGCATTAGCTGTAGCAATTACTTTTTGTGCGCCTGGCGCGTTTAACGAGATAGTTCCGGGAGCTGTAACGCCAGTACCAACAACATATTTGTTAACGGTATCTGCTGCAAACGTAACAACGTCACCAGCTAACACTGTGCCGCTACCTGTTACAAGTGCAATGTCAGTTACGCCAACAGCAGTAGAACCTGAAGTGACATAAGAAGTACCACCGCCTTTTGTGTGCGAAGTAATACCAGCCGATTCTTTAATCATGATACCTTGCAAATCAAGCAAAGTACCTTGACGAAGTAACGCTTCATTGCCAGAGGTATTAACTTGTTGAAGTGCTGCAAGGTTGCGCAATTTAACGCCAGCCGCTGTGTTCATAACCAGTGTGATTTGGTTATCAGTTGGGCAGCCGTTATCAACTAAAATTTGACGTACTTGCGCAATGGTGTCGAAGTTTGATGCAAATGGTGTTGTACCTGCTGAACCTACAGCGCGTGATGCGCCTTTGTAAGCGGCTGCAAATAAGTCTTGTTCAATTTTGTTGCACAATGCGCGGATTGCTTGCGCGATTTGGTCGCCATAAATGGTTTCATATCCAGCACCGTTATTAACGTGCTTAATATCTTCACCAGTCCAAGGGATTTGAACAGACGCATAAGAATCTAGCGTCATTGTTTTGTTGTCAACGGTTTGGTCTGTGCCTTCAGGAATTGTCATTGAAGGTGCGAATGAGGTGTTAACGCTTGGTGTGCGAGTAAATGCCGCGCGGATTGTGTCGCCTTTAGCAGCGCGGGTTGTTGCGTCACCGTTAATGGTGGCTGAGGGGATAAAACCAACTAATTCACGACCAACTACATCAGCCGCTTTGTAAATATCTGCTGCAAGGTTGTTTAAAACGTTTGCCATTTTGATTGCCTTCTATAATAAAAAAATAATTTAGACGGCAATCAATACAGGATTAAACTATTCTGTAACCTTGCCGCCATTCTTTGCAAAACTAGCGCGTTCTGGGTGTGACATTGCGTCAAACTGCGAACGGTTTACAACTTGTTGCCCAGTGCTATTACTTCCACCACTTGCGCCACCGCCATTATTCTGTGGTGCTGCAATATAATGTTTGCCGTCATCACTGGTCGCCCATTCTGTTACGAATGCGCTTAAATCTTTATCACCGATTACTGCTTTGCGTGTGTCGCCTTCAATTGCGATTTTCGCCTGTGATGATAACATAGCTTTCACCGCAGGTAAAAAAGGAGCGGCTACACCAGCCTTAACGAGCGCATCGGTTAACCCATTGTCTAAAAGTAATTTAGACGTAAATCCACTTTCTGAATCTAGCGCGGCTTTAGTTTGCTCAAACGCTTTTTGTTGTTCTTTAATTGTTTTTTGTGACGTTGTTAGCTGATTTTCTAACCCGTCAATTTTCTCTTGTAGTTTATCCAATTCCGCTGGGTCTATTTGCTTTCCTTTTCGTGCCTCTTTCAGCTCTGCTAAAAGTTCGCTATTTTTCTTTGCAAGTCCGCTTGTTGCTTCTTCTACTGCGGCTTTGATTTGCTCTGCAATACTTAATTCTTCTGACATATAACCCTCTGGGTTGGTTTAATAGCTCTGCTATTGTTTTAAGGTGTGTCGCTGATGAAAGGTGTAACACCAACGACACTAGAGTGAACACATGGCGAGTGTCTAGCGCATTTATACAGCATAGTTGTTTACTTTTCAATTTTTTTTAATTGCTCAAGTGTATAGGTGTGACCGCTATCGTCAACAAACCTGTCTAGCGGAGTACCATCACGAAACAGTTTTGCTCGTTCTTGTCCAAGAACTTCATCTTGAAATGCTGCTGGTTTCTTTTTTAGCCATGATTGGTAGGTTTCAGTTTGTGCAACCTGCCCGTCCATACTTGCTCGTGTGCGTCCGCTTGGGTTTTTAAGTCCTAACGCTTGCCATGATTTTAATATCGGAACCATTGCCGACCTGCATCTAAAATGCGCAGGTGGTCTAATGCCAGTATTAAGCGGATAAACTTTACCATCACGCGCTTGGCAAATAGAACTTGTGCGCTGGTCTAACGTGCTTACCCATTGAACGCCTTTATACAAATCCGCGTTCTCTTGATAAAACTCATCACGCGCGGTATTGGTGGCGTGTGCCATTGCAGTTGATACCAATGCCTGCGTTTGTCGTTTGTTTAACGCCATCACACCATCAGTATATTGCAACGCTTTTGTGCCTGTTATCCGCTTAACAACATCAGCGTAAGATTGACCTTCAACCAATCCCATTCTTACCGCATCTTGTATGCGCGTGTAGCTGTCTTGATCTAGCTTATCAATCCATTCTTTGATTAGTTTACCTTCAAGCGGTTTTGATTCTACCGCTGCAAATAACGTCACAGGCGCAACAGCTACCATATCCAGCACAACAGGCGTTGATTCATTAACGGCTTTGATTTGCCATTCCTGCTCATACTCTGCCGCATCGTGCATATCACTAATTAACTCTTTACCGGCTAACGTGTAACCCTCATTTAAAATTGCCCGTATTGACTGTAATTGCTGGTCAATTCTAGCAATACTCCACTCACTATTCATATCCATTGAGCGCAATTTTGCCACCAAATCAACCTCTACTTTTTCAAGTAATTTTGTGATTTCTTTGGTGGTGCTTCCGTAATACCGCTGCAAATAAATTGAGTGGGCGATAGTTTTATCGCGTAATTGCGTGTTAGCCGATTCTTCCATTATAGAAGTCCACCCGTTGCAGGTCGTGTTGCAATACGTTCCATTTCATCATCAAAACTTGTGTCTTGCGCAATAATGTCACCTGCGACAAGGTTTTCAAATAATGTTTCGTGTGAAATTGCACCGCTTTGCCAAGACTTAACTAAACTATCCACGTCCTGAGCTGTCATGCTATTCGGTATAAAATCACGATTTAACTCAACCTTAACTTCACCCGTAATGCCTGACCAATCACGCAACCACTCCATAACGTGTGTTAATCCAACGCTAATAGATTGAGCAATTGACGCTAATACGCTGTTTTCACTTGACCTGTGAATATTAGCCGTTTGCGCTGCTTCAGCCGCACGTTTTTCGGGTGCTAAAATACGCGCTCCAAGTGTTGCCATCATTGCCTCTTTTGAGCGCAACGCTTCACGCAATTCGCCTAAACCTTGACCAGTAAATTCTAAATAAAATGCTTTTGACTGTGGGTCGGGAAGTAACCACGCTGTGCCGCTACCGATACGCAGTGACGCGCTTTTATCGTCTGAATAATATCCAGTGACGACAGGCGTTGGCAGTCCCGTAAAGTGCAAGCCATGTTCATAGTCTGCTGTGGTGCGGTAATGCGATAAGTTAACGTCAACAAGGTCTAGCAGTGGTGGTTTATCAACGCATGGCGTGTTGTCACGAACACCAAAAAACTCAAACGGGATTTTGTTAATAACGCGCCCATTTATTTGTGGGAATATTTCTTCAAACAAAATAAACTCACCGCGCTTATCTTTGCGGAAAACACGTTGCCGATATGCGCCATTGACCAAATCAAGAACGCGCCATTGCGGTTCGCATTTAGATTCAAATTCATCAACGGGGATCTCGTTTTCTTCTTCAAGCACAACCAGCGTTAATTGTTCAACATTGTTAATGCGTCCAGTTTTCCAGTTAATGATTGATTCTGCATCGTACATGGTCGCGTAAGGTCTTGCGCCTTGTGCCTGTGCTTGTGCAAGTGTTACCGCGTTAACAATAGGTGGATAATCAACTAACACGCCACAACGTCCAATAGTAATGACTTCTTCACTAACCATTTCAGCAAATTGATGCAACGATAACCCGCCCATTGTAACGTCTGCAATAATGTTATCCATTGCCGCAGGTGCTTCAATTGTTTCGGGTTTCATAAACAGCATGCCCGTTAACCCATTGATTGTGCGGGCTGTCGCGTTGTAATAAAGTGCTCGTTGTTTATATGCGTAATACTCAGCATCATTTTGACCGCTTAGGCGTGGAAGATATTTAACGCCATATTCGTGTATTTCGTCCTGCCCTTCTGCTGCGTGTTCGCAACGTTCCCACGCTTCATAATTTTCTGTGTATTCGCTGTGCTTTGTGTCTACTGACATTGTTATATTCCTGTGATGCTTAAATTAGTTTTACACCCTTTTGACATGTTTTCACTTGCCCATAATGGTTGTAAGTTAGTTAATGCGTTTATTATTGCAGGATCTATTATTTTATTTTTTATGAAATAAGAAATTGGAATAATATGGTCAATGTGCCATTTTCCATAGTTTTCCCATGTCATACCATCTTTAAATTTAGATTCTAAATGATTGACTAAATCATCGCTTGAATATGGTAAATAATCAACTGTTCTTTTGTATTTAACCTGACCAGACACGCCTAATGCTCTTTGTAACATTCTTCGACAAACTAAACCCATTTTAAAACTTGGATCTTTTATTTTTTTATTTTTTACCCATTGTTTTTTGTAGTTTGTTCTTTGTGTTGCGTTTTCTTTTTGGTGTTTGGTAACTTTAGCCTTTATTTTTTCACTATTTTTTTGATAATAAATAACATTTCTTTCTTTCATTTTAATAAGGCATTTTTCCCTATTTTTTAAATGATATGCTTTTGATTGTTTTCTACTTTTTTCTTTTTGTAATGGTGTTTTTATTTTTTCTTTTGCTTTTTGTTTATATTCTTTGCTTCTAACGTGTATTGCTGCACATTCAACGCAGTTGCTTGATACAACTGTACGTTCTGATATATGACCATTTTTACATGGCAATCCAGTAAAGTAACGTTTTAAGCCTAATTCTTTGGCTTGTTTTTTTGATATTATTTTCATTTGAGCAACCTTTCACTATTAGGTTATTCACTACATAAGAATTATGGCAGGTGAGTAGTGATTTCACTTTTCGACCGCTAAATCTAGCCATAACGTAATTATATCAAATTCCAGTTATTTGAGCAAACTGCGGTTTATTATTAATAAGCGGATATTCAAAATCAATGAAATAACGAATAGCAGTACCAATATGTTGGAAATCACTATCAGCTTCAAGAAACGTAGAACCATCTTTTAATTGACCTGTAGCCAATGATTTATGAGTATATGGTGCGTTTTTTGTGTTAACAAATACAAAATTTTCACCGTTTGCATTGCGTATTTTTGCTCTTACTGCATTTTGACCATCTTTTATTGATCTAGTTGATGGCTTTACTTTTCTCGTATAACTCCATCCATTATCACGCAACACTTGCTCAATATCCGTATAATCTGATGCGTGACCATGTTTTTCTCCTGCTTTACCTGCTGGATCTCCATAAATTAAAACGTGTTTATTTTTATGATTTTTAAATTTATCAACAAACTCTAATGCGGATTGTTTTGCTACAGCACTAATTAAAATAATTTCATCAAGTAAAAATATATCATTGCCACGAATGACACCAATACCACTTGATAACGGTGTAAAGTTAAAATCATGATACCAACATAATCTTTCGTGATCTTGTATTGTTTCATTCGTGTAATTATCACTGCAATAATCTTCATAAATTCTTCCGCTTGCTGTTTCAAAACTAGCTTCAAATTCTTGTTTAAATTGTTTTTCGCTCATTACTCGTCTTGCTGATTCAATAACATCTATCGGCAAAATTTCGCTACTTTTCCAATGATATAATGCCCAATCAGGATCTCCACTTGTTTTTGCATATTCAGCCATTTCATAATAATGATTTAAGCCGTCAGGAACTCCAAGCAACCAACACCAAGCGCGATAATCTGGTCTATCTGGATGAACAGTATTTAAAGCAGGTAATATGTTTTCCGCCCAAGCATTTGCTTTAATGTCTGCAATTTCATCAATTCCGCCACCAGTCCACGCAATACCTTCAATCCTTTCAGGCTTATCTAATCCTATTAAATGAATTTCTGTAGTGTTTGGCAATGTAATAATTAAATCTGTTTCACTTGGGCGTTTTTCGTGCGTACATGAAAGCGTTAATGATTTCATATCTTGCCAATAAATTTTTTTAACTTGGCTATAAGTTGGCGCAGCTATAAAATATTTTTCACCTTCATTTTTAAATGCTTGTTTTGCTAAAAATCTTTTAAATCTTTCAGTTTTTCCGCTACGTCTACCAGCAGGAACAACTGGAAATCTAACGCCATTATCAATTGCTTTAATTAAAGCTAATTGAACAGGGTGATCTTTTAACTTGTACCATCTTTTATATTGAGATTCTAATTGTGATGCTAGTCTATTTTGCATTAGTCTGGAAGTTTATCCGCAAGATTTTTTAATTCTTCTGCTGCGTTTATTTCTTTAGTTTCAATCCGATCTATAAACATAGCTGCCGATTTACCTAAAAGCTCACTTGCTTTTAATCTATCACTTGTTTTTTCCATGTCATCGCGCAAAATTGATGACCAAAATTCTTTTACTTCTGTTGCGTCTGCAATGCGTTTATTTTCTGCTGGTGCTGATAATTCTCGGATATATTCTAGCAGTTCAGGTTTTTTCAGGTTTTCATTGCCAATTGAATAAGCTGTATCAGCACTATAACCTGCATCAATAGCCGCTTGTTTGGCATTTCCGCCATTTTTTGCGTATATCTCACAAAACGCTTTTTGTTTTGTAGTTAGTTTCATAATTTTTTGTTCCTACTGTGCGGGATTACTTAATCATATTTTCTAATTTTGAAATCGCCATAATACTCGGTTTTAATTCTTTTCTTTCATTGTGAAAATTATAAACTCTAAGAAGTCTAGTAAACTCGGCACGTTCTACACATATTAAGTTATCAATATTACAATTTGTTGTGTCATTATCTAAAAATGAAACAACCATGCCTTCAGGTATTTTTCCGTGATTTTGCTCCCATACCCAGCGATGTTTAACAGTGTAATTTTTTGATGATTGCTTATACTCGTTTGTAATTTTTATTTTAATATAGTTCCCGTGCTTGTGTTCTTGTCCAATATTGCACGTTTTTACATCATGCCCTGCCTTAAACCAACTTTTTTCAGATCCTTTAGCATACTCTCCTTTTTTAAATACTTTCATTACTTGACCATGACCAAATCTTTTTGTATTTACCATCTTCATGCCTAAACCGCGTCTGCAATGACATCTAATCTGCTCTACGTTTCTATTTTCTCCAAATTCTTTGTTAAAAATAGCGGTCAAAATAACTCTGTCTAAAATCGGATAACGCTTTAAAAAAGCATTATGCTCGTCTGTGTATGTTCTTTTGCCCATGTTATTTCAAAATAGCAGGTAATTCTTTGCGTTCGGGAATGTCATTGATGCGTGTTTGAGCATCTAAAACTAAACGCGCGTTATCGACAATCGTACGAGCGATAATAGTTAAACTTTTTGAGCGTTCTGCTTCAAAAGCTAGTTGCTCAGGATTTAGCGATTCTTCACTTAATCTTTCCATTTGGGCAAATAAGTGATTGTTTAAATCTGTAAGTGTGTTTTTCATTATTATTTTTCGTTCCTGTTCATTAAAACCATCAAGGATTAAACCCTAACCTAGCCGCAGAAGCGTTGCAAGCAAGACAGCTAGTAGAACTGCTCCCGTCTTTTTTTCGTGCGAGAGGACACGCTTAGGGTTTAATTCTTCATGGTTAAAAAAACCAACCCAGTCATTGATAAATCGCCAATATTAAAAAAGTGATTTCTGGGTTGGTTAAAAAGATTATATTCTAAAATAAAAATAATGTAAATAATAATTTACTATCTATTTTTTTCTTAAAGGTAACAGTTGCATTTTTTATCTGTTACCCACCGCAAACCTATACGGCTATTGGCTTTGAGTGTGTTTTTAAATCAAAAAGGTAACAGATAAAAATTTCTTCTACCTCTCCGATATTTTTTTAATAAATTTTATATTTGTATTTTATTCTATAGACTTAATATTATCTGTTACCTGTTACCTTTAGTATAATAAATATAGATAAATAGCGGTCTGTGATAGGTAACAGATAGATTTTTATCTGTTACCTTTTAGGCGTTATCTGTTACCTTTTTTAAAAATCATCATCCACAGCAAGCGTTTCATTGAGCAACTGCCTGCAACGCTCTGCATCCAAATCCCGTGATCTTTTTACCCAAACTCGATGTGGCTTACCTTGCCATTTCACCTGTTTATCAAATTTCATATAACCTAATCCCTCTAAAATACGTCTAATGGTTTTAGTGTTTAAATCGGGAAACTCATAATCACTAAAACTATTTGCGCCCATTGCGCTAGTAAGCGCAGCGCTGGAAATAATACTGTCGCTATACCCAACACCGCCTTTTTGTATAAACGTGTTTAAATCGCAAATCTCTGCGCCTTTTTCAGCACTAATCATAGATAGTTTTTCCGCTGTTAATGGCGCGTGTCCATAAGGCTTAAAATCATCACTGATTTTAAAATCAAGAAAAAAGCGTCTAATTGAGCTGCCATAATTTGTAATGGCGTTCTTCAATTTATCAAAATACTCATAAATATCACCAACGTCACGCTCCATGTCTTGGCGGTTTAAATAAGGCGCAAAAATTACCCACCATCTCCGATCATGGTCATTAAGTGGCAATGCGTCACGGTGGTTTGTAAACGCAATGTAATTCGTCACGTTAACGATTGAATAGTTATCCCTGTTCATACGTCTAATATCTATTGTAGCGTTGGTTATCATCGGCTTGATGGTATCGAGTACATCAAACCGGTTATGTCCAGCAACGCGCAATTCTTCAAGCACAACCACGCAGCTACCCTCTGCCCAACCAGTAAACTTGTCTTGGAGTGCTGTAGGAGGCAGCGGCTTAACATTGCGCCCACCAAGGCAACACGCGATAACCTCCGCTATGGTGCTTTTCCCATCGCCCTCAAACCCTTGAATCAAAGGCGCAAAATTGATTTTCTTTCCAATGTTTTGAGTGTTGTACGCAATAAAATCAAGTAAAAAACGCGTTTCTTTTTCACGTTTTCCGCAAATGTTTCTAATATGTTCTATGACTGAATCAATGGCTAACTGCCCGTTATTGCTTATTTTATCTTCTGCTTGTGGTAAACTATCAACCGAAAAAGCGTTAACGCATTCAAGTCCTTCATGTGAAAAAAACTGCGAATTTTGTGGCATATAAATGGCTCGGCTAAAGCACTTTATAAAATTATTGTTTAAGGCAAAATTCGCAGCTCCTCGACTAACACTTTCTTCTTCACCATTATCTGAGATTTCCCGTGTGTAATTTGCGTCAAACGATTGCTTGCTGATTTCTTCTTTTGTATCTAAATGATAAAACTTATCACGATCATTAAGCCAAACCCATGACAAACAAAATTCAGGCGTTTCTGGTGATAATTGCCGTGATTTAATTGGCGTTAATAATTTACGCGCAATGGCAACGGATATGCTTACATTGGCCAAAAGTTTAAAACGATTGCGCCATTCACCGATAATGGTTTCACGCCCAATGGCTGATAAATTTAAATCACTGCGTATAGCATCAGCCACAACGCCTTCCATGTCGGCTACATTTGAACACGCTGCAATAATTTGAGATAGTGTCTGTGATGCTTCAACGCGAGTGACCTCTTTAGCCGCGTAAACAATCGAGCCTGCCGTTATCTTTGCCCCACCATTTCCTTTAAAACTGCCCCACTTGGCATCACACGCGCTGCCGTCATAACTCCCAGTGCTTGACCATTCACGCCATAATTCAAGACCAGCGACCTCGTGAAAGTCTTTCAGTGCTAATCCAACCTTAACCCAATCATCATAGTCATCAGCGTTATAGCGTGTTTGTATGCGCAATTTCTCGCGCATATCGGCTATTTCATCATCACCAATTTCAGCATAAACACCAGCAAACGGGTCATCATCATTATTGGCATCAACAACAACCGGCAAAGGCTTTTGAATATCATCAGGCATAAAGCCATCAAACTTAATGTCTGTTGCACCAAATTGTTCAAGCATTGGCTTAAGTGATGTAAGCCACGCGCGAACCTGCGACAAGCTAACCATTGGCAAGTCATCAATAGCTGTGTCAATGGGTTCATCACCTGCGCTTAAATCCCAAATATAAGGTTTGCCTGTGTCTGGGTGTATGCCGTACGCAATAAACTGCTGTCCATTTGCCAATATTTCAACGGCTGGGTTTTCTAAACCATCAAACACAAATTTAATTTTGTGCTTTGTCATGGGTTCACTTACCCGAACCATCATCAAGCATTTTGGCTTATTGCCAATGCGCACAGGCGCAAACCCAAATGTTAACTGCGCACTTGTTAAAGCCGCCCGTGCTAAATCCTCATGCAAAATATCAATATCAATCGCAATGAGTTTGTCGCCTAACACAATACCCACGTTTTTATCGGCTGCTGTGCGTTTCCATGTTGGGTCGTTTGCTCTGTGTTGCCAACCACTCCCCATTGGGCGTTTACCGTTTGCCGGTGTTATGGTGTACCCGTTGCGATCTAAATCGTCATAAACACTACTTAGCATTTTTTAATCCTTTTTTGATTTTGTTGTAGGTAAATAGCGTCACATTGTCGGTTTTTCCGTTTTTGATATTGTGAATGGTCATAAAACTGACGTGACATTTATCGGCTATCTTGCGAAGTGCAATTCCGTCATGCTCTTTTAATAGCGTTTGAAGTTCATTTATAAAATCTTGCATTTTTTTGTTTACCTTTTGAAGTTTATGTTGTAAATTATATTTTACATTATAACAAGTTTTTTACAACAACGGAGTTTTTTATGAACAAAGAAGAATTAGCAATCAGAACCGCGTCAATACTACGATTGCAAATTGAACACGACCAACTCATAAGCAAAGCGGAGTTTTTGCAAACGCTTATTGTCAAAGAACGCTTTGAGCTTGAATCAATTAGTAATCCAACGGTTGAGAATCATTTAGAAGTTGATGATGTGGCGGTGGATAATACACCACAAAAAGTAAAAACTGAAAATGTAGAAATTATTGAAAGTGTTGAAACGATTGAAGGTGTAAAAGAATGCTTGAAAGAATTAAGCGTAAAAACCAATAGCCGCAAAGTATCGCTTGATATATTGCGAAAATTTGGCGTTGAAAAAACGGTTGATTTAGACCCTGCGTTTTATGGTCAAGTGTGTTCACTTGCGTGTGACGCGCTTAATGAATTTCTAAAAAAACAACAGGCATAAGGCAATGACAACAAAACACGCAAAATTAGGCGCATCATCGAGTGAACGATGGATAAACTGCCCTGCAAGCGTAAAGGCTTGTGAACACATACCAAACACCAGCAGCAACTATGCAGCAGAAGGCACAGCCGCGCATGAACTATCTGAAAAATGTTTAATCACGGCTAAACCCGCAGCGCATTATTTAGGATTGAAATTTAATGGCTTTGTTGTTACTGACGATATGGCTATGCACGTTCAGAAATACGTTGATTATGTCAACGCCATTGGTGGTGTGTTGCTGTTTGAGCAACGAGTGGACTTTAGCCGGTGGGTGACTGATGGATTTGGTACGTCTGACGCAATCGCCATTGATGAAGCAACAAAAACACTTCACGTTGTTGATTTAAAGTTCGGTCAAGGCGTTGCAGTTCACGCATTAGGAAACACACAGGCACAACTTTACGCGCTTGGTGCTTACGATATGTTTAGCCATATTTACGACATTGATTTCATCACTATGCACATTCACCAGCCGCGCATTAACAACGTCACAGATTGGACGGTAACGGTTGATGAGTTGATGGTGTTTGGTGAGTTTGTAAAACAACGCGCTGAAATTGCATTAAGCGATAACCCGCCATTTAATCCAACTGAAAAAGCGTGTATGTGGTGCGCGGCTAAACCAACTTGTGGCGCATTAGCGCAAAAGACGTTTGATGTCGTAACGGCTGACTTTTCTTTAGTTGCTGAACCTGAGCTGTTGCCTGTTGATAAATTAACGCCTGAAAGAGTAGCGCAAATTATTGATAATCTGCCACTGATTGAATCATGGATAAAGAGCATTAAAGAACACGCCTACCATTTAGCCAATGCAGATCAACTGCAAGGTTATAAACTTGTTGCCGGTCGCGGGTCTCGCAAGTGGAACGCTGACGATAATGCTATAAAAGACGCATTAACCGCGCTTGGCGTTGACCCGATAAAACAAGAGTTAATTAGCGTTGCGCAAGCTGAAAAACTAATCAGTAAAGAAAATAAATCAAGTTTTTCAAATCTTTACGAAACATTGGCAGGAAATCCAACACTGGCAAAATCTGCCGATAAACGCCCAGCGTTAAAAAATGTACTTGACGATTTTGAGCAATGTAAAATATAATTTACACGCCTTAACAAAAAAGGCAATAAACTAAATTCTTAAATTTCTAAATTCATAAAGGAAAATATCATGGCCGCAATTATGTTAAAAAATGTTCGTTTGTCTTTCGCTTCACTATTCGAACATGAAGAATATAATCAAGAATCAACCGGAAAGTTCGCAGCTACTTTTCTTCTCAATAAAGTTGAACACGCTTCAACTATTGCTCAAATTGAAAAAGCAATATCTGATTTTGCACTTGAAAAGTTTGGCGCAGGTAAAGTTCCCAAAGTTTACAAACAACCATTGATGGACGGTGATTTGCAGGACTATGACGGTTATGCAGGTTGCATGAGTATCAAAGGCTCAACTAAAAAACGCCCCATCGTTATTGACCAAAAAAAGATCACACTAACAAAAGAAGATGAACGTATTTTCAGCGGTGATTATGTCAACGCTAAAATTGATTTTTGGTTTCAAGATAACAGTTACGGCAAACGTATTAACTGTAATTTGATTGCTGTGCAGTTATTTAAACAAGGCGAACGCTTTGGTGGTGGTGATGCGTCTGTTGATGACTTTGATTCATACAGCGTTGATGATGACGATTTTTAATTGATGTTTATGTAATTTTTTAATAACCAACTACTCGAATATCTTGAGTAGTTGGTTTTTTTATTTAGAGGTTTTATGTTAGAGCGCGAAATTGAAAAATATTTATGTAAAAAAATAAAAGACCTAGGCGGCTTATGTGAAAAGTTTACATCCCCATCACGCAGAAGTGTGCCTGATAGAATCATTACGTTATTTGATGGACATGTGTTGTTTGTTGAACTTAAATCAACAACGGGAACGGTGAGCAAGGCGCAAAACAACGACCATTTAAAACGGTTTGAATTGGGCGTGACGGTTTACGTTTTATCATCAAAAGATGAAGTAGATCAATTTATAGATTATTGCAAAAGAACGCTTTTATGTTATTAAAAAAGGAGTATTTTTTATGAGTTTTGATGAAAGTTTTAAAAATTATTTTTACGATACAAATCGTTTTCCTGTTTTTTTATTTGATGAGTTTGTTAATTTTTTAGATAAAAATGAAATTGAACATCGAGAAGGTAAAGGAGCAACCCAAGTGCTGCAAGTTAAAGTTTCTGAAGAAATTGGTTTTAAAGTTATTTTTAGATCAAAACATGATTTAGAAAATTACACATTTAATGAAGCACTACACCCTATTTTTAACTTATTTTTTAATCAATAATATGAAAACGTTAACGCGATCACAAATGCACGGCTATCAAGCAACCAGCGTTGATAAAATAAAATCAACGCATAAGTGCGCACTATTCCAACAATGCGGCCTAGGGAAGACTGTAAGCGCATTAACGGCTATTGCTGACATAAACCCGCAACGCGTGTTGATTGTTGCGCCTTTGCGCGTGGCAAAAACAGTTTGGCACAATGAAGCGTTGAAATGGGAACACTTGCAGCACTTAACATTTAGCATTTGCGTTGGTACACCAGCGCAACGCTTAACGGCATTAAAGAGCAATGCACAAATTCACGTCATTAATATCGACTGCTTGTCTTGGCTTGTCAAAGATAGCGCGGTTAAGCCTAAATACGAGATGATTGTTTTTGACGAATTTAGCCTATTAAAAAGCCATTCCAGCCAACGATTCAAAGCTGCTAAAGCTTTATGCAAAAACATTGAGCGCGTGGTTGGGTTAACGGGTTCACCCGCTGCAAATTCGATTCACGACCTATGGTCGCAACTGTTTTTGCTTGATAGCGGTGAACGGTTATTTAAGACGGTTAGCGCGTTCAGATTGCAATGGTTTGACGTTGGCTATAATCAGTACACGTTTAAGCCTAAACCAGCCGCCATGAACGAAATAACGGCTAAAATTGATGATATATGTTTATCAATGAAAGCAGACGATTATTTAGATATGCCGGCCATTGTGCATAATGAAATATTGGTTGAAATGTCTTTGCCAGCTCAAGAAATTTATAAAGAGATACGCAAAGAGTTAATTGTTGAAGTGGATAAAGAAACGATTGCTGTGGCTAATGCGGCTGTATTGGTTGGTAAGTGTATCCAAATTGCAAACGGCTTTCTGTATGATGAAAATAAAAACACGTTGGTGTTGCATCAAGCAAAGGGCGATGCGCTTGAATCAATCATAAGTGAAACCAACTCACCCATTTTGCTGTTTTATACGTTTAAAGCCGATTTGCAAACGATTAAGCAACGTTTTCCGCAAGTGCAAACGCTTCAGGACAACAGCGAGCAAAAAGTAAAAGACTGGAACGAAGGGAAGATTCCATTGCTTGCCTGCCATCCTGCCAGTGCTGGGCATGGGTTGAACTTGCAACAAGGCGGCAATGTGATTGTGTGGTACGGGTTGACGCATTCGCTTGAATTGTTTGAGCAAGCTAACGCGAGAATCCACCGACAAGGACAGACAAAAACGGTGATTATTCATTACATTTTGGCAGAAAATACCATTGATAGCGCAGTCTTAGCCGCACTGCGTAACAAAGAAAAAGTACAAGACGCTGTTTTTAACTCTTTGAAATAATTACAACTTTATTTTTTATTTGTTTATCTTGTAAATTATAATTTACAAGATTGAAAAAAAGCATTACTATTTACCCACGTTCACAAGAACGCAAACAAAAATAAAATAATTTAGGAGAGAGAGATGAAAAATCAAGTAACCCACGTTAGAAATGCAAAAACAGACAAAGTTGAAGCTATTAAACAAATCGACTTAAAAATGCAAGACTGGGGATTTTCTTTTTTTGTTGAAACAGAATTAGACGCTTATAAAATTGCTCATGCTTACAGCCCAAAAAAAGTAGGAATTGAATATTCAAAAGATTCTGAAATGTTTTATGTAACGGTTTATAAATAACAACAAACAAAGCGCGGTATAAAAGCCGCGCATTAGGAGAAAGAGATGGAAGTACAAATTTACTTCGACATTATCACGCATGATGGTAAAACAATAGAAGTTAATGTTAGCGCAACGTTATCAGGTTCATATATACCGGCTGATTTTAACCATGACATCGAAGACAGTCGCGAAATTGATGTGACAGTAGTTATTTTGGTAAATGAAGATTATGATCTGATTAAATCTGAAAAATTAACTGAAATCGTTTACGAACACGTTGACGATAACGATAGAAAAATATACGAAAAAGCAGAAAAAGGCGTTGATGAGATTTACTTAGACGACTTTAAAAGCGACAAAAATTACACAGACATTATTTAAAAAACAACTCCTACCTCTGCCGCTAAGACGAGTGGCTTTTTTTTAAAGGTGATTTATGACACAAACAATTTATGATTTTTTACTAATGCTTGACCAGACAGGCGCGGCATATTTGATTTTTTTACTTGGCTTTTTGTTGATGGCTGATTATTGCTTCACAGCTCAAGCAGAAGTTGCACGTTTACGAAAAATACTAAAGCAGGCAATGAGATAGGAGGAGTTATGGCATACAAAGACCCAGAAAAAGCAAAAGCAAAAGCAAAGGCAAATCATAAAGCATGGCGTGAAGCAAACCGTGAGAAATTAAAAGCAGTTAATAAAGCATACCGTGAAAATAATCCTGAGAAAAAAAAAGCAGCTAATAAAGCATACTATGATGCTAATCGGGAGAGATTAAAAGCACATATTAAAAAATACCGTGAGGATAATCTTGAAAAAGTAAAAGCAAATCATAAAGCAAATCAAAAAGCATGGAATGAGGCTAATCCTGAGAAAGTAAAAGCGTATCGTAATCGCCCATTAAATGCAGCAGCTAGTCGTATATATGCGCTAACAGGCTTGAAAAAATCTGAAATACCAACCGAGTTGCTTGAAGCACAAGCACTTATTATTAGCATCAACAGAGAGATTAGAAACAATGAAAAATTGCACAGAGCTTAGAATGAACCTTTCAGAAGTATATGAAGGCATTAAAAATAAAACCATTGCAGTAGAGGATGCCCAGCAACTTATTGCTGCTGCCCGTGTGATGGTATATTCAGCAGGCAAAGAAATTGAATATGCAAAATCAAGACGTGAATTACCCGAAATAGAATTTCTATCTAAATAATTATAACCTGCGCGGTGTAAAAGCCGCGCCATCTGGAAAACATCATGAGCGCAACACTAGCACTAACACTTAGCTTTTTAACCGTTGACACCAACATCGACAAACACGGCAAAACAACCACGCATGAAGTAATTGCATACACAACCGTAGCAATACCATACGACACCATGCAAGCATGCAACAACGCAAAGGAAGAATATAACTTTGCAGTAGGAGCATATCAGTTATTTAAACGCCCTACGCGCATTATTGGCGCGATTTGTAATGATAGTAAAACGGGGGTGGTGGAATGAGTTTATTAACTGAAAAACAAATTGTGGACTTAATAAAAATGGCAAATGTTCCCATATATTTATATGACAAGATTTGTAAATGGAACGAAAAGCAAACTACTCAACAAGTAAATCTAGATTGGAGCAAATCACCGATTGACGCTGTAAAAGCCTCAATCAGTATCACTTGGACAACTATTGAGGGTTACACTGAAACGTATAGTCTTGGTGCATACACAAAGCCAGCGATAGCACACCCACACGCAGAAATCATGGCTAAGTATGCAGAGGTTGCGGCACGTCGGCATGACCCTTGGGTTGAGTTTGAGCGATATAATTATCTAACTGGTGGCTGGGATAGATTAGAGGAGCATCCATCTTGGCGACCAAATGCAATCTATCATTACATTGGAGATAAGCCATGAAATACAGTGCAATCATTTTGTACCTAGTAGCATCATTTGTGGCGGGTGGTTTGGTTGGATTTGTTGCAGTTGCCACCATGCACCGTCATTACCATGAAGTAATTAAAACAAACATTGGTGAATTTATTTTAAAAGATGGCAAGATTTTCACCGTCTATGAAATGCAACGCAACGTTTCTGGGGATATGGTAGCAAGATGAAACAAATCGCACTAAAAGAGCATCTACAAAACCGTTTGCGTGAACTTAAAGAAGAACGCAGACAGTTAAAAAATCAAAAAATGCGTAGCATCAAAGAAACGCAAAACATTTTTCATATTTTGGAAGAACTGGAGAAACGCAATGGGTGAGCTAATTTTTTGGACAGGCATCTTTGTTTTAATTGTTTGTTTCATGGTGGAGTATGCAAACGATGGAAATTGATGATATGGCCGCGCTTGTTTTCTTCTTGCTTGGTTTAATTCTGGGGGCGATATGGATATTACACGCGTAGAGAAAGCGTCACCAACGCCAACAGCAACAAATTGCAAGCATGACCATTGGCGAGTGTATCAATCACTAGGCTATAGAGAGTGCGACCAATGCAAATTACAAAAACCAATTTTTAATGTTATCAGGCATCAAAGATGAAAAAAACATTCAAAGAAATTACAAAAGTAGAATTACAGATGCTAAAAGAGTGCATACGCTACGATTCAGAAACGGGCGTATTCCATAGAAAATTTGGAAAAATGGGCGTTGTAAAGCTGTGTTGGTCAAACGTCCATGGCACTGTTCCGCTGCAAAACAAAACACGCAAAAAGTATTTTACCGCGTGGCGTTGCGCGGTTTACGCGGTGTATGGATATTATCCAAACTATAGTGATAGCGTTATTTTTAAAGATGGTGATAACCGCAATTTAAAAATTGAAAACATTGTTGTGCTTAGACCGTCAGAAAGTGAACAAACCATTATGGACTTTGCAATGGAACATAATATTTCACCGCAAACTGTTAATGCGAGAATGCAAGGCATGCCAAGAGTCAGCCGCATGGTTTATCGTAGCCGCGTTTATTTTTATGAAAAAAGTGATTTCATTAAACAATGTGGCGACATGATTGGCAGAACAAGACGAGCTGATTATGATAGTGAAGTTATTATTGTTAAACCTGTAAACATTGACCGCCAACCTCGCAAAAACAAAATGATTCGTGACTTTTTAGCTTATTGGCATGACGCTGAAAGTATGCCTAAAACTTGGGGGATGACGTTGTGTTAGATAAAGAACAAGCACTGCGCATACTCAAACTGTTGTCTGGCTTAGAAATGTATGTTTTTATGCGAGATGATGCACCCGACCACCACACTGATGAACTGATTAAAATTATTGGCGAATTGACTGATATTGTATTGGAGAAAGATAATGAATGAAACCTTATTTGGTATTGGTGCGCTAGCATTGATTTTTACGTTTATGTTTGTGGGTATCATGCACGAAAAAGACGTGATGGTGGATTGCATTAAATCGTCATCGAAACAATGTTATACAGTAGATGAAATTTATAAATTATGCACAGGAATTACAAAATGAAAATTGAGATTAAAAAATTAGACGCAACAGCCGTTATCCCAACCTACGCCACAGAAAAGTCAGCAGCGGTAGACTTGCGGGCAAACATCAGCAAAGCCATGACATTGGACTTAGGCGAAACAGCGTTGATTCCAACAGGTCTTGCAATCAATGTATTTGATGGTGAAGTAGCGGCTTTGATTCTTCCACGCAGTGGCTTAGGGCATAACTACGGTATCAAACTGGGTAACTCTGTAGGTCTAATTGACGCAGACTACCAGAAGGAATTGTTTGTATCCATCAAGAATACCGGCAATGGTGTCTATAAAATCAACCCACAAGACCGCATTGCTCAGATGCTGTTTACACCAGTGATTCGTGCCGAGTTTGTAGAAGTAGACGAGTTCAGCACAATAACTAATCGTGGTGGTTTTGGAAGTACGGGAGTGTAACATGGCGTTATTAACTGAAGAACAAATACAAGATTTATATTTACAGCTTGATAACGTATCATCAACATCAGCAATGCAAAAAGTTATTCAAGAGTGGAATGAAAAATCACAAATAAAATATGATTTATGTGATTTTCTTGAATATTATAAACATGATTGGGATGATAAATTCCCAAAACCTAAACAACTTGAATTTAATGCCATTTTTTACGATGAAAATGGAGATGAAATTGAAAGACTTTGCTCATTTCAAGAAAGACCTGTAACACCACACCCACACGCGGCTTTAATGGCGAAATATGCAGAGGTGGCAGCTAGACGGGTTGACCCGTGGGTTGAGTTTGAGGTGAAATTTGAATATGGGAATTGGGATAGATGCACCAAAAGTATATCCTTTAGCCTTGACGGTAGTTACCGCTACATAGGAGATGACAAATGATTAGTCCAACAGTGTATATCCTAATTAGTACGATTGCTTCACACGGTCAATTTACACAATCAACAGCCACGTTTGCAGACAAGCCATCATGTGAATCAGCGGCATTAAGACAAGATTTTGTGTTGAAATCCATGCAGTTAATTAGCACAAGATGGAATCTTACCTGCCACCCTTATTTGCTAAATGAAGAAAAAAAATGATTAAAACAATACTTCAAAACGGACAGCGCACGGGCATGACCATGCGAGAAATTACGGAATTGACAGATCTAAAACAGCACCAAGTTGATTTTCAAATGCAAAAATTGATTAAAGCGGGTGAAGTGATTAAATCTGAGGATAGAATTGATGGTGCTTATCTTTATTCGCTAGCCAATTATTCACCCGCGCCTGAGAAACCTGTAGTTGAGGTTTCACCCGTGCGGCTTGATAATGTTATTAAGCATTTAGCTGATAAAAAAGCGGATATGGTAAACGCGCCAGCGCATTATACAAACGGCAAAGTTGAGTGTATTGATGCTATTGAATCCATGCTAACTCGTGATGAATTTATCGGATTTTTGCGTGGGAATATTTTAAAATATCAATGGCGATACAAGATTAAAAATGGCGTTGAGGATTTAAAAAAGGCGCAGTGGTATTTTGACCGTTTGATTAAGTTTGAGAATTTCTAATGTTTTGGCCAGATTTAAAATTTCCACCAATAAACCTATGGAGCGCACCAATGCAAAATATAAAATATGATTTTAAAGGCTACGCAGTAGACCAAGACCCAACCATGAAAGCATTACGTTATGATGATATGGAGGTTTACATGGCTAAACTAAAATGGTTTACTGATAATCCTATGCAGCCGGTTTTTATAAGTGAACGCAGTCAATGAAACCACGAATTAAAAAGATAGGTAGGTTGTGGCTATGCTACACACAAACTAGCGTTGTTTGCGTGGGCTTTACACCTGAACAAGCCTATAACAAATGGATGAGTAAAAACAAAGCCGCTTAAGTAAGCGGCTTTTTTTATTAAGACATTAAAAACAATTCTGATTCTGCTTTGCGCCTGCGTGTTAATCCTGCAAGCGGTTTGCCACCTGCTTTATCCCATTTGTGAAATTCAGCCGCAGCACCAAAATAATCACGATTATTTAGTTTTTTGAGCAATGTAGAATCTCCTAAGCCCTCCGCAATATCATCTTTATCAATATCAGAGCCTAAGTTATAAGCAAACGATATAAGTGCATCAAATTGATTTTGAGTGATTGGAACTTTGACCAATGAATTAACATCCTTTTCAAATTGCACAAGTGTTACTTTTAGCAACTCCAGCGCAGCCAATTCTGTTGGTAGCGTTCTTCCTTTGCCAACTGGCGTGCCGTCACCATAAAAAGTTGAGCCATAACCGATTGTCCACTTTCCAGCGGGGCATTGATACGCTGATAATTTGCAACCCTCAAACTCTTTAATTAACGCTAAACCACGTTCACCAGTTTTCATTTCTTACTCCGCAATAATAAAATAGTTATCAATTTCTGCGTCAATCGAATCATATCGTTATCCAGTACACGAATCTGATCTATTAACTCAACAAGTACATTATAAGCCTGCTCAAGTATTGGCTTGACAATACTTGTTGCCCACACCCAAACGAAATAGACAATGTATCCCATGCCGCCAGCGGCAACAATGGGGAATCCGTATTGATTGATATACTTTGCAATGCTATCAGCGTCCATTAGTCTTTGCGCTCTATGGTTGGTTTAGCTTTGTCTTTTTCTTGCGGTATATCGAGCGCATCAGCCATAAGCGAATCAATGCGAATAATATCACTACTCATGGCAGTAACGCGCTTGTCGAGCTGCTGAATGATGCTGATCAACCCATTTATGCGCTCAAGCACACTATCAAGCAAAAACTTCACGGTTAGAAAAACAAAATACAAGCCAATGCAAGCCGCTGCAATCGGAAATCCAACATCAGTGGCAAATTGCAAGACTTCCATTATTTACTTGACCACCAAGTAAGGAACGAGAATAACGCGCCAACGGTAAACACAATGCCACCAATGAAGCCTTTATAGCGTGTTTGCTCGTTCTTCATTTCTTCAAGCGCATAAATGATTGCATCGAGTTTTTTACCGCGATCTTCAAACACTTCTTCTAGCGCGTCCATGCGCTGTTCTACTTTCGCCAAGCGGCATTTATCGTCAGGCATTGTTTACCTCGACCCAGTTAATTATTGATTCATCCCAGTAGTAGCTTTTGTCGTCTTGTGGGTAAAACGTAGGTGGTTCAAAAACACATTCAGACTCATTAAATACCCATGACGGAAAGCGATTGTTCCAAGCCGCGACAGTTGCTACTTTTTTGGCTGTTATTTCTTCAGCAGTCATAGGATGCACCATCCAGACATCTTTGTAAATACCGTCAACTAATTGGTATTCTGGTTCTTCTTGGTCAAGTACGTCATAAATTTCTAATTGCGGTTTTTCAATGCGTTCAAATGGCATCCAATGACTTGGTATTGCGCCAAACGCTTGCAATAAATTTTCTTCTAACGCTGGATGATTTTTTGGTTGACCGTTTTCAATTTCTATATAAAGATTCATTATAAATCACCTGTATTTGTTGATGGAAACGCACGAGTTGTTCCTGGCCATATAATACGAACTGCACCGCCACCAGCAAGTCCATAAGCAGCATAAGTAGCGCCTCGACCTCCGCCATAAACTCCACCATTACCCGCATTTGAGCCTGTGCCACCGCTAGTAGCTGATGTGCCGCTAGTACCACTTGAGCCACCGCCACCACCACCTCCGCCTGAACCACCTGCCGCACCATTTGACCCTTGGCCTAATATACCAACGCCGCCTCCACCGCCTGTCCACGCATCTCCAGTGCCGCTATCATATCCACCACCACCACCTCCACCACCACCACCAGCACCTGCATTACCTGGACCAGCGCTATTACTTGATTTTCCAGAACCCCCGTTACCAGCGTAACCACCAGCGCCACCACCGTCATTGCCGCCACCAATACCACCTCCGTCACCAGTAAATGTACCGCCTTGACTTCCTGCACCACCTCCAGGGCATCCACCACCTTTAACTACCGCAGTAGACACAAAATAACTATCTCCGCCAGCAGCAATTGATGTAGATGCTCCTGCTCCTACAACTACAGTATAAGAGCTGCCTGGTGTGACTAAGTAATTATTTTTATACCCTAAACCACCACCACCAGCACTGCCGCCTCCGACAGCAACCACAGAAACAGATGTTACATTAGTAGGTGCAACCCATGAATATGTCCCAGGTGCTGTATACGCTTGTTGACCGGGAGGAGGACCAAAAGACCGAAAGTCACGCAGTACCGCTTGTATTATTCCACTCATTAGGTCAACCCCGCACCGGAAATAATCCAAGTAGTCGATGTCATTTTAAGTGCTGTCGCTGTGCCGTACTGCGCAAGAGAACGTGTGCCTGTAGTGCCTGTACCCGCTAAATACATCGTGTCTGTTGTGATAGCAACACTGACCACTTGCGCTGTCATATTAACGAAAGAGATTGCTGTGCCGATTGGATAAGCTACAGAGCTGTTAGCAGGGATTGTAAACGTCCGAGCATTAGCATCGGTTGATGGGTGGAAAATACATTTACCGCTATCCGCTAAAACGGCGGTGTAAGCTGTGCTTTGGCTATTAACAGGGATATTTCTAAACCCTACTGCGTCAGTCCCATTAACCGTACAAGAAGACAGCGTACCGCTAGATGGTGTTCCTAAAGGTTGTCCGCTATTAAATTCAATATTCCCCGTCATCGTGCCGCCAGCTAATGGCAAATACGAACCCGCTGGAATATAAGCAGCAACCCACGCGCTACCAGTATAAACGCGCATTTCGTCAGAAACATCATTAAAATATAAATTCCCAGCAATTAGCGCATCACCAGAATTATTTAAAGTTGGATTAGATGAATATGAGCCTAGATATAAATCGTTTAACCCAGTAATACTATCAACAGCGTTAACTGTGTATGCTGCAACATTCACAACTTGCTGCATCATTGGAACAAGACGAATTAACGCGCCACCGTTACCAAGGCCCGTTGTGGCGTTATCGTCATCAGTGACCGTGCTACCATCACCGCCAACGGTTGTACTAAAAGTAACTGAACTCATTAGACTATTTCCTCAAGTTTTAAAGATGTTTGAAACCCATTCACGAAAGGATTTTCAATAGGACTTAATTCTGAAAAGTTGCATAAAAATGTTCTTGCGTAAAAATTCTTATCAACTGTCATGTTTATGTTGCCAATATAATCGGGTTTTGAATAACTATAAAGCAATTCACCGCTCAACCCCACTTCACGCTGTGCATCATAAAAACCACTAAACGCTTCTTCTTGCGTCAGATGTTTTAATGTACAAGCTAACGTGCGCATTTTTGGTTTAATATAATAATATTTTGTGTTGTCTATCGAGCGTTGAATTTCCGTTAAATCCACATAGCCTTGTGATATTTCACCATAAAACGGGTTAATACTAGGCTCAACTGTACGACCTAAGAAAACACGCCCAATCTCTATATAATTATCACCGTTAATAATACTCCACGCGCTGTGTGAACCTGTTCCACCATAACTGGTAGAGTTTAACACTAATGCGCCTGTAGTTGGACTGTATGAGTTAATTGTACCAGCAACAAATGTAGTGTTATCAGAAGTTTTATAAACGGTTATTTCTTGCCCAGCAATAAAAGATAATCCAGTTGCTACTGTAAATGTTTTTTCACCTGTGCTAACAGTTACGCTTGTTGTACTAGTGGCGGAAATAGATGGCGTGTCATCAATAATAATCTTAACAGAGCGCACCATTGCGTTTTCTGTTGGGTAATATGTCGCCATTGATGTATAGCTTTTGCGCTGGTCTTCTTCAATAGACCCAAGCCACCAGTTGCGTGATTCCCAAGGATATTTTGTCCCTGCTGCATTTTCGCTATAAATTGGATATAAAATTGTCCACGCTCTAAAATCACTTCCGCTGTCAAAGCGTACATCACCACCAAAATCCAATCCGCTATAGGCTATAACGCGTACTTTAGCGTTAGTGGTTAAGTTATGATTGATAAGTGATACCACGCCAATACTGCGCGGTTCATAAGGTAAGTTAATTTTAAGCGTTGAAGTACGATAGCCAATAGTTGAACGCGCGACACGTTTAATAACTGGGTTTTGAATATTGCTTAATGGCAGTGAACTTGTCCATGTTGTTGCAGTAGTTTCTGCAATAGTGCATTCATCTATTCTATTTGGATAGCTTAACGATATGTTACTTGTCACCCGATACACTCCAAAATAATCTCTTTTCTTTTTGCATCGATTTGAAAGCCGATAATGGTTAATAATTTTCCGTAATCATAACTTAATTTATCAGAAAATACAGTAACGCCATCACCTAAAGTTAAAGATGGTATCTCATCAACCACCGCTGTGATGTTTACGGTATCAACACGCACTTTAGATAAGTTAAGCAAAGTAGTTGCAACGCTTGTTGCTGCGGTACTTGTTTTAAGGCAACTATCAATTTTAATTGCAGGTGCTAAAGGATGGCGCGTTTGTACTGCTGAGTCATTTATAAACACGGTTCTATATTGCTGAGATAAAACTGCTTTACGCGCTGCGGTTACTGCGCCAGCTAAATCGGTTTCTTGTTGCACTGTTTCAATTTTATCATATTGCATTGACACTGATGTGACAGGCAACCCATTTTCACCAATGCCAGTATTTACAATATCAATGGTTATCAGTTCACTATTTGTTAGCGTAAGCGTTGACGTAGTAGCAAGCGCGATTAACTTTGCATAGACCACATTTTGCATAAAATACCAATAAGCACCACATGATTGTGCTATCTGATTAAGTAATGCTGATGTGCTAACTTCACTTGTGACGTAAATCCCTACAGCACCAATCGCGTTTAATGCGCTTTTGCTGGTTGCGTCTAGCGTTAAAGATTCTTCGGCAAGGATTGATTCAAATACATCACCCGCGTTCGTCACTGAATCTGAACAATCACCCGTTATTGTTCCCGCTGGTGTTGTGCCTAGTTTTGCGTAACCAGCGCAAGTAATGTACTTTCCCGATGCAATGCTACTATGCACCATAAATGACGAAAAATCCGCCCATGTATATGCTTGATGAAGCGTTAGCGCAACGCCTTTATCATAAATAGCGTTTATTGTTGCCGTTGTGCGATCTGAAAATTGATAAATTAGCTGTGACGTATTAACAAAAACTGGCGTTGCATTAAGCACACTGCCAAACACTCGCGGCTTTATATTGCCTTTAATGTCACCAGCAACGCCTTCTACGCCATCCGGCAACGCGTTATTACCTAAAAATTTATTATTAACATGGTTGCGCGTCAATACTTCCGACATTGAGCGTACTGTTAAATAAACCATATCGCCGCTAAACCGCATTGATTCAACTTTACCTGTTAAATAATCGTTTTGAGATCCGTCATCATTTACAAGTGAAAGTGAAATATTGCCATTATCTAGCGCGTAATCCATTAAATAATTTAATCCGCCATCTTTATTGATTAACTCAATTTCACCAATAGATGGACTGGAAAATATTTTAAATGTTCCGCCATCATCAGGGCTTACTTTAATCAATGCTGGTTGCAGCATTCTATTTTCAAAGTAATTGCCGCTGTTATCAATAAATGACACGTCACTAAATCTAAGCGTTTGTGACGCATTAGACTTATCTAACGCGCCAACTGTTGCAATCCATATAGACATAATTAACCTTTAGCCTTTAAGCGTGTATCAGTTCTTAAACCATTCATTGCATCAATCAATTCCTGTGTTTTTTCACGTTCTGCTTTTGATGTTGCCATCATGGTATTGACTAAAATCTCTAGTTTTTGATTTTGAGATTTTAACTCTGCAATGGTTTCTGCACTGTTTACGCTTGAATCGTTTGACGCGTTATACAAAGTAACGGGTATTGATCGGCCGTCTGGCAATGGGACGGCTGCCTCTGCGCCTGCTTCACCAAATATAGACGGCTGATTAGCAATACCACCGTTTGCGAATTTCGGATAATCAGTTTTCTCATAATAAGTGTCGTAATCATTTTGACTATTAAAACCTGCTAGTTTCCAAGCGGGTGTAAACGTAGATGGAGATTGCAATAAATCCAAATTACTTTGTTGCTGCCAATATTTAGCATTTTCAGCACTTCTTGGCAGAGCAGTTTGTTTTGACAACGAATCCATGTCTGCTTGCGATAATGTCATTAAGGCACTTGCAGCTTTTGCACTTTCTGCCGCTTGATTTGCTGCTGCCGATGCTGCTGCATCACTAGCTGCTTTTGCTGCATTTGCGCTTGCTATAGTATTGTTGTTTTCAACAGTCATTGCTGAAAGTGCTGTCGTTGCGGAATTTGCAGCAACAATAATTCCATCAATTTTACCAATCATAGATGCAGTATTAACATCCATTGTTACCACTGTCGCTAAGTTTTTATTCACATCTACAGCTAACGAGTTAACAACGGATACATCTGTAGTTGCTTTTGCGGTATTAACATCCATTGTTACCACTGTCGCTAAGTTTTTATTCACATCTACAGCTAACAAGTTAACAGCGGATACATCTGTAGTTGCTTTTGCGGTGTTAACGTTTAATGCTTTTTCAGCAGTAATACCCAATTCAAGGTTGGTATTTAAATATCGAACCTCAAGCATATTTTTAATGGCTTGATTGCTATCAACTGACATGAAATTTTCTTTACTTACCATCACATTCAAATCGTTGGCAGCAGTAGTTAATGTTTTTATTTTTTGAATAGCAACATCATCTAAAACATTAACGCTGTTATCCTTAGCAATCAAAGCATTTAGTTCGCTAGACGCTTTTGCAACATCGGCAAGTTTTAACTTAGCATCGTCTGGCAAAACATTTAATAAATTGTTTTGGCTTATTAAAGCATTTAACTCTTTTGACTTACCATCAATCTCAGCAATTTTAGCTTTAGCGTCATCAGATAAAACAGTCACCCCGTTTTCAGTGGTAATTAAACTGTTTAGTTCTTTTGATAACTTATCAATCTCAGCTATTTTTTGAATAGCATCAGTAGTGGTTACGTCCAGTTTAGGTTCACCCCAAGATTGCAATACTGACGTTTTAGCCGCATCAACCGCATCTTTCATATCAAAACTAAAGTTTTTAAGCGTCAATACTTGCTCATTAAACGATGCCAAGACGTTATTGATAATGGCTGTTTTTTGTGCAGCATCAAATTCAGCACTATTGATAATCAGATTAACGTTAGATGTTAAACCACCTTCACCAGCAACGCTTTGAATCAATTTATCCATAAACGCAGCGTCAACACCAGCCATTCCAGCTGATTTATCTATCATCAAAACGATTTTAGCCAATGCGTCATAGCGCATAGTATTTTCAAGTGTTGGGTTTAGTTTGGCAACGTCACCCGCTGATTTCGTAGCCGTAATCAATTTATTCCATAACTCTTGGTTTGCTTCACTAATACCTTTGGGGATTTCAATAGTGCTAAAATCAATGGCATCTTTAATATCGTTTAATGCACCAAGTTGTAATTCTTGAACGTCAACCGATTGAGCAAGACCACTGACTTGTGACAAAACATCTTCTAGCGCAGTTTGACCTTTTTCACTGGTAGCGTAATATGATTTAATTGCGTTCATGTAAGTGTCAGCATAACCGGTAATGCCGCTTAACGCTGTTCTTTTTTCTTCCGCTGTTGCACCAAACTTAGCTAACTTTAATTGTTCTTCAAAGTTTGCTTTAGCCATATTCAACTGCGTTTCTGGCGAACCCATTGACGTTGCACGAATGTTTTTAATCCACGCTGAAATGGATTTAGAAAAGTCTGTAATAAATTTACCGGCATCAGCAAGTTTTTCAAGCGACGTAATAACATTTAAAGTTGCTTTAGTTAATACCTCAAATTTATTTACGTTATCGCCTGCATTCTTTTCCAATGCTTTTAGCTTTTCAGCCAATGCCGCAGCTTCTTCAACTGTTTTTGGTATTGCATAATCACCTAGTTTTTTAAGTTCGTCATTTAAAACTTTATCTGTTTTTAATTCATTTAATTGTTTTTTTGAATCCAAATAATTTGCGTTGCTTTTCGCGTATTCAATCAAAGGTTTTGTTACTTTCAAAGATTCAAGCGTGTATTTTGTTCCTTCTAATGCCTTAGTTAAAACATCCGTTGTTAAATTTTCAACTGGAATGCTTTTAATATATGCAGCATTGGCTTTAGGCATAAATTCAAATTTAGCCACTTTATTCCATAAGTTTTGCATTCCCGTGGTATCTGGTTGCAAATTATTGGTTTTTAATAACGGCTCGACTACTGCCGATATGTTTTTTGCAGCAGTTAATAAATAATTAGTGACTTTAGCCGCGTCTGATTTACTTGTGATTTCAGTTGGCAATCCAGCACTTGCAGGAGCTTTTAAACTAACAAGAAAATTATTTACTGCTTTTTTAGAGTCAATCAGTTTTTGAGGGTCACTTGTGAAAGCATCATATAGACTATCAAGACCTGCTTTAAATTCTTTCAATCCACCAAATGCGCGTGTCATTGAATCACTAAATGAAATCAGGCCTAAACCCGTTAAACTTGTTTTTGAACCTAGTTTTTCCATCCCTGCTGTTGCTACGGCTGCTTGTGCCGCAAGTCTAATCGTTGTTTCGTATAGACCCTCACCCATGCTTTGGAATTGCCCTAAGTAACGTCCAAACGCTTGACCTGCTATTTCATCACTGGCTTTATTGATTGCATCCTCAATTTTCTTTTGGTTATCAGCATTGTTTTTTTCACCGGCTTTTAACGAAAGTTTCATTCTAGGAAGCATTAAATTAGAGTTGAATAAACTCTCATCTTTAAACGAATCTGTTGCGGCTTGCATTAGTGTCGTGCCTACATTGCTAAAGACTTGTCTAAATAATTTAGTTAATGGGTTATCAATACCTGTGATAACATCAAAATACGTCACGTCATCACTAAACCAACCTGTAACCGTTTTTTTGATTTTAGTGTAATCCATTACTT